>JAZNXM010000034.1:0-23117 GCA_045593865.1 Acetatifactor sp. | reverse complement strand
GTTCGTGGCAGACCATCAGGATACTGCCTTTGTAGGCTTTCAGTGCACGCTTCAGCTCTTCCTTGGCGTCCACATCCAGATGGTTGGTAGGCTCATCCAGCAGCAGGACGTTGGTGTCCCGGTTGATCAGCTTGCAGAGGCGTACCTTGGCCTGCTCACCACCGCTCAATACCTTGACCTTGCTTTCGATATGTTTGGTTGTCAAGCCGCATTTTGCAAGAGCAGAACGTACCTCGTACTGGGTAAATGCCGGAAATTCATTCCAGATTTCCTCTATACAGCTGGTATTCACATCCCGGCTCATTTCTTGCTCAAAGTAGCCGATGTGCAGATAATCGCCCTGCTGGACACTGCCGGAAATAGGTGGGATCAATCCCAGAATACTCTTTAATAATGTAGTCTTACCGATACCATTCGCACCGGTAAGAACGATTTTCTGCCCACGCTCCATTTCCAGATTCAAAGGAGCGGACAGCGGCTCGCTGTAGCCAATTACCAAGTTCTTTGTCTGAAAAATATATTTGCCGGGGGTACGGGCTTCTTTGAAATGAAACTCCGGCTTTGGCCTCTCGCCCGCAAGCTCGATGACTTCCATCTTATCCAGCTTTTTCTGGCGGGACATGGCCATGTTTCTGGTAGCTACACGGGCTTTGTTTCGAGCAACGAAGTCCTTCAGATCCGCGATTTCCTTCTGCTGCCTGTTAAAGGCAGCCTCCAGCTGCGCCTTCTTCATGGCATAAACTTCCTGAAATTTATCGTAGTCCCCCACGTATCGGGTAAGTTGCTGATTATCCATATGGTAAATCAGATTGATAACACTGTTCAAGAACGGAATATCATGGCTGATCAGGATAAATGCATTCTCGTAATCGTTCAGATAGCGCTTCAGCCATTCAATATGCTCCACGTCCAGATAGTTGGTAGGCTCGTCCAGCAGCAGGATGTCCGGCTTCTCCAGTAAAAGCTTGCCCAGCAGTACCTTGGTACGCTGCCCGCCGCTTAGTTCTGTAACATCCCTGTCCAGACCCATTTCCGTCAGGCCCAAAGCGCGGCCCACTTCCTCTACCTTGGAATCAATCAGGTAAAAGCCATGTACGGTCAGCAATTCCTGAATGGTACCGAACTCTTCCATATATTCTTCCAGCTCTTCGGGAGTGCAGTCCCCCATTTTATCACAGAGCTCGTTCATCTGGGTTTCCATTTCGTATAAGAAGTCAAAGGCAGAAGCAAGCACATCACGGATGGTCATGCCTGCCTGCAGCAGCGTGTGCTGGTCCAGATAACCCACGCGAACATTTTTCGACCATTCTACTTTGCCTTCATCCGGCGCAAGTTTCCCGGTGATGATATTCATAAAGGTAGATTTCCCCTCGCCGTTGGCCCCGATCAGACCGATATGTTCCCCTTTCAGAAGCCGGAAGGATACGTCCTGAAAGATAGCCCGATCCCCAAAACCGTGGGTAAGATGCTCCACATTTAAAATACTCATTGATTTTTCCTCCCCAAAATGTTAAGTTCTTTATAGGAGTATACATGAATTTTGGAAAGCTGTCATTACTTTCTTAATTTTTGATAATAAAAACTTAAGAAGGATTTTGTTTACAAATTTTAAAAATCAGGTATACTAAAGTCAGTGCGTAACGCAAAAATAGATTTGTTAGCTTACCCAAGGTAAGCGGAAGGAGTTTGAAAATGAAAAAGTTAGCAGTATTATTACTTACCATGGCAATGAGCTTCGGTTTGATTGCCTGCGGCAACAACAATGAAAACGTGGGACAGAGCAACGAGCAGGGTGCAGAAGCTGTATATGATGTTGCAATGACAGATGTACGTCAGGCTGTTGTAGATGCAATGGGTGAAAACTATTGGCCTCAGATGGAAATTCCGGCTGAATTTCTGGAAGGCTTTGGTCTGACCACAGATATGTATGAGGAATTCTTTGGTGAAATGCCTATGATCAGCACCAACGTAGATACTTTGATTGTTATCAAGGCAAAAGAAGGTCAGGTTGAAGCAGTGGAAGGCGTACTGAATGCGTACAGAGATAACCTTGTAAATGATACCATGCAGTATCCTATGAACCTTGGTAAGATTCAGGCATCTGAAGTGAAGACCTTTGGCAACTATGTATGTTTCGTACAGCTTGGGGCAGACGTAATGAATGCACTGGAAAAAGGTGACGCAGAAGTAATCAAGCATTGTCAGGCACAGAATGCAATTGCAATCGAAGCATTGGAGAAAGCGATTACTCAGTAAAAACAGGAAAAGAACCACATTGTTCTTGGGGGATAGGATATGGTTTTTAGCAGCACCTTATTTTTGTTTCGGTTTCTGCCTATTGTAATAATGTTGTATTTTGTGGCTCCCGGGAGGATGAAAAACGTCCTCCTTCTCTTAGGGAGTCTCTTTTTTTATGCATGGGGCGAACCGGTCTATGTTTTATTAATGTTAGTTTCTACTATTTCAGATTATCTGCATGGCAGGGCTATCGGAAAAGTGAGAGGAAAGGCGCTGAAAAAAGTGCTGTTAGTATCCTCCATTATCGTAAATTTAGGGGTGCTGGGTTTTTTTAAATATGCAGACTTTTTGATTGGTGCGGTAAATCAGCTGACGGGCACACAGATACCATTATTGAATCTCCCCCTGCCCATCGGTATTTCCTTCTATACCTTCCAGACCATGTCCTACAGTATCGACGTATACAGGGGGCAGGTAAAGGTGCAGAAGAATCTGCTGGATTTTGCAGTGTTCGTGACCTTGTTCCCCCAGTTGATCGCAGGACCTATCGTCAAATATGCAGATGTGGAAAAAGAACTGCACACGAGAAAATGGGATATTCTGGAGATCCAGCATGGTGCCAGAAGGTTCGTGATCGGTCTGGCGAAGAAGGTTCTGCTGGCAAACAACATGGGACTTTTGTGGACCGAGATTTCCTCCAGGGATATGGGTTCCCTGACAGTCATGTCTGCATGGCTGGGAATTCTGGCATATGCTTTCCAGATTTACTTTGACTTTTCGGGATATTCCGATATGGCAATCGGACTGGGAGCCTGCTTCGGATTTCATTTCCCGGAGAATTTTAACTACCCATATATTTCCAAGTCCATTACGGAGTTCTGGCGCCGCTGGCATATGACCTTGAGCAGCTGGTTCAGGGAATATGTGTACATTCCGCTGGGGGGTAACCGGAAAGGTGTGAAGAGACAGTTGATCAACATCCTGATCGTGTGGCTGTTAACCGGTATCTGGCATGGAGCCGGGTGGAACTTCCTGCTTTGGGGCTTATGGTTTGCCCTGTGGCTGATTCTGGAGAAGCTGTTCCTCAAAAAAGTATTTGATGCCCTGCCCGGTGGCTTTGGACATTTGTATACCATGGTTTTGGTAATTATCAGCTGGGTATTTTTTGCTATCGAAAGCGGCAGCGGTGCGCTAAATTATCTGAAGGTAATGTTGGGTATGGGTAAAACCGGCTGGGTAAATACGGCCTCCCTGTTTGACGGTATGGAAAATCTGGTATTGTTCGCAATTGCCCTCATCGGTTCCACACCTGTATGCAGGAGCATTGGCAAGCGGCTGGAGAATTCCACCAGCGGCTACGGAATTGCCTGGTACCGGTTTTTAGATAAGCTGATTCCTGCGGTATTGCTGATTGCTTCCATAGCGTATATTGTGGATGCAACATATAATCCGTTTTTGTATTTCCGGTTTTAGTATATAACATGCGAACAACCATGGATTGCATAGAAAGTGTGAAAACAAGTTTCGATTCAAATATTTCAGGATGGAGGAGATTATGGACCATCAGAAAGAAAAAAAGAGAGATGCCTGGCGAAGCGTCATCTTCTTGAGTGCCATTATTCTTGTCTTTACAGTGGCAGATTTATTGAATGAAGAGAGAATTTTTTCGGAAGCCGAGAACCGGATGTTGGCAATGAAGCCGGAATTTTCGGCGGAGGCCCTGTTTTCCGGAGACTATACCACGGATTATGAGGAATACCTGAATGACCAGTTTGTGAGCAGGGATATTTGGATTCGATTAAAGACTGGAATGGATATGCTTTTGCAAAAGAAGGTAATCAACGGGGTATATCTGGGAGAGGATGATTACCTGATAGAGCAGCATCTGGCATGGGATTTTCCGGAAAAGACTGTGGAGAAGCGTATGCAGCAGCTAAGGGAGCTGGTGGAAGCGTTTCCTGCTACGGAGGTTATGCTGATACCCACTGCGGACAATATTCTGACAGATAAGCTGCCGCGATTTGCTCCTTACTATGACGACACCATACTGCTTGATCGGGTGGCGGAAGTCATTGGTAAAGAACGTATGATCAATGTATATGATACTTTGAAAAAGCATGCGGATGAGGAAATTTATTATCGTACCGACCATCACTGGACTACTTTGGGAGCTTATTATGCATATTTGGAGTGGGCTGACGGAAGAGTCATTTATCCGATACGGTACAATCCAAAGAAATTGGTTACCGTAACAGAGGATTTCAAGGGGACATTGCAGTCCAAGCTGAACATGGATGTGGAAGGAGAAAAAATTCAGATTTTTTCCGAGACCACTGCAAAACCGGTGAGCATCACATATGATTTTACTCAGAAGGCCGAATCCTTTTATGAGGAAAGCTATCTGGAAACAAAGAATAAGTACGGCTATTTTTTGGATGACAACCATGGCCTGGTGGAGATTAAGACCCAGAATACGAATGGCAGAAAACTATTTGTTATCAAGGATTCCTATGCCAATACCTTTATTCCGCTGATCGCTAATCACTACAGCAAGGTGTATGTGCTGGATCTGAGGTACTTTAATGGTTCTTTGTTGCCGTTTATGGAGGAGTATGTGAAAGGAGATACAGAGATTTTGGTGCTTTATAATTGTGCACACTTTGTGTCGGAGTTTGAATATTTTTAACACTTCCTAGCAGCAGGATTCAAGAAAAGATACAGGATTTTGAACCTGTCCGAAGGGTGTTCACACAAAAAAGAAGGGAAACAGACATGGCGAATTTAGGAATTCCGCAGAATACCATAGCGGTTCTGCAGAAATACGGTTTTCATCTTCAGAAGAAATTCGGGCAGAACTTTTTGATTGATACAAGTGTTCTGGAGCGTATCATTGATGCAGCGGGGATTACAAAGGATGACTGTGTGCTGGAAATCGGACCCGGTATCGGTACGATGACCCAGTATCTGGCCGAAAGTGCAAGAGAAGTGATTGCGGTGGAAATCGACAAGATGTTGATTCCAATTCTGGCAGATACCCTTTCCGAGTATGATAATGTGACCGTTATCAATGACGATATCCTGAAGGTGGATATCGGTAAAATTGTGGAAGAAAGAAACGGAGGCAAGCCGATTAAAGTAGTGGCAAATCTGCCATACTATATTACAACACCGATTATTATGGGGCTGTTTGAGAGTCATGTGCCGTTAAAGAGCATTACCATCATGGTCCAGAAGGAAGTGGCGGACCGTATGCAGGTGGGTCCGGGCACCAAGAATTATGGTGCTTTGTCTCTGGCGGTGCAGTATTATGCAAAGCCGCAAATCGTAGCAAATGTGCCGCCGAACTGCTTTATTCCAAGACCCAATGTGGGCAGTTCGGTAATCCGCCTGACCCGTTATGATAATCCGCCTGTGGAGGTGCAGGATGAGAAGCAGATGTTTTCATTGATCAGAGCTTCCTTTAACCAGAGGCGAAAAACATTGGTAAACGGGTTGACCAATGCTCCGGAATTGCGTTTGACCAAGGATAAGGTTGCAGAAGCCCTCGGGAAAATGGGGTTGCCGGCGACTATCAGGGGGGAAGCGTTGACATTGGAGCAGTTTGCGGAATTGAGTAACATTTTATAGAGGAATTCGAATTTTTCTCAAGTACAGTCTTGGTGAAATAATATTCCATTTGGACACGCTCTCGCTTCGTCCCAAACGTAGCAGTACTAAGGATTTTTCGGCGTTTCCACTTGAAAAATCCAAGTGCTGACGTTTGGCAAGGGTCCTACATAGGAATATTATCCCACCAAGACCGTGCTTGAGAGAGTTTGCCTCATTGTGGTGTTATAATGGAGGATGATTACCATGTGTACAGCTGCAACCTACGCTACGAAAGATCATTACTTCGGGCGCACTTTTGATTGGGAGGTTTCCTACGGAGAGCAGATTGCGATTACGCCCAGAAATTATCCCTTACATTTCAGGAAGATGCCGACTATTGAGAAACACTATGCTCTGATCGGCATGGCAGTTGTGGTTGGAGATGTACCGCTGTATTATGATGCCATCAATGAGAAGGGTTTAGGCATGGCAGGGCTGAATTTCCCCAATAATACGGATTACAAAGAATATGCAGAAGGAAAAGATAATATCACACCTTTTGAGTTCATCCCTTGGATGCTGGGGCAGTGTGAGAACGTGCAGGATGCGAGAATGCTGCTGGATCGGATCAATCTGGTAAAAATCAGTTTCAGCGAACAGTATCCACTTTCGCCTTTGCACTGGATCATTGCGGACAGGAAGGAAGCCATCACGGTGGAATGTGTGAAGGAAGGGCTGAAGGTTTACGACAATCCGGTAGGTGTGCTGACCAACAATCCGCCTTTTGACATGCATCTGTTTTATTTGACCAATTTTATGCAGATGTCAAAGGAGGAGCCAGCAAACAGATTTGCAGAGGGTCTGGAATTGAAGCCCTACAGCCGTGGCATGGGTGCTATGGGACTGCCGGGGGATTTGTCCTCGGCATCACGTTTTGTCAGATGTGCCTTTATAAAAATGAATGCCTTGTCCGGGGAATCGGAAGAGGAGAGTGTCAGCCAGTTTTTCCACATCTTAGGCTCGGTAGCGCAGCAGCGGGGCTGCGTGCGGCTGGGACCGGATACGTATGAGATATCGGTTTATACTTCCTGCTGTAATCTGGACCAGGGTAAGTATTATTATAAGACCTACGATAATAGTACTATTTCCTGTGTGGATATGCATAAGGAGAACCTAGACGGAAGAGAGCTGGTGGTGTATGGGTTGAACCGACAGATGCACATTGTGTATCAGAATTGATGGTGCAAGCGGATGAAATATATATATGATACAATGCTCGTGTTTTCCTGAAATAGGAGGGCATGAGCATTTTTGTAGGTCAGCGGCTTTCGGAATATGTCGTTTTTTAAGAAAAGGCAGTTTTCGGAAGCTTTTTTTCTTAAAATTTTGTTTATTTTTTTGACATACATAACACACTGTGATAAACTTATAAAAGTAATAGTGGGTCTTTATACACAAAATGTGGTATATGTCGATAATATTTTTGGAACATATAGGAAGCAATAGGTAGAGGAGCGAAGGGTCTTGGATAAGTTCGAGTACAAAATCAAAGCAGATGAGATCAAGGAACTGATTGCACAGAAAGAGTATGAGCAGGCAGCGGAAATTGCCGACAGCATCGACTGGAGACGTGTAAAAAGTGTTATGATGTTGTGCACCGTCAGTGATTTATATAAAATGTGCCGCAGATATGAGGACAGCCGTGATATGCTGCTGCTGGCATATGAGCGTCATCCGGGCGGAAGGACGATTCTTTATTCTCTTTGCGAGTTGTCCATCAAAATGGAAGAATTTGTGCAGGCGGTGGAATATTATAAGGAATATATACAGATTGCACCCAGGGATACAGGCAGGTATATTTTGCAGTACAAATTGTATGAGGCACAGGATGTCAGTCTGGAAGAGCGCATTGCTGTATTAGAGGAACTGAAGAAAAGGGATTACCGCGAGAAATGGGCTTATGAGCTGGCATATCTCTATCACAGGGTGGGACTGGCTACCAAGTGCGTGGAGGAATGTGATGAGCTGATTCTCTGGTTTGGGGCAGGAAAATATGTGATCAAGGCACTGGAGCTGAAAAAGCTGCATGCGCCCCTGACACCGGAACAGCAGTATAAATATGACCAGCGCTTTCATGACGAGGAGACAGGGAAAGCCGCAGTGAAAGAGGCAGACACTGGTAATGCAGTGACGGGCAGCATGCAGAAGGATGCGATAGTTTCTACGGATGGTACGCAGAAGACGGAAGCCTGGGATACATCTGCAGCAGGTACACCTGTAAAAGAAATGGATATACAGGTAAAAACCTTTGATGTGGGTAAATATGACACGATCAATCTGCAGGAAGAACTGGCAGCAGGTATTCAGGAATATTTCGGTTCTGCCAACGAGGATTCCATGACCCGTTCTATCGTGGCGCCTTTGATGAGCACGACTACCATTGATTTATCCGAAACGATGCAGAGGGTAAACGAGAAAGCTGTGGAAGCAGTGCAGGAAGCTGCAAAGGAGGAGCCTCGGTCAGAGGTATTCTTTGGGGAGACCGGTGAGATCAGTGAAATGGAGCAGGGAATGCTGCCATTGGAGGAGATGAGCATCAAAAAGGCAGCAGGGGAAGCGTCAGTAGAAGATGCGGCAGATAAGGCAGCACCGGAGAATGCAGTGAAAGAGAACAGGATTCTGTATGCACAGCCGCCAAAAGAGATGGCAAATGTGTTATCCATGGAAGCGGATGGGCAGATTAGCTTTGTGTTGCCGGAAAGGGAGCCGGTTGAGAAGCAGATTACCGGTCAGATCAGTATCAATGACATTATCTTGGAATGGGAAAGGCTGAAAAAAGAAAACGAAGAAAAGCGTAAAGAAGAAGTAAGGCAGAGGGTGCTTTTGCAGACAGGAACGCTGTTTACCGAATTTGATGCGGCTGTAAGGGACGGTCTGCTGGAACAGCTGGAGAGAGACAGATCGGTTCAGGAAATGACCAGAGAAGAGGAGCTTGCAGAGCTGTTTGAGGATAAAACAGAAGAGGCGGTCGAAGAATTCCGGAAAACAGACATGGTTAGCGAAGAAGCAGCAGACACCGATACAGAAGATGTGGACGAAGTGACATTGGTTGATATTACAGGTGATATCGGTGAAGTAGAGGAGCTGACTGAAATTGCAGATGTGACGGAAGCAGACGAAACAGTTGACGAATCCGTAATCGCAGAGCTTCCTCCGGAAGAAGATGAAGAATCTGTTGAAGAAATAGAAGAAGTTGTCAAGAACTTTGAAGAATTTGTTAATGTAGAAGTTGCGGAACAGTCTGTAGAGGAATTTTCAGAATTTGAAGAAGCCGAAGCGGATGAAACCAACGACACGGAAGTCTGTGAGCCGGAAGTTATCGGAGTTGAATTTGATGAGACAGAAGAAGAGCAATCAGGGGATACCGCGGAAACCGAAGCTGTCCTTGAGAAACGAAAAGTCCGTAATCTGACAAAAGAAGAGCGTGAGCTGTACGGTCCATATATTCAGGGGCGTTCTTCCAAGGAACAGCTCATCCAGGCAATCGACGGTATTTCCATGGCAGCCTATACCGGCAATTTGATCGTTACCGGTGATGAGGGTATGAATTCTCTGGGGCTTGCCAAGAATATTATCCGCGAGATTCAGATGGCTGACAGCAATTTCTCCGGAAAAATTGCCAAGATTTCCGGTAAATCCTTAAATACACGGGATGTAAAACAGATTATTGACAATCTGGACAACGGTGCGCTGATCATTCAGAAGGCATCCCTGATCAGGCCGGAGACTGCGGATAGCCTGTATAAGGCTCTTCAGCAGGAGAACAAAGGCATTGTGGTCGTGCTCGAAGATACCAAGAAGCAGATGAATCGTTTCCTTGATAAGAACGAGAAGCTGTTACAGTGTTTTACCTCCAGGGTGGATATTGCCGCTTTGAGTGATGATGCATTGGTATCCTTCGCGAGAAAGTACGCAAGAGAGAAGGAATATTCCATTGATGAGATGGGGCTGTTGGCGCTGCACACAAGGATTGCGGACATGCAGACAAGCGACCATGCCGTTACCATTTTGGAGGTAAAGGAAATCATGGATGAAGCCATCGAAAGTGCTAACCGCAAAACAATCGGTCATTTCTTTGATATCATATTTGCGAGAAGATATGATGACGAGGACATGATTATTCTGAAAGAGAAGGATTTTATATAAGAAGAAAAGCGAATACCGGAGAAATCGGACTGTTGTATGTAAACAGTATGATTTTTGCGAAATGGAAGAACCGCGCAGCAGAAGAATCAAAGAAAGGAGACATTTCCTTCCTTTGATTTATCTGTGTACGATAAGCGGTAGTTGGATTCAAAGATTTTGAAGACCCGTCTGGCAGGTCTCAGGTAACTTGGCAGTGGCAGTAAGCTTGCTCAGGTGGGTGTACCTTTTTAACAAAGCGTTAATTTCATAGATATAGGAATCTATCATATCAGGATCGGTGGCGTTATCGAAACCCGCATAGGCAATATCCAAAGCTATGCGGGTTTTTTCTATGTCTTCCAGCAGTGTAGGTACCTTTAATTCATCTTCCAAATCTTCCGGTGTCTTGAAATCCTTTTTAAATAAAATTTTCATGCCTGCTCCCTTTTAAATATGTCTTGATACAAGTATAGCCATAAAACTATGCAAATATGCAAAAAATTTCCAAAATAGTTATAGACAAAAAAGGTTGTTATTGATATAATGTAGGACATAGGGACAAATCATCTGCATGCTTCGTGCAGATTATATCTTATTTTTATTCAAAGACACGATATGTGTTCGGGCTGATTCAGCCAAAGATTTCATTTATTCTGTAGCATTTTATATGACCTTGTGTTTGGCAAGCGGGTGCATTGTGGTGGAAGGAGGTATTTTATTGAAGCAAAGAAAGCTGGTGTTGTGCGATCCGGAGGCGGATTATGCGCAGCAAATGGCAGCCTTTTTGGAGAAGGACAAGGATTTTCCATGGGAGGTGGCAGTCTACACAGATAGGGAGGGTCTGGAGCATTTTCTGGAGAGGCTTGGGGCAGAAGTATTGTTAATCGCAGAGTCTATGGCGGGGGAGATTTTGCCGCAGCGTGCTGTGGGGCAGGTGGTGCTGCTGAATGAAAGCGGTGTAATCCGTTTTCCGGAGATTATAAATATTGATAAGTATCAGGAGGCAGAAAATGTGCGCAGGGAATTGCTGAAGATCTTGGCGCAGCAGGAGGAAAAAGTATATCCGGTTCTGCGAAGCGTCAGGGAGTCCGGTTTGATTGGGTTCTATTCTCCTGTAAGAAGGTGTCTGCAGACGGGCTTTGCCATTGCATATAGTCAGCTGCTGGCAGAAAACAGGAGGGTACTTTATTTAAATTTCCAACATTTTGCCGGTCTGCCCTGGCTGGACACAGAGAATGGGGAGGAAGATCTGGCGGCACTGTTGTACTATCTGGACATGGAAAAGCATAAGTTTATCCTGCGAATGAAGAGTATGCTTCGTTCTCTGGGAAACTGGGATTATATGGCACCCATGCGGAATGGTACCAATCTGCCCGAAGTTAGGGAAGAGGATTGGCTGAAATTGATCAACAGATGCAGGTGCTCGGGGGAGTACGATTATATTGTTCTGGATTTAAGTGATAGCATGCAGGGACTGCTGAATATATTGGGTCAGTGCAATTTAATCTATACCATTGTGAGGGAAGATGCTGCGGCCCGGTATAAGCTGGAAAGGTATGAGCATTTGTTGGAGCGCAAGGGCTGTGTGGATATCAAAGAGCGGACGGTTAAGCTTGCATTGCCCATTTTTGCCGGGCTGCCGACAATACCGGAGAATTATACGAAAGGGGAATTGGCGGAATATGCAAGGAAGGTCATGGAGCAGAACATAATAACAGGGGAGATGATATGAAATACACAGAATGGAAGAAGTATTTGCAGGACAAGGTATTAGAGCAGCTGGATTACACCAAAAACCTGTCTGATGAAGAGGTTAGAGAGGTAATCGACAGAGTTCTTTTGCAGGAGGAAGCCGTAATGTGGGCGCCTTTGTCTCAGATAAAGAAGGCAGGCGAGGAAATATTCTGTTCGCTGCGAAGGCTGGACGTGCTGCAGAGTTTTATTGATGATCCGGCCGTTACGGAGATCATGGTAAATGGCGCTGAGAATATCTATATCGAGCAGGATGGCGCTGTAAAAAAAGCGGTGTGCCGGTTTGAAAGCAGGGAGAAGCTGCAGGATGTGATTCAGCAGATTGTGGCAGGCTGTAACCGGGTGGTTAATGAAGCTACACCGATTGTAGACGCAAGACTTCGCAATGGTGCCAGGGTAAATATTGTAATGGAGCCGGTGGCTCTGAACGGTCCAATTGTTACCATTCGGCGATTTCCGGACAAGCCTATAGCCATGCAGGATTTGATCGACAGTGGCTCCATTACTTTGGAAGCGGCAGACTTCCTGAAAAAACTGGTAAAAGCCAAATATAATATTCTGATATCGGGAGGGACCGGCAGTGGCAAGACAACATTCCTGAATGTGCTCTCGGGCTATATTCCTTCGGATGAAAGGATTGTGACCATAGAAGATAGTGCGGAGCTACAGCTACAGGGACTGGATAATCTGGTTAGCTTGGAAACTCGTAATAAGAATACGGAAGGCTGTGCACCGATCACTATCCGGGATCTGATACGGACCAGTCTGCGGATGCGGCCTGACAGGATCATTGTGGGTGAAGTCAGAGGCGCGGAAGCCGTAGATATGATGCAGGCACTGAATACGGGGCATGACGGTTCCATGTCCACCGCTCATGCCAACAGTGCGGGCGATTTGCTGTTTCGTCTGGAAAATATGATCATGATGGGCATGGATATCCCTCTGAATGCCATACGACGGCAGATTTCTTCCGGTGTGGATGTTGTAATTCATCTTTCCAGGATGAGGGACAGAAGCAGGCGGGTGGAGGAAATACAGGAGATCGTGGGTTTCGAGGACGATTCAATATTGACAAATACATTGTTTGCCTTTGAAGAACTGGGAGTGGATGGTCAGGGCAGGATTGTAGGTGCCTTGAGAAAAAAGGGAGAATTGGTACACAATGAAAAGCTTAAGAAAGCCGGAATTTATAAAGAAACTGCCTCTATCGGTGCAGGAGCTTGTTAAGGGAATCGGTGTGGCTGGATTTCTGGCATTTTTCTTTTATCGAAGCATTCTTTTGTTTATCCCTATGCTGGTGCCGGCGGGAATGCTTATCTGGCTGGATCGCAAAAAGGCGGCGCGAAGCAGGGACAAGCGTCTGTTACAGCAGTTTGGGGAATGCATATTGTCTGTGGAAGGTGCCTTGAAAGCCGGGTATGCTGCAGAAAATGCGTTCGCAGAAAGTATGAAGGACATGGAGATGATGTATGGAGCAGATTCTGAGATCATGGTGGAACTTGCGCAGATAAGAGGCGGGCTTGTGAATAATCTGCCGCTGGAAAGACTGCTGCAGGAAATGGGGCAGAGAACACAGCTGGCAGAGATACAGGAGTTTGCGGAGATTTTTGCCATCACCAAAAGAAACGGTGGAAACCTAGTGGATATTATTCACATGACTGCCCACAACATAAGCAGCAATTTTTCCATGGAGGAGGAAATCAATACCCTGCTGGCATCCAAAAGGCTGGAGCAGAAGGTAATGAATTTCATGCCGTTTTTGCTGGTTTTGTACTTACAGACTACCAACCCGGGATATTTTGATATATTTTTTCGGGATTTTACGGGAATGGTAATAATGACGGTATTTTTGGTATGGTACATGGTAGCTTATGGGGTGTCGGAGTATATTCTCTGGAAGGCCGCGTGAGGGGTCTGATATGAACAGTAGATGATTGCCAAACTATCTGAAGTATTGCTCAGGATTAAATATTCTGAGGAGTTTCGCAAATACCTAATAAGGATAGGAATGAAAGGTTAAAGACAACAATGGTAATTATAGTGACAATCATAATCTGGGGTGCCTTTGGTTTTCTGGCCTTCCGATCGAGGGAAGAACCAGGTGATGTGCTGCGGAGGGTCAGCACCTGTCTGTATAAAAAAAGCAGTACATCGAGGTTTCTGAAAGGATACATACAATCCCGGGATAGGCAGGTCTTGCAAAATCTGTTGTGCCTGCATCCGGGACAAGCACCGGCACAACTATTGACAGAATATTATACCGGGAAGATACGGATAGTATTGTTGGTCCTGCTTACCGGCAGTATGCTTGCCTGCCTCACAGAGTTTGGGGGAGAAAACTCGGATGTTCCGGTTTCTCAGGGCATTGTCAGCAGGGGAGAAGAAATGCGAACCATTACGTTGGAAGCCAAAGTAACAGGTGGCAGCAAAACCATCCGGGAGAAAATTTTGCTGGATGTGAGGGAAAGAGAACTGCGGGAAGAAGAAGCAGAGGAATTATATCAGGAGTTTATTCGGGTGCTGGAAGGTGTAATATTGGGGGAGAATGTGTCCGCGGAGGAGATACGAAAGAATTTGTGCCTGCCGTATGAGGTAGAGGGTTATCCTTTCGCCGTGAATTGGACAAGCACAGATACCTCCCTGCTTGGATATGATGGAATTGTGCATTTGGATACCCTGGAAAGTGCAACAGAGGTTTGGCTGCGCGCAGAAATTGTATATGGTGAACAGGAATGGAAGCATAGCTGGAGACTTACTTTATTGCCGCCGCTTCGTACGGAGAAGGAGCAGCTGATTTATGACCTGAAAAAATACAGTGATGAGGCTGCACAGGAGTATCGATATGAAGAAAGCTTCCCTTTGCCGCAGATGGTTGGAGAAAGAGAAGTCATCTGGAGACAGGTAAGAGAGAGTTCCGGAGCAAATATTCTGTTTATTGCACTGGCTGCAGCAGTAGCGGTGTATTGCATGAAAGACAGGGATCTGCAGGAGGAGCTTGTAAAAAGGCGTGCCTGTATGAAACAGGAATATCCGGTCATGGTCAGTAAATACGCCTTGCTTCTGGGGGCCGGCATGACGGTGCGTGGGGCTTTTCAGAAAATCTGCAAGGATTATTGGGAGAAATGGATGGATGAAACTGCGACAGAAATGTCCGATACGGGGTGGAGGCTGCTGCCGGGCGAGTGTGGTCCAAAGAAATCTTATCGCAAGAAAATCTTTAGACTGAAATCCAGCAAAAAAGGGTCGTATGTAAAGAACGCACGCAAAAAGACGAGTCATGAAAAACGCCCCGGGTTGCATCCACTTTATGAGGAAATGCTGTATTCCTGCAACGAATTGCAGGCGGGAGTGTCAGAAAGCAGGGTTTATGAAAACTTTGGCAGACGTACCGGCGTGCAGGAATACACCAGACTGTGTACCTTGTTAAATCAGAATCTGAAGAAAGGAAACGCAACCCTTGTATACAGACTGAAGGAAGAATACGATGAAGCCCTGCGGGAGGGGACGCGCCTGCGAAAACGACAGGGCGAGGAAGCCGGCACGAAGCTGCTGACATCCATGGTCATGATGCTGCTGATGGTATTGCTCATGATTATGTTGCCGGCTTTTTCAGGACTGGGTATTTAGGGGTTCTTAGGGATTCGTACTTAAAAAAATGAAGAGCAGGAAGGAGTACACTATGAAAAGAAAAATAAGAGATTGGATGAATAGAAAGAGGATTAAGCTGCATGGGGCCCTGACAAACAAGAGCGAAGGCATGGGTACAGTAGAAATTATTCTGATAATCGTTTGCTTAGTAGGAATTGTCATCATATTCAAATCTCAGATTACAGATCTGGTAGAATCTATTTTTTCAAAAATCACATCCCAGGCTAAGCGGATTTAACATGAAAAAGAAGAATCCACAGGCATATTTAAGTATTTTCATGTCGCTGACATTGACATTGGTATTATCGCTATGTCTGGTATTGATCGAGGGTACTCGTCAGAATACTGTGCGGCTGGAAGCGGAGTGTATTGTCGATATTGGTATGAACAGCGTTCTGGCGGAGTATCACAGGGAGATTCTCAAGCAATACAATTTATTTTATATCGACAGCTCCTATGGAACGGAGTATCCATCTTATTATAATACCGAAGCTCGCTTGCGGAAATATATGGAAAGAAATGCCTCTTTAAAGGATGAACTGGGACTTTTGGAGGGGAACAATATTTTCCCGGGGGTGTATATGGATTTGCTGAAGCTGGAATTTCCGGAGGTCAAGATTTGCGGAGTTTCTCTGGCGACGGATAACAAGGGCTATCATTTCCAGCAACAGGCCATTCAGGCAGTGCAAAGTGACATGGGAATCGATCTTGTAGAGGAGGTTGCGTCCTGGATAAAAGTAGTAGAAGAAAATAATCTGCTGGTCAATGAGCTGGATGCCCAGATGGAAGCCTTGGAGAAGGAACTGGAGGGACTTCGAGGAAAAAAGCAACTGGATGACAGTAGTTTTGTTTTTGTGGAAGTCGAAAATCCCATGTCGCACATTATTGAGACCCGAAGCAAGGGCATCCTGCGCTGGGTGGTGGATGACATGGAGGAGATTTCCACCAAGGTCATATCGTCGAAACAGTATATATCGGATAGATATGAAGCGGGGAATATCAGTACAGGGAATATTGTGTCGGAGGGAACGCTTTCCTTCTATGAGAGGCTGCTGTTCCAGGAGTATTTGTTTCGGTATGGAGGAAGTTACCGGGATATCAAGGAAAATGCCCAGCTGGATTATCAGATAGAGTATTTACTTTTCGGGAGCGGCTCTGACATGGAAAATCTGAGGAAAACAGCAGCGGCAATCTGCGGAATGCGGGAAGTGGCCAATATGCTTTATCTCGCAGGGGCAAGGGAAAAGCGGGAATTGGTTACTGCTGCTTCAACGGTACTGGCTGCGGCGCTTTTTGTTCCGGAAGCAGAACCGCTTTTTGAAGCAATGATCCTGATAGGCTGGTCCTTTCTGGAAAGTATGCAGGACACAAAAATACTGATGGCGGGTGGTAGAGTTCCGCTGTTAAAGGATGATTCTACGTGGAACTGCAGTCTGGAAAATGCATTTGATCTGCATACAGATAATCAGGGCAATGGAAACGGAGTGGCGTATGAGGATTATCTGCGGCTGTTCATGTATTTTGCTGATTTGGAGACCATAACTTATCGGTTTATGGATCTGATGGAAATGGATATCCGAAAAGTAAAAGGAAATGAAGCTTTTCGGATGGATGGCTGCATTGATTATCTGGAAGTACAGGTTGCTGCAAAATCACATTATGGCTATCAGTATTGCCTGAAGCATGCAAAAGGATACAGATAGGAGGTGAACGGGGATGTCCTCTTTATGGATGAAACAGGTAAACAAAAAAAGTAAATTAAAGCCTTCTCCGGCGAACAAAAAGGTTATTGAAAAAAAACCACTCTCCCAACGAAGTAAAACCTTATGCGATTCCATAGAGGGGATTTCCCTGTTTACCTCCCGGATTGTGTCCGGCGGTGTAAAGGGAAGCATGACCGTTGAGGCCGCTTTGCTGATTCCCCTGTTTCTGTTTTTCTTCCTACATCTGGCAGGTGTTGTGGAAATGCTGCGGCTGCATGGAAAGCTGGAAGCGGCATTGTGGAATGCAGGGAATCGGATTGCACTATACACAGATACCTTTTCGGAAGCTGTAGAAGCACTTCCTGATGCGGGAGTCTCCTATATGCTTTTGAAGAATCAGGTAACGGCCTTTCTTGGGGAGGATTATCTGGATGGGTCTCCGTTGGTATATGGAACAGCGGGGCTGAATTATCTCCGGTCAGAGTATCTGGATGAAGAGGAATGTGTGGATATTATTGTCACGTATCAAGTGCAACCGGCAATTTCCATTTTCCCGTTCCGTTACAGGCGCATGAGCAATCGGTATTATGCAAGAGCTTGGACCGGATATGATGTGAGCGACAGCCTCGAAACGGTAAGATATGTTTATGTTACACCTCAGGGAGAGGTGTGGCACAGCATGCCTGCGTGCTCATACATATATCACAGGGTAATAAGCGTTTTGGAGGGGCAGATCGGCAGCAGGAAGAACGTACAGGGAAAAAAGTATGAGCGTTGTACCATTTGTGATGACAAGGAGAAAGGTGCGTATGTGTTTGTGACGGAAGCAGGGGATAAGTATCATTTTGTCAGAGACTGCACGGCCATATATAAGGATATACAAGCAATAGAATGGGAGAATGCTCAGAAGTACAGAGCATGCAGCCGGTGCGGTACTTAGAGTATTGTTGCTTGAGGTAGATAGTGTGAAGGTTAAAGTCGGATATGCTCTTATTAGGATAGTAACACAAGCGCTGCTTATGTTATGCAAGGGGATTGCTATGTGGATAATATTATTAATAGTATTGGCGCTTTTCAGCTATACGGATATGAAAGCAAAACAGTTGCCCGGCAGCTGGTTAGGGGCCGGAATGCTGTTTTCGACTGTGGCATCTGTCGTCAATGCCCAGCAGGATGGTAAGCTATGGGCAGTATTTGCAGGAATGCTTCCAGGGATACTGATGACACTGCTTGCTTTCGCGATGAAGGGGAAGCTTGGCTGCGGCGACGGCATGGTACTGATTATAATCGGAAACATGACGGGTGCAAAATGGTGTCTGCTCATTATGCTGCTGGCAGTTTTTTTGTCCTTTCTATTCAGTTGCCTGTTGCTGACAGCTTTTAGGAAACACAGGGATTATTGCTTTCCGTTTGTGCCGTTTTATTTTTGCAGTGTCGTTTTTATTTCTTTGTTTGTTTATGGGCAGGGATGATTGTGCTGTAACGAAAGCGTTGCGCTGGGAATATGGGAAAATATCATGAGCAATGGTGTTGGAATACAGAGAAGGAGGGTTAAAAGCGTGCGAGGGTTGCAGACAAGATGAGGTCTGATATGGCCAAAAGGCTGGGAAGGGAAAAACCAGGTGGAGTGGGTTAAGATAAAAAGGGATGTAAAAAAGAAAAATCAAAGTTTTGCGGGGTACTTTACCCTGGAGGCGGCATTGGTCATGCCGGTAGTCCTGGCATGCTATTTTATCGTTATGGTCTTCTTATGCTATACGTATGAACGCAGCATTCTGGAGCAGAATGCATGCAGGCTGCCGGTATGGCTGGAGTATGTAGATGGATATATGGGTTTATATGCGGGAGAGGCGAAGGACTTTTCAAAAGAAGAAACTTGCCGATATGTGTTGGGAAGGCTAAATGAAGCGGAAAAGCAGCAGTATTTATGGGGGACGGACATGCTGGCAGAATTGACAGTGAGAGGTAATAGCATCAAGGTGGACAGAGCTTTTTCTTACGCGCCATTCGGGGGGTGGAATCAGGAATTTACGCTGTCAGCATTCTGCCTGAACCCGGTAGATTACATACGCTCCATTCATCGGATAAAGGATACCAATGTAGAACGTGAAGGAGAATCAAATGATTAAGACAGAGTATATAAGAAATTTAAACTGCAATTTTGTAAGAGTTTTGCTGGAAAATCAGCCGGATCAAAAAAAATACCAGTATTGCATTCTTGACAGAGGAGGTATGAAGTATTTACTTCGATGTAGTTACAAGAATATCGATGGAGAAACTTACTTATATTATGATATTTCTTCCACACAAAGTGTGAGGCAAATGTTTTCGGAGAAATGTATTCGGCGTGATTGGATGAAGGATTTCTTCTGGAGCATGCAGAAACTCAGGCTGGAGCTGAATCGCTTTCTATTGGATGAGCGAAATATTGTCTGGAATCCGGCGCACATTTTTCAGGATCTGGAAAAGAATGATTTCCTGTATCTCTATATTCCGTATTATGGGCAGGAAGGGAAGCTGGAGGAAGGATTTGACAAGCTGTTGGAGTTCTGGGTTGAGAGAATTGATTACGCGGACGAGGCCTTGGTCGAATTCATATACCATGCATACGAGCAATATATGCAGGCTGGTCAGAGCTATCTGGAAAAGCAGATTTTTGACGATTTTAAAAAGGTAGACGAAAAGCAGACACAGCCGATTATAAAGGCCGATAACTTAACGGCGCAATCAGAAGCGGGGGAGGATATGTTGCCACCAGAAGATGTGTACGCCGGAAAACTCGAGGCACACGAAGAACAGAGTACACAAAAAAGAGGAATTCGCTTCTTTTTTGAAGAACGAAAGCGTAAACAGGAACAGAGAAACAGTTATCGGGAAGAAATGCGAAAAATGATCAACGGTTATGCAGTCTGTGAAGAGTCCGAATACGGCAAAAAAACAAAAACGAATGTGGAAAAAGAAGAAGAGTTCGGTAAGACTATATATATAGAAGAAAAGGAAGAAACGCTGCAGGGTCTCTATACAGAGAGAGGTGAGTTGGTAATTCGGCTGGAGAAGTTCCCTTTTGTGCTGGGAAAACGCAGGGAAGATGCGGATTATGTCCTGTCAGATTATGCCAGCAGTCGTGTGCATGCCAGATTTATACAGGAAAATGCGGAAATCTACATAGAAGATTTAAATTCCACCAATGGAACCTTTAAAAACGGGCTGCGTCTGCAGCCATATGAAAAAAGAAGGTTAGAACCGGAGGATGTCCTTCGTTTTGGAAAAAGTACATTCGTATACAAATGAGTGGGTTGACGAATAGGCCTTAAAAGTGGTACATTTTTCTGGACAGCAGTATTTTGAATGGAGAATACTGCGTGTCTTCAAATACCTTGTTACAAAGGAAGGTGCTTGAGATGAGAAATTTTCTAAGGCGGCTTGCAGGTACGCCCTTCGTCAGTATTGGCTTGGTTGGTATCAATGTGATAGTTTATGTGTTAAACAGCTTATTAAAGGATCTGTTTCTGCAGATGGGAAATCTGAATATCTATGATGTTTTATCCGGTCACGAATATGGCCGCATATTGTGGGCAATGTTTTTGCATGCTGATTTGAACCATCTTTTTAACAATATGGTTATTCTGCTGTTCATGGGTGCTATGCTGGAGCGGGAAGCAGGGCATCTGGCCTTTGTTTGTATATATATGTTGTCCGGTTTGTGCGGCAATATCAGTTCTCTTATTTATAAGTTGCTGCACCACAGTATGTCCCTTTCCGTCGGTGCGAGCGGTGCTGTTTTTGGCATGGATGGGCTGTTGCTTGCCTTGGTATTCTTTTCTGTCAGAGGAATGCCTGCTGTGACACCTGCCCGCGCGGTAATTATGATAGTATTATCTTTATATAATGGTTTCATGAGCTCTAATATTGATAATGCGGCACATATGGGAGGATTGATCGCGGGATTTATTCAGGGGTGCCTGCTCTGCATCGTGCAGCGTATGAAATATAATATTGTAGTAGAAAAGAGGTATATGAGATGATGAGGGAAGATTGTATTTTCTGTAAACTTGCAAATGGTGTATTTCCTACCAGAAGCATTTACGAGGATGAGGCGTTTAATGTCATTCTTGACCTAGCGCCGGCCACCAGGGGCCATGCATTGATCTTGCCAAAGGAGCATGCTGCAAATCTTTATGAACTGCCGGATGAAACTGCTGCAAAGGCAATGGTATTGGCCAAGAAGATGGCCCGGAAAATGACGTGCAAGCTGGGCTGTGACGGGTTTAACCTTGTGCAGAATAACGGGGAGACAGCCGGACAGACGGTATTCCATTTTCATATACATCTGATCCCTCGTTACGAGAATGATGGACAGAAGATTAACTGGACTCCCACAGAACCAACAGGAGAGGAATTGGATCAGGTGAAGCTGCTTCTTACAGAGGAGGAATAATTATGATGGCAAATAATGTATTGATTTTCGGCGACAGTTATTCTACATTTGAAAACTTTATACCGGATGGATATGCGGCTTATTATTCGAAAGCAGGGCATGCAGGAACGGATGTAAGAAGGGTAGAGGAGACCTGGTGGTATCAGGTTATAACAGAAGCAAACTGGAATCTTGTTTTAAATAATAGTTGGTCCGGTTCCACTATTTGTTACACGGGATACAACAACGCAGACTGTTCCCGATCATCTTCCTTCATATATAGATTAAGAAAATTGAACGAACAGGGCTTTTTTGAAAAAAACAAAGTAGACACGGTCTTTGTTTTTGGAGGGACAAATGACAGCTGGGCAGATGCACCTGTTGGAACCTTGAAATATGATGATTGGAGCGAAGAAGATCTGTACTCTGTTTTGCCTGCAATCAGTTATTTTTTAAAAACACTGAAGGACAAGCTGCCGGAAGCGCGTATCTATTGTATGGTCAATACTGAGCTGAAGCCTGAGATTTATGAAGGGATGAGAGAAGCCTGCCGGATGTATGGGATTAGGGAAATTACGTTTAATGCGATTGACAAGGAATGTGGCCATCCAACGATTAAAGGAATGCAGGATATAAAGAATGCAGTATTAGGTGTTTTAAATTCCGGCTTAAATTCCTGATAAAAAATTTGAATTAGTAATTGACAAACATAAAGAGATTATGTATAATAACAAATGCGTCACTCAAGACGCCTGCATTAATATTGGTAAAGAAGTTATTCAGAACATGGAGAAATACTCAAGTGGCTGAAGAGGCGCCCCTGCTAAGGGTGTAGGTCGTTTGCGCGGCGCGAGGGTTCAAATCCCTCTTTCTCCGTTACTACCAATAAATCAACTTTAAAAAGTTGAAAAATAATTAAAAAAACTGTTGACAAAGGCAAAAACATATGATATTCTATGAAAGTTGCCGATGCAACACGAAAGACGTGAAAACGTCAAATTCGAAATATGCGAAGCATGTTTCTGAGCGGCACGAAGTGCCGGTTTGAACCTTGACAAATAAACAACAATGCAACCTTGAAAATTCTTGAAGAGTAACAGCATCAATGCTGGGATCTGAAGAAGATTCAAAAATTGAGAACGGAAAAAGATGCGAATCTTTAAACCAAAAACAGTAAGCCAGAATAGTATCTGGTTAGGACAACTTTTAACATGAGAGTTTGATCCTGGCTCAGGATGAACGCTGGCGGCGTGCCTAACACATGCAAGTCGAACGGACTAAAATGAAGCCTAGCGATTTTTAGTTAGTGGCGGACGGGTGAGTAACGCGTGGGTAACCTGCCTCACACTGGGGGATAACAGTTAGAAATGACTGCTAATACCGCATAAGCGCACAGTACCGCATGGTACAGTGTGAAAAACTCCGGTGGTACGAGATGGACCCGCGTCTGATTAGCTAGTTGGTGGGGTAACGGCCTACCAAGGCGACGATCAGTAGCCGACCTGAGAGGGTGACCGGCCACATTGGGACTGAGACACGGCCCAAACTCCTACGGGAGGCAGCAGTGGGGAATATTGCACAATGGG
>JAZNXM010000033.1:0-3530 GCA_045593865.1 Acetatifactor sp. | reverse complement strand
AGGTTTTTTTAAGAAATCTTCTTGACAATCTTTTTCCCATATATTATGTTAAGCATATAGAGTGTATTAATCATCTTAATACACTTGCGCATACATAATAACACACATCAACAGATTTTTCAATGGAATGAACAAAGATTGAAAGGAAAAATCAAAAATGATTGTATTGGATTATCGAGACAAACGGCCCATCTACGAACAAGTCGTAGAAAAACTGGAGCATCTGATTATTTGCGGTGGTCTGGAGGCCAACAGCAAGCTCCCCAGCGTCCGTGCTCTGGCCATGGATCTGTCTGTCAATCCCAACACTATCCAGAGGGCCTATACACAGCTGGAACAGGATGGTTATATTTATACCATCATCGGAAGGGGAAATTACGTCACGGACAAGTGCGAATGGCAAAGCGGACATTTCAAGGCTTTAAAGCATGATTTTAAAGAACTGCTTACACAGGCACACGATTCCGGCATGCCCAGAAAAGAACTGCTTGCATTGATAAACTCCGTATACGGAGAAGAAAAGGAGGAAATGACAACATGATTGAGATAACAAATATCAGCAAACGCTTTGACTCTCTGTTAGCGCTGGATCATGTCAGTGCCAAAATTGCCCAGGGGCATGTTTTTGGTCTGATCGGTACCAATGGTGCGGGGAAAAGTACACTTCTACGCACTCTCTGTGGTATCCTGAAACCTGACGAGGGGCAGATACTTATTGACGGCGAACCGGTTTATGAAAATCTGGCAGCAAAGTCCCTGATTTTTTACATATCCGACGACCAGTACTTCTTCCCCAACGGTACGCCCATGGACATGGTACACTACTACCGCTCCTTTTATCCCCAATTTGATGAGCAGAGATTTTTCACTCTGCTGGGCGTTCTGCAGCTGGACAAGAACCGTCGCATCAATACCTTCTCCAAAGGTATGAAAAAGCAGTTGTCCGTACTCCTTGGCATCTGCTCGGGCTGTAAATATCTGCTCTGCGATGAAACCTTTGACGGTCTGGATCCAGTAATCCGTCAGGCAGTAAAAAGTCTGTTCATCAAGGAAATCGAAGAGCATGGTCTGACTCCTATTATTGCCTCCCACAATCTTCGTGAGCTGGAGGATATCTGTGAGCATGTCGGTCTGCTCCACAAGGGCGGCATCCTCTTTACCCAGGATCTGGAGGATATGAAGCTGGGAATCTTTAAATTACAGTGTGTGTTCAACGATGATACTTCTCTGGAAGCCTTAAGAAAACAATTTACGGTATTAAAGGAAGAACGTCGCGGCTCTCTTTACACTCTGACCATGCGCGGAAGCAGCGATGAGCTGGACAGCTTTATGGCAACCTTAAACCCGGTATTCTACGAAAGACTACCGCTCTCCTTAGAGGAAATCTTTATCAGCGAAACGGAGGTACAGGGATATGACTTCTCAAGTCTCTACTCTTAAATTATTAAAACAGGAAATTCGCCAGAATGGCTGGATGTTCGGCCTTACCACCTTGGGACATTTTCTGACAGGACCGGTAGTGTTTTTGTTACATACATCCTATTATGCCAATTGGACTACCACCAATGCTCAAAACAGATACCTTGATTATTTTACCGACAGCTATTTTATCTGGCAGATTATCACAATGATTGCATGCATCTGCATTGCTATCTTTATCTACCGCTACCTTTTTTCCAGACGTATGGTAGATTTATACCACAGCGTACCGATCAGCCGCAGCCAGCTGTTTCTGGTAAAATACCTGCATGGCTTCCTGATATGGTTTGTCCCTTTTGCGGTCAGTGGCTTAAGTATTTTGCTGCTGTTTCTGTTCCGTTCGCTTGGTAAACCTTATCTGCTGACCATTTTAGGAACACAGTTAAAATGTATGGCCTTGCTGCTTTTATGCTTCTTTGTCTTCTATCACCTGTTTCTGACAGCAGTTTACTTAAGCGGCAATACCATCAATATGTTTACCAATACAGCGATTATCGGCTGCTCCATTGTGGGCATTTGGTCTTCGTGCTATTCCTGCGCGGGTAATTATTTTGATACCTTTGCTTACACACCATCCAGTCTGCTGTACGATATTGTATACAGCTTCTCTCCTTTTACGGCGCCTTTTGCAATGTGTAGTTATCTGGCGACGGATGAGTTGTTTTCCGATCATATGCCTTTGGTGATTCTGAGCCTCCTGATTACCCTGGGGCTTCTGGAGCTGGCCTGGATGCTCTGTTTAAAACGTCCCAGCGAACTGGCGGAGCGAGGCACCATAGCCAAACGTTACACCATTGCGGCCCGTATCATCATGTCTGTCCTGGCCGGTATGGCAGGAGCTCTGTTCTTCGGCGCGATTGTCTCTGACACGCAACAGCTGGCATGGGGAATTTTTGGCGCTCTGCTCTGCTCCATAGTATGCTTCGGTGCGGTAAACAGTATTTTCCAGGCTACCATCAAAGGATTCTTCAAATACAAGCCCCAGATGGCATTTGCCACAATTATAAGTACCTTTATCATCCTTGCTTTCCAGCTGGATTGGTTTGGTTATGACAGCTATCTGCCGAAAAGAGAGAACATTGCCGGAGTTGCCATATATACCCACCAATTGTCCGATGATTCCAGTTATATCCGTCTCCGGTCAGTTAATCGTTCCGGCGGTCTTACATGGGAAAGAAACTCCAATGTAGCCCAGGAAAACCTGATGACGGATCCTGATCTTTGTTATGACTTATTAGACACCTTTGTAAATGCAGATGCTGAAGGCAGCTATACCAGCTATTACACCAAAGTAAAGCTGAAAAACGGCCGCACCTATGAGCGCCGATACCTGCTTCCGGATAACCAGTATATAGCGGTTGCCCCTTTCATCGAAGCCGATGCATACAAAGAAACCAATTACAAATTCAGTACCGGTGCTTTCGGCTACCCAACCAAGCTTACGGTAGATTTATGGGATGTTAATTTTAACGTGGCCGGCAGGGAACTGGAACAGATTATGGATGCCTACTGGGCGGACTTTGAAGAACATTACACGCTGAAGGAATTATCCTCCTACATGAGAGTTTGCGCTTTATCCGGACAATACGGAACCGATAGTGATTATGGCAGCAGATATTTCTCTTTGGATGTCCACAGTAATTACTCCCGCACTCTGGCTGTTTTAGAGGAGCTTTATCCGGAATATGAGACCGCTGTCTCAACTCCTGATGAAATAAAGGAATTATGTATGTACGCAGATGTATATGAAGGCATTGCGAAGGGAGAATACAGTATTGATTCCCTTTATGAATACTTCGGTTATGAAGTTACCGGCAAGCCCTCCGATGAAAATGAAGCCGCTAAAGAAAGCACAATCGTATCTGAAAATGGCAGATATGCGCCTCCAACGTTTGTTGAAGCAACGGCTTCTTCCGCGCAAATTGTTGCAGTGGCTGAGCTGTTTATTCACGAGCCGGAGATTCTAAAAGAGCTCTACCCACTTCTATATTTTGGAAGTTATAGAGATATCTTCGACCAACAAGAATATATCTATCTGGGACACATTATTA
>JAZNXM010000032.1:0-13680 GCA_045593865.1 Acetatifactor sp. | reverse complement strand
TGTTATGTGCAAGCTGGGACAGCGGGACGAAAAAGTGGTGGCCATCACTGCTGCAATGCCCGATGGTACTGGTTTAAAGAGATTTCGAAATATGTATCCCGACCGATTTTTTGACGTGGGAATCGCGGAAGAGCATGCGGTAACCTTTGCAGCAGGATTAGCGGCGGGAGGGCTCAAGCCCATCGTGGCGATTTATTCTTCCTTTTTGCAGCGAGCCTATGACCAGATTTTGCACGATGTATGTATACAGAATCTGCCCGTAGTATTTGCCATTGACAGGGCAGGGATCGTGGGAAGCGACGGAGAGACCCATCAGGGTATTTTTGACTATTCCTTTCTTTCCAGCATCCCGAATATGCATATCATGGCGCCCAAAAACAAATGGGAATTGTCGGATATGATGAAATTTGCGGTAAGCTTTGGTGGCCCCATTGCTGTCAGATATCCCAGAGGACAAGCTTATGATGGGCTGGAAGAACACAGGGCACCCATAGAATATGGCAAAGCAGAATGGATTTATAAGGAGCAGGAGATTGCGCTCTTTGCAGTGGGAAGCATGGTTAAGACCGCAGAAGCAGTATACACGGCCCTGAAAGAAGCGGGACATCTGGTAAGCCTGATCAACGGAAGATTCATCAAGCCCATTGATGAAGAAGCCGTGCTGGAAGCCTGTGAGAACCATAAATTACTTGTTGCCATGGAGGAAAATGTTGCCAGCGGCGGCTATGGAGAGAAGATTCTGGAATGTCTGACAAGAAATCATAAGAACAATGATTTTTTGCATGTCCATATTCCGGATGCTTACGTGGAGCACGGTAACGCGGACAAGCTGAAGGAAGAGATCGGCATTGATGCCAAGAGTGTTGTAGCACACATTCTGGAGAGATTGTAGACATGAAAGAACGTTTAGACATTATTTTAGTAAATCAGGGGCATGCACAGTCCAGAGAGAAGGCGAAAGCTATCCTTATGTCAGGAAATGTGTATGTAAATGGTCAGAAAGAAGATAAGGCGGGAAGCATGTTCGATGAGAGCAAGATTACCCTGGAGGTAAGAGGTTCCCAGTTAAAATATGTCAGCCGCGGAGGTTTGAAGCTGGAAAAAGCCATGGACAGCTGGGATATTCGTCTGGAAGGAACGGTTTGTATGGATATCGGTGCTTCCACAGGTGGATTTACCGATTGTATGCTGCAGAATGGGGCATCCAAGGTTTATTCTGTGGACGTGGGTCATGGTCAGTTGGCGTGGAAGCTTCGCAATGATGAGAGGGTTGTCTGTATGGAAAAGACCAATTTCCGGTACATGGTCCCGACGGATATTGAAGATACCCTGGATTTTGCCAGTGTGGATGTTTCCTTTATTTCCCTGACGAAGATATTGATTCCGGCATGGAATCTTTTGAAGAATAACGGCCAGATGGTATGTCTGATCAAGCCTCAGTTCGAAGCGGGCAGGGATAAGGTAGGCAAAAAAGGCGTAGTACGTGAGCGCACCGTACATGAAGAGGTAATACGCAAGATTCTGGATTATGCGGACAGTATTGGATTTGAAATATTACATCTGGAATATTCCCCCATCAAAGGCCCCGAAGGCAATATTGAATATCTGATGCATATTCAAAAGAATCCGTCGAAGGCACAGGAGAAAGGGGAACTGACGGAAAAAGAGGCGGAAGAGATGTTGGATGCGCTGATAGCGGAAAAGAGCGGCGTTTCCTATACGGAAGTCTGGAATGCCGTGATTAAGGAGCTTGTAGACAAAGCACATGTAAATCTGGGTAAGACAGAATAGGAGAAGGATGTACCTATGAAACATTTTCTGATTTATACCAATCATCATAAGGATCCCAAACGTGAAACTACTTACCGTATCAAAGCGTATCTGGAGGAAAAGGGACAAAAATGCACCATTATTACCGGTGAGGACGGTACGGTTCCGGAGGAAGAAAATATTCCGGAGGATGCCTGTTGTATGATCGTACTGGGCGGTGACGGTACTATGCTGCGGGCTGCCTGGGATACGAAGATGGGACATATTCCATTGATCGGTGTGAATATGGGAACTCTGGGTTATATGACGCAGATAGAGCCAGAAAATCTGGAATATGCCCTAGACAGGCTGATAAATGGTGAATTTGAACTGGAAAGCCGCATGATGATCCATGGCTGTGTGATAAAGAAAAACGGTAAACTTTGCGAAGACTGGGCACTGAATGATGTGGCGATTTCCCGTAGCGGTTCCCTGAAGCTGATTAAGTTAAATATCTATGTTAACGGACAGTTATTAAATACATATAATGCGGATGGTATCATTGTTACTACCCCCACCGGCTCTACCGGATATAGCTTGTCTGCCGGCGGTCCTATTGTGAATCCGAAGGCCAAGCTGATCATGCTGACACCGATTTGCCCTCATACGCTCAATTCCAGGAGTATTATACTCTCGCCGGAGGATGTGATTGAGATTGAAATCCCCAGAGGACGAGAGGGAGAGATTCAGAATCTGGAGGCCAATTTTGATGGTTCCCATGTGATTGCGGTAAAGACAGGAGATAAAATCCGTATTACAAAGTCCATAAAGACAACGGAGATTATTCAGATTAATCAAGTCAGCTTTCTGGATGTGCTGCATAAAAAGATGAGTGAGTAGCATGCAGGACACCCATAACTCATGAAAGACGTTCGGAGGCTGAATAAGGAGGAAAATGTAGTTTCGCAAGCAGGTATGCGAAATGCAGGAAAGAGGAATACATGAAAAAAGTCAGGCATAGAGCGATCGTGGATATTATCAATAAGTATGATGTGGAGACGCAGGAAGAGCTTGCGGGTTATCTGAAGGCGGAGGGGTATATAGTGACCCAGGCTACCGTCTCCAGAGATATTCGTGAATTGAAATTATCCAAGGTGCCGGTAGGCGGCGGCAGGCAGAAATATGTGGTGCTCCGGCAGGATAACAGCCATCTTGAGGACAAATTTACCCGTGTTCTGAAGGATGGATTCGTCTCCATGGATATGGCTCAGAATATTCTGGTGGTAAAGACCGTTTCCGGCATGGCTATGGCGGTTGCGGCAGCTATAGATGCCATGAAGCTTCATGAGGTGGTGGGCTGCATTGCGGGAGATGATACCATTATGGTGGCGGTGCGCACCAAGGAGGAAACTGTTGCGCTGATGAGCAAGCTGCATAAGATGGTTGAGAGGTAGCAGTGCTGCAGGGAGAGAACGTACAGTTACAAGGAGAAGGCGGATAAGGAGACAGTATTATGTTATTGAGCTTATACGTGAAAAATCTGGCCTTGATTGAGGAAACAGAGGTGGAATTCGGCGAAGGCCTGAACATCCTTACCGGTGAAACCGGTGCAGGTAAATCCATCCTGCTGGGATCTGTGAATCTGGCATTGGGAGCGAAATTTGACAAAGACATGCTGCGTAAGGGCACGGACAGTGCACTGGTGGAGCTTACTTTTTCCGACGATGAAGCTGTCTCAAAAAAGCTGGAGGAGTGGGATATACCGGTGGAGGATACCATTACCATCAGCAGAAGGCTGGCTGTGGGAAAGAGTGTCAGCAAAATCAATGGTGAGACCGTCAACATTCGTCAGATTAAGGAGATTGCAGAAAGCCTGATCGATATTCACGGACAGCATGAGCATCAGTCCCTGCTGCATAAAAAGAAGCATCTGGAGATTCTGGATGGTTTTTGCGGAGCGGAAGGCAAGGCGTTACTGTATCAGGTAGCGGCTCTTTATCACCAAGTGAAGGAAATTAAAAACAAGATTCAGGAGGAGGCTTTGGATGAGGAGAGCAAGTCCAGAGAGCAGGCCCTTCTGGAATTTGAAGTAAATGAAATAGAAAATGCGCATCTGGCAATGGGCGAGGATGAGGAGCTGGAAAATCGCTATCGCAGAATGGTAAACAGCAAGCGGATTACCGAGTGCCTGTCAGAATGCTATGGATATACAGGCGGTATGGGAGATGCTGACGCAAGCAGTCTGTTGGGAAGAGCAGTGAGAGCTGTCGGCAGTGTTTCCCTATATGATTCCCGGATCAATCAGCTGGAGGAGCAGTTATCGGAGATAGAAGGACTGCTGGCAGACTTTAACCATGAAATTGCAGCATACCTGTCCGACATGGAGTTCGATGAAAGAGACTTCCGGGAGACAGAGGACAGACTCAACGAGATCAATCGTCTGAAGGATAAATACGGCTATACCATTGAACAGATCATGGAAGCCTGCAATAAGAAGCAGAAACGTCTGGAGATGCTGGCAGATTATGACATGTACATGGCGGAGCTGTCAAAGCAGCTGACGGCCAAAGAAAAGGAGCTGCAGCAGGCATGTGGAGCATTGTCCGCCATCCGAAGCAGGAATGCAAAAATTCTGCAACAGCAGCTCATAGATTCCCTGATCCATCTGAATTTCCTGTCCGTACAGTTTGCGATTGAAGTGTTGCCGGGAGGAAATGTGACTGCAAGCGGCAGCGATGATGTGGAATTTAAGATTTCCACCAACCCCGGAGAACCCATGAAGTCCCTGGCACAGGTGGCTAGTGGCGGTGAGCTTTCCCGTATCATGCTGGCGATCAAGACCGTGCTGGCCACAAAGGATGCCATCGATACCCTGATCTTTGACGAGATCGATGCAGGGATCAGCGGCAAAACCGCCTGGAAGGTCTCCGGACAGCTGGATACAGTGGCTCATGCACATCAGGTTATCTGTATCACCCATTTGCCCCAGATCGCAGCTATGGCGGACAACCATTTCCTGATCGAAAAGAGCGGGGATGAGACGACTGGTACGGTTACAAAGATCCGCAAATTAGAGGAGGAAGAAGGTCTGCAGGAGCTTGCCAGACTGCTGGGCAGTGACAGCCTGACAGAGGCCGCGATCTCTAATGCAAGACAGATGCGGGCACAGGCGCTGGAACAGAAGGGGTAAGTTTTAATTTCCAAAAAAAGTAATTTCACATTATCATTAAAAACAATAAAAACCTCACATACTAATCTCAATCGTGGGAGAAAGTGGTGTGAGTGCATGAAGAAAAATGACAATGATTTTGAAAAGCAGAATAGGGAGCTTCTTCGGAATGCCGGAAGTGAGATTATCATCATTCTGGATCACTGGAGAAGAAGAAAGAAAAGGCTGCGCATATACAGGTATTGTTTATGCGTGGCTTTGTTGTGTTTCAGTTTATTGCTGGGTGGATTGGCTTATTATGATCTGTACAATCGGATTCCGTCCATTCTGCGTGTCAAGACCGGCCAGGAACAGGTGTGGAATTATCAGCTGCCATTGATTGGCGAGGTGGTGGAGGCCAGCGATAGTGGAACCTCTAATATTCCCAGGAACGCCATTCAGATAGATCTGAGTCGGGAAGTGACCCTGAATACACAAAAAAGCAACAAATATCGAATGAACATCAAGCTGTTTGGATTCATTCCTTTTAAACAGGTAAGTATTCAGGTAATCAGTGATCAGGAACTGATACCGGTTGGAGAACCCATTGGTCTGTATGTGAAAACGGACGGTTTGCTGGTTATCGGAATAGGTGAATTTCAGGGGATGGATGGACTGACATATTCACCGGCAAAATATGTGCTGCGAAGCGGTGACTATATCAAACAATTCAACGGAACGGCAATAAATGATAAAGAAAAGTTTATGGATATGGTACAATCCTGCAGAGGAGAGAGCATTACGCTGGGAATTGAGCGTAATGATCAGGAGATGGAGGTAAAGATCCAGCCCATTAAGAACCAGGACGGAGATTACAAACTGGGAATCTGGATTCGTGACAATGCCCAGGGAATCGGTACCATGACCTACATGAATGCGGACGGAGAGTTCGGGGCACTGGGTCATGGAATCAGCGATGTGGACACCAGTACATTGATGGATCTGGAGGATGGAACACTTTATCAGACAGAGATTGTTTCCATTCAGAAAGGGCAGGAAGGAAAACCGGGAGAACTGACGGGAAAGATTGTTTACAATTCGTCTTGCATAATGGGGGATATTAGCTATAACGGTGCAGAGGGGATCTTCGGTCAATGCAACGAGAAAGCCCAGTCCATGGTAACCCATGATCCCATGCCCATCGGATTAAAACAGGAAATCAAAAAGGGAAGAGCTCAGATTCTATGTTCGGTAAGCGGAAAGTCGGAGTATTATGATATAGAGATAACCGGTGTGCATCTGGATAATGATAATATCAATAAGGGGATTGAGATGAAGGTCACCGACAGTGACCTGTTGGATCTTACGGGGGGAATTGTGCAGGGAATGAGCGGCAGCCCAATCATTCAGGATGGGAAGATTATCGGCGCTGTTACCCATGTATTAGTGAATGATCCGACTAGAGGATATGGGATTTTTATTGAAAATATGTTAGATGCCGCTGGATAATAATTAAAGCGCCGACTACCGTGATCTTTGACCATTACGACAGCGACGGAAACCGTCTTGTGCGCAGGACCTGCAAGGACATCCTGCCTTTCGGGAATGTAGCGTGCTTACAGACGGTTACAGGTCAGCAGTCAGAGCAGAATATAGCATGTCACTATCCGCATCGAGTGCATAAGTATACATTTTTTGATTGACAAGTGTCTGGATTGAGCGTATGATAATACTAAAAAAATGATACTATTACTTGTGAAATATTGATTTTTTGTAATAGCATGAGAGGAGATAGTGTATGCCGAATTATTATCAGCCCGAAATGGAGTGTGCCTCATTGGAAAAGATGCGTGCAGTACAGAATGAAAAACTTGTAAAGCAGGTAAAGCATGTATATGATAATGTAAAGTATTATCGTGACCTTATGGATGAGAAGGGACTTAAACCAGAAGATATTAAATCGATTGACGATTTACATAAGCTTCCATTTTTAACCAAAGCAGATCTTCGTGATGCTTATCCATATGGACTTTTGGCTACGGATTTAAAAAATTGTGTACGTATTCAGTCTACCAGTGGTACCACAGGACGTCGTGTGGTTGCATTTTATACACAGAGAGATGTTGATATGTGGGAAGATTGCTGTGCCCGTGCAGTGACAGCGGTTGGCGGAACCAATGAGGATGTATGTCAGGTTGCGTATGGTTACGGTCTGTTTACAGGTGGTCCCGGTCTGAACGGTGGTTCTCACAAGGTTGGCTGTCTGACACTACCCATGTCTTCCGGCAATACGGAGAGACAGATTCAGTTTATGCAGGATCTGCATGAAACCATTCTTTGCTGTACTCCATCTTATGCTGCATATATCGGTGAAACCCTGAAGGAGATGGGACTTACCCCGGAAGACATTGACCTGAAGGCAGGTATCTTCGGCGCTGAGCCATGGACGGAAGAGATGCGCCGTGACATTGAGAAATCCCTTGGTATTAAAGCATATGATATTTATGGTCTGACGGAGACCAGTGGCCCCGGTGTTTCTTTTGAATGCGAAGAGCAGACCGGTATGCATGTCAATGAAGATCATTTCTTTCCTGAGATCATTGACCCTGAAACAGGCGAGGTTTTGCCGGAGGGCTCCAAAGGAGAGCTGGTATTTACCAGTCTTGATAAGGAGGCATTCCCACTGATGAGATATCGTACCAGAGACATCTGTGTGCTTTCCAGAAAGAAATGTTCTTGCGGACGTACCCTCATTAAGATGAGCAAGCCTATGGGCAGAAGCGATGATATGATGATCATTCGAGGTGTCAATGTATTCCCATCACAGATCGAAACAGTGCTTTTAAAGGAAGGCTACAGCGCAAACTATCTGATCGAGGTTGACAGAGTAAATAATACAGATACGCTGGATGTTTCCGTGGAATTGACACCGGAACAGTTCTCTGATACAGTAAAGGATCTGAATGCTAAGGAAAAGGCTCTTGCAAATGCGATTAAGATTATGTTGGGCATTAGTCCTAAGGTGCATCTGGTTGCGCCTAAGACCATTACCAGAAGCGAAGGTAAGGCTGTAAGAGTGATTGACAGAAGAAAGCTTCATGATTGATAATAAGTGTAACAGGTGACCGAAAAATAAATGTGTGATTTGAAACAAGGACATGCCGGGCATGCAGGAAGGTTGCCCGCAACATCTATTGTATGATTTAACAGAAAGTTGGGGAAAAGATATGAGCGTTAAGCAGATTTCCGTTTTTATTGAGAACAAGAAGGGTAGGTTGGCAGAGGTTACAAGATATATTGCAGACCACAATGTTAACCTGAAGGCACTATCTATCGCTGATACACAGGATTTCGGTATCCTTCGTATTATCTGTGAGGAGCCGGAGGCAGCAGAAGAAGTTTTGAAGGCTGGTGGATATATTACTACCGTGACGGATGTGCTGGCAGCGGCTATTTCTGATGAACCGGGAAGCTTGGCTACGATTCTGGAGGTGCTTGCACAGGCGCATGTGATTGTAGAGTATACATATGCATTTCTTTCTGCAAAGGCAGGTGCTTACATGATCTTCCGGGTAGATGATAACCAGGCGGCAGCTGCTGCACTTGCCGGAGCAGGTGTTAAGACCGCGAACCAGGAAGATTTGTTCTGATAGTTACAGACATGGCGATTCAAGAGCTGTTCCATGGAAAGGTGGAGCAGCTTTTTTAATTCATAGGAAAGACCTCGTTGCATCGCAGTGATAAAGTGAGTATTTTTTATGAATCAAAAACGCTCTTTGTTCTATTTACGCTTCACATGCTCCTTGGAGCACGGTTGAAATGGTTGGTAACGAAAATACATAATGAATAGTAAACAAAAATCTTAGTCAAAATTAGAAAAATTCATAAAAAATGTGCTTGCTAAATGGTAGTCAAAGTGGTATTATGCATTTGTTTTGTGAAATGACTTTGAGAGGAGTATATTGACATGAGCGTTTTGTTTCTTAGTTTAGCACTTGCGATTATCGGCGGCTTGTTAATGTCCCGTGTGGCAAAAAAATTAAATCTTCCTGCTGTAACGGCATATCTTGTAGCAGGTTTGTTGTTAGGACCCTATTGCCTCGGCGCCTTACATATTTCCGGACTGGGATTTAATACACTGGGGCAGGTAGAGTCCATGGGTGCCATTGCGCAGGCAGCTATGGGTTTTATTGCTTTTACAATTGGTAATGAATTTAGACTTACACAGCTCAAAAGCATGGGAAAACAAGCAATCATTGTGGGTGTCTTACAGGCGGTGTTTACAACGGTGGTTGTTGATGTTGCTTTGATCGGACTGCATTTGGCATTCCCATCCTTGCTTTCTCTGCCTTCAGCAATCGTGCTTGGTGCAATCGCATCTGCAACGGCACCTGCAGCGACCTTGATGGTTGTAAAGCAGTACAAGGCAGAAGGTCCCTTAACCGGTCTGTTGATGCTGGTTGTGGCCATTGATGACGCAGTCGGCCTGATTCTCTTTGCAATCTCCATGGGAATTGCAAATGCGATCGAAATGGGAAGTGTCAGTGTGACCGGTATGGTAATCGAACCGATCATTGAAATCGTATTGTCACTGGGATTGGGTGCAATCATGGGATTATTACTTAATTATCTGGAAATTTTCTTCCATTCCAGAAGTAAGCGTATGTCCCTTTCTGTTGCCTTTGTATTGCTGACAGTAGGTATTTCCATGCTGAAATTTGAGATCGGTGGTGTACACTGTGGATTTTCCCTGTTGCTCGTATGCATGATGACAGGTACTGTATTCTGCAATGTCTGTGAGACTTTAGAAGAGCTGATGAACCGTGTGGACGGTTGGACGGTGCCTTTGATGATTCTGTTCTTTGTTCTGTCTGGTGCGGAGCTGGATCTGAATATTTTGAGCAATCCGATGGTATTGCTGATCGGTGTGATTTATATTATTGCAAGATGCCTTGGTAAATACTATGGTTCGTTCTCTAGCTGTAAGCTTACAAAGTGCAGTGAAAAGATTGTGAAGAATCTGGGTATTACATTATTTCCACAGGCAGGTGTTGCCCTGGGCATGTCCCTGACAGCGGCAAGTCTTTCCGATGGTGAGATTGTACGAAATGTTGTACTGTTCAGTGTGCTGATCTATGAATTGATCGGTCCTGCATTGACCAAGCGTTCCCTGATGGCGGCAGGCGAAATCAAGCCGGAAGGCAGGACAAGTGCCAGAAGCAAGAATAAGCCAAAACCACCTATAAGCTTGCATGGGTAGGAATGGGAGGAGATCAAAGCAGATAGATCTCAAAAATCAATAATTGGAAAAAGCCTTTAAGTATGATATGATATATATAATGATTTAAAAAAATACTTAGGGGGACGGATGAAAGTACAAAAGCTAGTGCAAAAGAGAGTAAATTGGCTGTTACTGCTGATCATGGTTATTTCGGCAGCAGGAATGATATACTTTGGAACACAGAAAGAAGGCTATCACATAGATGAAATGTATTCTTATGGTCTGGCTAACAGTGAATATCTGCCGTTTATGCACTTTGGAGAAAGCGGCTACGACGTAAAGGACTGGATGCTGGAATACGGTGCGGGAGAATCCTTTGCAGATCTGTTCCGGAATCTGGGAAAAGATTTTCGGATTCTGAAGGAGCATGATTTTCAATTTTACAATACACCGATTTATCGTGATTATCTGATTGCAAAGGCAAACAGTGCAGAGACCCGGACGACCTCCTGGGTGCCGGGGCAGGATTATGTAGATTATCTTTGCGTCAGTGAGAGCAATACCTTTAATTATGCCTCTGTGTATTATAATCAAAGAGGGGATGTACATCCGCCGTTTTATTATATGCTACTGCATACGGTGTGTTCTGTTTTTCAGGGGACCTTTTCTAAGTGGTATGCATTAAGTATAAACTTCGTATTTTTGCTGCTGACTCTTTGGTTATTGCATCGTATGGTCAGCAGATATCTGGGCGGAGAAAAAGTGGCATTGGCAGTTGCTGCTGTATATGGATTTTCTAATGGCTTTTTTACCAGTTCCATGTACCTGCGCATGTATGGGATGCTGACCTTTATGGTTGTGGCATTGTGTTATGTGCATCTGAAAATCCGTTCCGAGGACTTTTCCCTGAAAAGAGAAAATATACGGAAGCTGATACTGGCAACCTTTTTCGGATATCTGACCCATTATTATTTCGTGCTTTATGCCATAGGTGTGGCGGCTGTGTTTGTGATATGGATGTGCATAAGAAAGAAGTGGCGTTCCTTGCTGCAGTATGTGCTTGCCATGGGCTCCACAGCAGTGATAGGTGTGTGCCTGTGGCCCTTTGCCATTAAGCATGTGTTTGGCGGATATCGGGGACAGGAGTCCTTGGACGTGATTGCCAGCGGGGATTTTCACTGGATAAAGATCAAGCTTATGTTAGACCAGATATTTGGCCAGTTGTTTGGCGGAAGATGGTGGATTCCCGTGGTTTGTCTGGTTATCATGCTGGTTGCGGCTTTTGCCTATAGAAAAGCAGAAGGGAAGCTTGGAAAAGGGATATTGGTGTTCCTGCCCATGGGTGTTTATGTGATTGTGACAGCCCAAATAGTTCCTTTTTATGTGGAGCGCTATGTGATGTGTACATATCCTTTCTGGTGTGTGCTGGCGGTGCTGGCAGTCCGGGAGGGAACAAAATTCCTGAATGAGAATGATGCGTTATGTCTTGCAGCAGTCGCTTTTCTGATTGTCATGAATAATGGCTTTACTCATAAGCCGGGATATTTATATACAGGCGGGCAGGAATGGATCACAGTTCCTGAAAATTCCCATTGCGTGTACGTTCTGCCTGATGGAAGCTGGAATGAGAGCGCAGAGGACACGCTGATGTTATCAAAGTGTGAGCAGGTAGCGGTGGTGTATCGTTCTCAGCTGCCACTTTTGAAGGATACCTATAACCATCAGGAAGGCAATTGTGTCATTGTCACGTTATCGAGAAATCTGGAGGAGACTGTAGTCTTGCCGGAGGTTAAGCAAATATTGGGAATAGCAGATATGGAAGAATCTTTCCGGGAGGAAGCTTATAATACCATCCGGATTTATTTTCAATAGGAGAGCATAATGGTTTGACAGTTTTATATGGGAATTGTATAATGAAATGGATTAATCAATTTATAAATAGCGGCTTAATTTAAGCAGCCTGATTACGAGGAGGAAAACTGAATGAATAATTATGCAGGTACAAAAACCGAAAAGAATTTGTGGGAAGCGTTTGCCGGCGAATCCCAGGCAAGAAATAAGTATACTTATTTTGCATCTGTAGCGAAAAAAGCAGGATATGAGCAGATTGCAGAGTTGTTTTTAAAGACTGCTGAAAACGAAAAGGAACATGCAAAATTATGGTTCAAGGAATTGGGTGGGCTCGGAACCACTGCTGAGAATCTTTTGCACGCAGCAGAAGGGGAGAACGCTGAATGGACCGATATGTATGCAAGAATGGCTATTGAAGCGGAAGAAGAGGGCTTTACGGAGCTGGCGGCTAAATTCCGCGGAGTAGCTGCCATCGAAAAGTCTCATGAAGAAAGATATAGAGCATTATTAAATAATGTAGAAACCAAGGCTGTATTCGAGAAGAGCGGCGTACAGATTTGGGAATGCCGTAACTGCGGACACATCGCTGTAGGTGTGGCGGCTCCCGTTGTCTGCCCTGTATGTGCACATCCTCAAAGCTACTTTGAAGTAAGAAAAGAGAACTATTAATTTCGCATTTGACCATATCCCCGAAAGCTTTCGGGGATATTTTTTAGCCCCAAAGACATGCTTATAACATTAAGAAAATTTAAAATTATAAAAAACATCTTGCGGCTTGAAAATTTTTGGTGTATAGTGGGTGACACTAAACCAATGATTTTTGGAAGGAAATTGTAGATTCAATGGCAAAGTATTTAGTAATCGTAGAATCACCGGCAAAGGTAAAGACGATAAAGAAGTTTCTAGGGGCAAATTATGAAGTGGCTGCCAGCAACGGTCATGTGAGAGATTTGCCGAAAAGTACATTAGGTATCGACGTGGAGCACGACTATGAACCGAAATATATTACCATCAGAGGAAAGGGGGATATTCTGGCTAACTTGCGCAAAGCCGTGAAGAAAGCAGAAAAAATCTATCTTGCAACGGACCCTGACCGGGAGGGAGAGGCTATCTCCTGGCATCTGTTGCATGCCCTGAAGCTGACGGAGTGTAAGGATAAAAAGATTTACCGTATAACCTTCAATGAAATTACGAAGCAGGCGGTGAAGGAATCCCTGAAGAATGCACGTGAGATTGATTTGAATCTGGTGGATGCCCAACAGGCAAGACGGGCTCTTGACAGAATGGTAGGTTACCGGATTTCCCCGGTTCTGTGGGCGAAGGTCAAGAGAGGCTTAAGTGCTGGTCGTGTACAGTCTGTTGCCCTGCGTATCATCTGTGACCGGGAAGATGAAATCGATGCATTTATTCCGGAGGAATATTGGACTCTGGATGCTGATTTCAAGGCAGAAGGCAGTTCAAAGCCATTAAAAGCAAAATATTACGGCACCGGCCATCAAAAAGCACACATTCGCAACAAGGAAGAAATGGATACGATCCTGAAGGAACTTAAGGGTGCAGATTTTGAGGTGGCAGAGGTGAAGAAGAGCGAACGTCTGAAAAAGGCTCCCCTTCCATTTACTACGTCAACCTTGCAGCAGGAGGCAAGCAAGGTTCTGAATTTTTCTACGCTGAAAACCATGCGTCTGGCGCAGCAGCTTTATGAAGGCGT
>JAZNXM010000031.1:0-35349 GCA_045593865.1 Acetatifactor sp. | reverse complement strand
GGATGAGCAAAAGCCAATTAGAAAAACTTTTTGAGCATGCATCTGATGCATTTATTTCAGAAATGTATGATGTTCTGATACAGCAAATTCAGAATCGACGAAGTGACTTTGATATCAAACAATTAGGATGCACTATCAACCGAATGTGGCGTGAAGAAGAGCTTGCACAGACTATTAAAGAAATTCTGAGAATCGTGTCAAATGAGTATAATAATGGCAATTTTCCACATACTAACTCCACACCATTAAATAGTGAAAAGGAGTTTTTATATATGAAAGCAACAGGAATTGTGAGAAGAATAGATGATCTGGGCAGAATTGTAATCCCAAAGGAAATCCGGAGGACGCTGCATATCAGGGAAAGCGACCCCATTGAAATCTTTACAGACAGAGAGGGGCAGATTGTGCTCAGAAAGTATTCTCCCATCGGGGAGATGAGCACCTTTGCAAAGCAGTATGCGGAAAGTCTTGCCAAGGCATCCGGCCACATGGCGCTGATTACTGACCGTGATCAGGTAATTGCAGCAGCAGGCGGCGGCAAATCTCTGCTTGGGAAGGAAGTTAGCAGATCGCTGGAGGACAAGATGCAGAATCGCGAGACTGTTTGTGCAGGAAAAGATGAAAGGGCTTTTATAACCGTCTGTGAAAACATGGAGGAAGAATATGCGCAGCAGGCAATTGCGCCCATTATCTGTGCGGGGGATGTGATCGGATCGGTTATCCTGTTGAACGCTGAAGCCAGAAGTAAGATGGGGGAAGTGGAGCAGAAGTTACTGCAGTCTGCAGCGGGATTTCTGGGCAGGCAGATGGAACAGTAAAATGTGTGTCTGTGGACGGATATTCGGATGATGAATAAGGTATCAGTTGTTGCACAAACAGCAATAGTCTCACAGACACACATAAAAGCGTTATCTACAACTGCGGGCAGCTGATGATAACGCTTTTTGAGTGAAATGAAAAATATGTTTCGTTTGTCTTTCGTGTTGCAGATCTAATTTTCGCCCATCTGGTCAAGTAAGGCCAGCTTGGTATCATATAATTTCTTGGAAAGATCCACATAGACCTCGTGAGGATTTACAAATCGCTTGGTTTCCTCCCACAGGGAATCCTGCTCTTTCAGACAGTACTCACGGATATCCATAACCTGAGGAGAAGTGTATACACACTTGCCCTTCTCAAAAATCTTCTCCATCAGGAGCCGTAAGGTATAAGTACCGCCTGTCAGCTTGGTTTTTTTCCATGGTTCCAGGGGGTCAAAGAGCAGCAGGTCATTCTTTTCGTCATATACTTCATCCGCCAGACAAATCAGGTCAGCCTTGATCTTTCCGGATTCCTTTTCGTATACACGATAGATGATCTTGTTGCCCGGATTGGTAACCTTTTCACTGTTCTCGGACAATTTAATCTTAGGAATGAATTCGCCATTGGGACCCATGATTGCAGCCAGCTTGTAAACCCCACCGAAGGAAGGGTTGTCCTTGGCGGTAATCAGGTTGGTGCCTACCCCCCAGGAAGTAATCGCAGCACCCTGAGCTTTCAAACTGTCGATCAAAAACTCGTCCAGGTCGTTGGAAGCGGAGATGAGAGCATCGGTAAAACCTGCTGCATCCAGCATCTTACGGGCTTTCTTGGACAGGTATGCCAGGTCGCCGCTGTCCAGACGGATACCATAGTTTGTCAGTTTGATACCGGCTTCACGCATTTCCGTAAATACGCGGATGGCATTAGGAATACCGGATTTTAAGGTATCATAGGTGTCAACCAGAAGGATGCATGCATTAGGGTAGATATTTGCGTAGGTCTTAAAGGCGGTATATTCATCCGGGAAACTCATGATCCAGCTATGCGCGTGAGTTCCCTTTACAGGCACACCGAACAGCTTGCCGGCCAGTACATTACTGGTGGCAACACAGCCTGCAATCATGGCAGCTCTTGCACCGTAAGTACCAGCATCGGGACCCTGCGCACGACGCAGACCAAATTCCATGATTCCATCGCCTTTTGCTGCATAGCAGACTCTGGCCGCCTTGGTGGCGATCAGACTCTGGTGATTGATAATGTTCAGTATAGCGGTTTCTACCAATTGCGCTTCCATGATCGGCGCTATGACCTTGATCATAGGCTCTCTGGGGAACATGACCGTTCCTTCGGGCAGCGCGTAGATATCGCCGGTAAACCGGAAATTACTTAAGTATTCCAAAAAATCTTCATCGAAACAGCCTACACCGCGCAGGTAGTCGATGTCATCCTGAGCAAAATAAAGGTTCTTGATATATTCAATGACCTGTTCCAGGCCTGCTGCAATGGAGTAACCGCCGCCGCAGGGGTTGCTTCGGTAGAAAGCGTCAAATACAACGGTTTCATTTCGATCATGGTTCTTAAAATAACCCTGCATCATGGTAAGTTCATATAAATCCGTTAATAAAGTTAAATTACGAACACTCATAATATTCCTCGTTTCTTTGTTGCGTACAGTAATGAGATACTGCACATTTATTTATGCTATTATAGCCCTTTTTGTACAGAAAGTAAAGAAAAAACACCCTTGACAAAGAAATCCTCCTCTTTTATAATTTATAAAACGATAATAATCAAAAGTGTTGACAAAGAGAGTACATATATCTGAGAAGGCACAGCGAGTCGGGGAAGGTGTGAGCCCGGTGCGAGGTAAGAGATATGGAAAATCACTTTCGAGCTGCAACGCCGAAAATGAAAAACCGGTAAGATTCCGGATCCGCTTAAGTAGGTGTTGACGAAGTCCCATCGTTAGCGGGAAACATATGAAACATGACTGCAAAAGCGGAAATGGGAGTATGCGTAACAGGTGGTAACACGGTATTTTTGCCCTGTCCTTTTGCGGACGGGGTTTTTTGTGTTACGGGCAGAGTGAGGCGGCTGATGTAGGATGCAGATGCTTCCATATGTATGCCTCAGATGATATTTGACTCGGGAAGGCAACAAAAAATTCTGCACGCTTTTGGAACACCGCAGGTGTTTTCGGTCTGCGCATTTACAGTTATCTCAGCAAGGAGGAAATAGTATGTACCAGAAAGTTTCTACGGATATGAATTTTGTGGAAAGAGAAAAACAGGTTGAAAAGTTTTGGAAAGACAACGACATTTTCAGAAAGAGTATGGAAAGCAATAAAGAAGGTGAAACCTACACCTTCTATGACGGTCCGCCTACCGCTAATGGTAAGCCTCATATCGGGCACGTTCTGACCCGTGTCATCAAGGACATGATTCCGAGATATCGCACCATGAAGGGATATATGGTGCCCAGAAAGGCGGGATGGGATACCCATGGGCTTCCGGTCGAACTGGAGGTTGAGAAGCTGCTTGGGCTGGATGGAAAGGAGCAGATTGAAGAATACGGTCTGGATCCGTTTATTACCAAGTGCAAGGAAAGTGTTTGGAAATACAAAGGTATGTGGGAGGATTTCTCAGGGACTGTAGGTTTCTGGGCGGATATGGACGATCCTTACGTTACTTACCATGACAACTTTATTGAATCCGAATGGTGGGCTTTAAAGACCATTTGGGATAAGGGACTCTTATACAAAGGCTTTAAGATCGTTCCTTACTGCCCCAGATGTGGGACGCCTTTGTCCAGTCACGAAGTGGCACAAGGTTATAAGGATGTAAAAGAACGCTCCGCAGTAGCCCGATTCAAGGTTAAAGGCGAAGAAGCATATATTCTGGCATGGACCACCACTCCATGGACATTGCCTTCCAACGTTGCACTTTGCGTAAATCCAAATGAAAAATATGCAAAGGTAAAGGCTGCAGACGGTTATACCTATTATATGGCGGAGGCTCTGCTGGATACTGTTTTAGGTAAGCTGGCAGATAAGGAAAACAATGTGGCATCATATGAAGTATTAGAAACTTACATCGGGAAGGAACTGGAATACAAGGAATATGAGCCGCTGTTTGATTGTGCGCTCCCTATCTGTGAGAAACAGAAGAAAAAAGCTTATTATGTAACCTGTGACACCTATGTCACTTTAACAGATGGTACCGGTGTTGTTCATATTGCCCCGGCATTCGGTGAGGACGATGCACAGGTTGGACGTAAATACGACCTGCCTTTTGTTCAGCTGGTGGACGGCAAGGGTGAAATGACAAAAGAAACCGATTATGCAGGAGTATTCTGTAAGAAGGCTGACCCCATGATCTTAAAGGATCTGGAAGCAAAGGGTCTGTTATTTGATGCGCCTAAATTTGAGCACAGCTATCCTCACTGCTGGAGATGTGACACTCCTCTTATTTATTATGCAAGAGAATCCTGGTTCATCAAGATGACAGCGGTAAAAGAGGATCTGATTCGCAATAACAACACCATCAATTGGATCCCGGAATCTATTGGTAAGGGCCGTTTCGGCGACTGGTTGGAGAATATACAGGACTGGGGTATCTCCCGTAACCGTTACTGGGGAACTCCTCTGAACGTATGGGAATGTGAATGCGGACATCTGCACTCCATCGGAAGCCGTGAAGAATTGTATCAGATGAGCGGCAGCGAAGCTGCCAAGACGGTGGAATTACACAGACCTTATATCGATGCAATTACCATAACCTGCCCGCAGTGCGGCAAGCAGATGAAGAGGGTGCCGGAAGTGATCGACTGCTGGTTTGACTCTGGCGCTATGCCTTTTGCACAGCATCATTATCCGTTCGAGAACAAGGAATTATTTGAAAAGCAGTTCCCGGCGCAGTTTATTTCAGAAGCAGTTGACCAGACCCGTGGCTGGTTCTACTCACTGTTGGCGGAATCTACTTTATTATTTAACAGGGCACCTTATGAGAATGTTATTGTTCTGGGTCATGTACAGGATGAGAACGGTCAGAAGATGAGTAAGTCCAAGGGCAACGCAGTTGACCCGTTTGATGCTCTGGAAACCTACGGTGCCGATGCAATCCGCTGGTATTTCTACATCAACTCCGCCCCATGGCTGCCGAATCGTTTCCATGGAAAAGCAGTTGTAGAAGGGCAGCGTAAGTTTATGGGTACTCTCTGGAATACCTATGCATTCTTTGTATTGTATGCAAATATCGACAGCTTTGACGCATCCAAATATACTTTGGAATATGATAAATTGCCGGTAATGGATAAATGGTTACTGTCCAAATTGAATACAGTAGTAGGGGAAGTTGACAGCAATCTTGAAAATTATCGTATCCCGGAAGCTGCAAGAGCATTGCAGGATTTTGTGGATGAAATGAGTAACTGGTATGTAAGAAGAAGCCGTGAGCGTTTCTGGGCAAAGGGCATGCAGCAGGATAAGATCAATGCTTACATGACGCTGTACACTGCACTTGTGACCATCAGCAAGGCAGCAGCGCCTATGATTCCGTTCATGACTGAGGACATCTACCAGAATCTGGTAAGAAGTGTGGATAAGAATGCTCCGGAAAGTATCCATCTGTGCAGATTCCCTGAAGTGAATGCTCAGATGATTGACAAGGAGCTGGAAGAAAATATGGAAGATGTTCTGGAAGCGGTTGTTATGGGTCGTGCATGCCGTAACGAAGCTGCAATCAAGAACCGTCAGCCCATCGGCAGGATGTACATCAAGGCTGACTTGACGCTGGATACCTTCTATACGGATATTATCAAGGAAGAACTGAATGTAAAAGAAGTGCAATTTACAGATGATGTAAGAAACTTTACTTCCTATACCTTTAAGCCCCAGTTGCGAACCGTAGGACCTAAGTATGGTAAACAGCTTGGCGGTATTCAGAAATATCTGGCTGCATTGGACGGAAATGCAGCTATGGATGATCTGAACAGCACCGGCAGTCTGGACTTCATGGTTGGTGACGTTGCCGTTGTACTTACGAAAGATGACTTATTGATCGATATGGCTCAGAAGGAAGGTTATGTTTCCGAAGAAAACAACAAGATGACGGTTGTTCTGGATACCAATCTGACAGAAGAATTAATTGAAGAAGGTTATGTATACGAGGTCATCAGCAAAATCCAGACCATGCGTAAGGAAACCGGCTTTGAGGTTATGGACCATATCAAGGTTTCCGTAAAAGGAAATGACAAGTTAGCTGTTGTCGTGGTAAAAAATAGTGCTGCTATTTCTGCAAAGGTTTTGGCTGATGAGATTGTAACGGAAGAAGAATTGACCGTAAGCAGACAGTGGGATATCAATGGTGAAAAAGCAACCATCGGTATCGAAAAGCAATGAGGTAACGTTAGGAGGATCTATGAAAAACGCACCAAAATCAATTGATGCAAAAGCTTTACAATTTAATAAAGAGTTATTTAAAATGAATGTGAAAGATTATGTAAGAACTTTATTCCGTAAGACCCTTGAGGAGGCAACTTCGCAGCAGGTCTTTCAGGCGGTTTCTTACGCAATCAAAGAGCAGATCGTAGATAACTGGATGGAGACCCAGGAAGCTTATGAAAAGGAAGACCCTAAAATGGTTTATTACATGTCCATGGAATTCTTAATGGGTCGTGCTCTGGGTAACAACATGATCAACCTGCAGTCTTATAATGATGTGAAGGAAGCGCTGGCGGAACTGAATCTGGATCTGAATGCAATCGAGAATCAGGAGCCGGATGCAGCCCTGGGCAACGGGGGCTTGGGAAGACTGGCAGCATGCTTCCTGGATTCCCTTGCAACTCTTGGATATCCTGCATACGGCTGTGGTATTCGTTATCGTTATGGTATGTTCAAACAGCAGATTCGTGACGGTTTTCAGATGGAAGTTCCGGATAACTGGCTTGTTGACGGTAATCCCTTTGAGCTTCGCCGTCCGGAATATGCAAAGATTGTTAAATTTGGCGGTTATGTAGCCGTTCGCAATGAGAATGGCCGCAACTATTTTACACAGGAAGGTTATCAGTCGGTTAAGGCTGTGCCATTTGACTTCCCCATCGTTGGTTATGGCAATGGTATCGTAAATACTCTGCGTATCTGGGATGCGGAAGCGGTAGAGTGCTTCTCACTGGATTCCTTCGATAAGGGCGATTATCAGAAGGCTGTTGAACAGGCGAACCTTGCAAGAAACATTGTAGAAGTATTATATCCAAATGACAATCATTATGCAGGTAAGGAGCTGCGTTTAAAACAGCAGTACTTCTTTATCTCTGCATCTGTGCAGGAAGCTGTTGCCAAATACATGAGAAGGCATGACGATATCCGCAAGTTCCATGAAAAGGTAACCTTCCAGCTGAATGATACCCATCCTACTGTTGCAGTACCGGAATTGATGCGTATCTTAATGGATGAATATAATCTGGAGTGGGATGAAGCATGGGAAGTTACCACCAAGACCTGTGCTTACACGAACCACACAATTATGGCAGAAGCTCTGGAAAAATGGCCTATCGAGCTCTTCTCCAGACTACTCCCCCGTATTTACCAGATAGTGGAAGAAATTAATCGTCGTTTTATCCTGGAAATCGAGCAGAAATATGCAGGCACCGGTGTAAACGTACAGGATAAGATCCGCAAGATGGCTATCGTATACGATGGACAGGTAAAGATGGCTCATATGGCCATCGTTGCAGGCTACTCTGTAAACGGTGTTGCACAGCTTCATACCGAAATCTTAAAGAAGCAGGAGTTAAGAGACTTCTACGAAATGTTCCCGGAACGCTTCAATAACAAGACGAACGGTATTACCCAGAGACGTTTCCTGTTACACGGCAACCCTCTGCTTGCTGACTGGGTAACTGCGCACATCGGTAATGAATGGATTACCGACCTGCCGCATATCAGTCGTCTGAAGGTATATGCTTCCGACAAGAAGGCACAGCAGGAATTCATGAACATTAAATATCAGAACAAGGTTCGCCTTGCAAAATATATCCTTGAGCACAATGGCGTTGTAGTAGATCCCCGATCTATTTTCGACGTGCAGGTTAAGCGATTACATGAATACAAGCGTCAGTTGCTCAACATCCTTCATGTAATGTATCTGTACAATACTTTAAAAGAGCATCCGGATATGGATTTCTATCCCAGAACATTCATCTTCGGTGCCAAGGCTGCTGCTGGTTATCGCAACGCGAAGCTGACGATCAAGCTGATCAACTCCGTAGCAGATGTGATCAACAAGGATCCTTCTATCAACGGAAAGATCAAGGTTATATTTATCGAAAACTACAACGTAGCTATTGCAGAAGAGATCTTTGCTGCAGCAGATGTCTCCGAACAGATTTCTACCGCTTCCAAGGAAGCTTCCGGTACAAGTAACATGAAGTTCATGTTAAATGGTGCACTTACTCTGGGTACCATGGATGGTGCTAACGTGGAAATCGTGGAAGAAGTTGGTGCTGAAAACGCATTTATCTTCGGTTTAAGCTCTGATGAAGTGATTCACTACGAGAACAACGGCGGATATGATCCAATGGAAATCTTCAACAATGATCAGGATATCCGTAAGGTACTGATGCAGCTGATCAACGGAACCTACTCTCAGGATACGGAGCTGTTCCGTCACTTATACAACTCTTTGTTGAATACACAGAGCACCGATAAGGCTGACAGATACTTCATTCTGAAGGATTTCAGATCTTATGCGGAGGCACAGCGCAGAGTGGGATTGGCATATGAGGAGGAAGCTGCATGGGCGCAGAGCGCAATTCTGAACGTTGCAAGCGCAGGTAAGTTTACTTCTGACAGAACCATTCAGCAGTATGTGGATGAAATCTGGCATCTGGATCAGGTGGTGCTGAGATAAGTTATAGGTTCGAGTTTCCATTGTATAAAAATTTTTTTTCACTTATAATAGATAAAACCGAGCTTACAGAGGAAGAACGTCAGATTATCTTAAAGGATTGTCTGATCAACTACAATAGAGTTTAAAAAGGAGGGTACAGTCCAAATGAACAGACAGGTGCCAATCGATAAAAATGAATCCAATCCGATGCTCTTAGGACTTGTAGAATTGGTAAAAGAGGACAGTCAGGCGCTGCAGAAACAGCAGCAGGAGCTCAATCAGGCTATGAATGCCGATCCTGGGCTCTGCGAACTGATGGAGCAGCAGAAAAAAGAGCGTTTGGAAATGCAGCTTGTTCATCAGAAAAAAATGAATGAGATGATGAAGGAAAATTCCGAAATTTCCCAGCTGATGGAACAGCATAAGAAAGAGCTGGCGGAATTGCAGCTGCGCCAGCGCCAGACTATCGAGAAGGCTATGAGTGGGGATGAGGCTATCATGGAAATGCTGAACCAGCAGAGGGAAGAAGCCAACAGCTTGCGTGTACAGCACCAGAAGACCATGAACGAGCGGGTAAATACGACTCCCACAGTTTCAAAATTTGCGGAAAACGTAAAGGCAGCAAGTCAGGCCTTACAGGAGCGTCAGCTGATGCTTGATAGGGAGATGTTCAAAGCTACCTACCTGACTCCTGTCATGATTACTCCTGAGCCTAGAGTGGATGAAGAGGGCAATGTGAAGCTGGCAGAAGGAAGTAAGGTCACAGTGCAGGTATTGCCTTTAAAAGATAATAAAGCCTGGATTATGGCTTTTACTGACAGAAAAGAATTTAAAAAGTGGGCTCAGGCAGATGGTTTCCATACAATGTCCATGACCATGAAGGAATTTTTTGGGGCTGTAATTAAGGATCATAATCTTGCTGGTGTGGCAATCAATCCATTCAGCGCGAATCTAGTTATGCCAAGAGAGAGAATCGAGGCGATGGTAAACGCTGCTGCAAGTCATCACGCTACAACGGTAAAATCAAAAAATGTAGAAGTGGTTGAGGGGAACATCCATGAATAAAATAGTTGAAATTTCAAATCCTATGCTGGTAGGAGCTATGCAACTGGTAAAAAAGGATAATACACCAGAAAACCGTAAAGTTTTTATGGATGAAATATTGCATGCGAAATTTTTGGCTCCTGTTATCATTACGCCTTCGCCCGAACTGGATGAAAGCGGAAATGCGAAATTTACACCGGATAGTCAGATGAACGTGCCAATGATTACAGTTGATGAGGGAAAATGCTTTTTTATGGCGTTTACCGATTTGGGTGAAATGAGAGAAGTGAAGTTGGAAGGCTACGTGAGCGTACTTCCATTTACTTTGAAAGATTATGCGGCTATGATCGCACAGGCAGACGAGACGTGTCAGGGATTTGTAATTAACCCTTACTGCAATGGGCTGATTGTAAGCAAAGCAATGGTTTCTTCTATGATAGATTCCCAGAAGAAACCGGAGGCAGATGAACGGAAGAAGGAAAACTGATTAAAAATAAGATAGAAATGTCATAACCTGCATGTAACAGATGCAAGATATGGCATTTCTTTTTTGGTATATAATCTTCGAATATGGCAAAAATATGGTTAACAACAGAAAGGAGATTAAGTACATGAAAAGGACTCAAAATAGAAAAGAAACCGTTCGCAGAGAACGAATGATCATGGTCATTTCTTCTGTGTTCGTATTAGCTGCAATGGTGTGTGTAGGCATTTATATGAGAGGGCAGACCACTCGGGAGCAGGACAATGGCTATGAAATAGATTTTGCCAAGCTGGAGACCAATGTGGAGGAAAAATATGCCGAGTTAGAGAATAGTGTCCAGGAGCAGGCCAGATTAAATGCTGACGATGCCATGGATTACATGCCCCGGGAAGAGGTACTGGAGGAAGGCATCTATATGAAAGAAGCCGGTTCCGGTCAGGTAGAGATTGGAAAGCTCCAGGAAAATATTAAGGCACTGACAGAGAATATTGCAAAAACAGAGATTCTTGTGAACGAAGAAAATATTACCGAAGAAATCATAAGCAATCAAGTGGAGATTCAAAAGCAGGTGGACGTTGAGCCGGCTTTTGTGGAAGCCACCGGTTTTTACCTTCCTGTAGAGGGAAGCATACTGATGCATTATAATATGGATCATACGGTGTATTTTGCGACTCTGGACCAGTACAAGTATAATCCGGCGACCATTATCAGTGCCCCGGAGGATACACCGATATACGCCTGTGCAGATGCAACTGTCCTAGGTATCGATTATGACGAGGAGCTTGGTTTCTCAATGCGTCTGGATCTGGGAAATGGCTATGAAGTGACCTATGGACAGATCAAGGATATGATGTATGTGGAAGGAGACCGGGTTTTAAGAGGCACCCAGATCGGTACCGTTGCAACTCCTACAAAGTATTACAGTGTGGAGGGAAGCAATCTGTACTTTGCGATGAAGAAAAATGGGGAAGTAGCGAGTGCAGAACATTTGCTGCCGATACAATAAGTATCGGGGAAGGGGAAGCTTGATTTGTGAAACACCATAAGCACTCTGAAATAGAGTCAAAAAATTACCGGATTACCAAAGAATGAGTTTGGTTTATCCGGTAATTTTTTCGGAATGGATATTGGTTATGGTTCAGCCGATCAGCTGCTGGTTTTCCAAATACGTCTTCTCAATAATATCATGCACATAAACACCCACAAATTTACGTTGTTCTTTGTCCAGCTTATCCAGATAAATGGGTGTCCCGTATTCAATCATGATCGTAGTCTTTTTTACCTTAGGAAAATGATCTTCAAAAATATCAGCCGTATTTACCAGAGTAATGGGTACAACAGGAACATTTGCCTTCTCCGCAATCTTGAAGCTGCCTTCGTGGAATGGCAAAAGTCCGCTGTTTTCCTTGTTTCTGGTGCCTTCCGGAAAGATGCAAATGGAAATTCCGGATTTGGCTTTCTCGATACCTATAAGAATGGTTTTCAGACCTTCCTTGATGTTCCTGCGGTCAAGGAACAGGCAATGAAGATTTCTCATCCAGTTGGAAAGCAGGGGAAACTTCTCCATCTCCAGCTTGGAAACATAGCCGGTTGGTCTGGGAACCCTGATATAGGTTACCAAGATATCGAAAAAGCTGCGGTGATTGGCCACATAAAGCACGGCAGTGTCCTTGGGAACATTTTCTTCACCGCGGACGATCATCTTTGTTCCGGCCATCCAAAGAATGGCGCGGAATGCCCAGTTTACAATAGCAAGGGAGGTTTTATCCTTTAAAGGCTGATTGAATTTGCCGATAATCCATTCTGCGATGAGCAGTGGAATCGACAGAATCAGAAAGACGCCAATAAAAATGCATATCAGTATATAACGAATCATGCTTACTCGCTCCTTTTTAAATTGCAATAGTGAAATACTATCGCCGATCTTCTCCAGTATAGCATAGTTTGGGGAAAGTGTACATAGAATGAAAACAACAAAAGTCTAAATGAAATGCAAAACATTTGTAAATCATTTATATGTGATGCGCAGGAAGGGTGGCATTTGTATGAAAAGAAAGGTTACACTTTTAGCGGGATTGTTACTGATGATGACATTGTTTTTAATGGGCTGTCAGATGCTCAGCAGTGAGAAAGTAAAGCTAAGGGATCTGGACTTTACCATTCAGAGTGAGGAAGCGATTCCGGCGGAATTGCTGAAGATGATTAAGGAACGACAGCAGGAGCCTTTTAAATTTACCTTTATGGATGGAGAAAACCTGTATATCTGTATCGGATATGGAGAGCAGGACAGAGGTGGTTACAGCATTACGGTGGATGCTTTGTATCTGACAGAGGACGCGATTTATGTAGAGACCACGCTGTTAGGACCGGAAAATGGCGAGAACAGCCGGAAGGTGGCTTCTTATCCTTACATAGTGATTAAAACCGAGGCGCTGGATAAGACAGTAGTGTGCGAGTAAGGTAACGCCATGGGAAAACCTTTTGAAATTCTTCTCATGGCACGGGGTATATTTTTGAGAGTACGTTTGGGATAAAGAAACGTGTTTTCTTTTCTTGAAAAACATGATAAACTGTTTACAAGTAATAGATGATTGCGAAACTTTTGGATAGATTGCTCCGTCGCAAAATCTTTTGAAAAAGTTTCGCAAACGCCTGTTTACAAGTAAGGCTGCAGGAGGCACCATAGATGTTACTCATCGAAAACGGATATATGATTGACCCAAGGTCAGGGAAAGAGGGATACTTTGATGTTCTGACAGATGGGAAGAAGATTAAAAGGATGGAACCGGATTTAAAGGGCAAGCTCGCACCCGGGGAAGCGGCAAGGTGTCAGGTCATCGACGCAACTGGTCTTGTAGTGGCGCCGGGACTTGTGGATGTGCATGTGCATTTCCGTGAGCCGGGATTTACCCACAAGGAGGATATCGAAACCGGTGCGAAAGCAGCTGCAAGAGGTGGTTTTACTACGGTTGTACTGATGGCGAACGTAAAGCCTCAGGTGGATAATACAGACACCCTTCAATATATTCTGGAGAGGGGTAAGGCTGCCGCTATCCATGTGGAAACCTGCGCCAATGTGACCATGGGCATGCAGGGAAAGGAACTGGTAGACATGGAGACTCTGGCAAATGCCGGTGCAGTCGGTTTTACAGATGACGGTGTGCCGGTTATGGATGTGGAGCTGGTAAAGAGAGCCATGGAGCAGGTAAAAGCATTGGACATGCCGATCAGTTTCCATGAGGAGGATCCGACTCTCATTGCCAACAATGGTATCAACAGAGGCAAGGCCAGTGAGTTTTACGGTATTGGCGGTTCGCCCAGAGAAGCGGAAATCCGACTGGTAGAGAGAGATTTGCAGATTGCCCTGGAAACAGGTGCCTGCATCAATATTCAGCATATCAGCACCAAAGAAGCTGTGGCACTGGTAAGGGAAGCCAAGAAAGCGGGTAAGAATGTGCATGCGGAGGCTACCCCCCATCATTTTACTTTGACAGAGGAAGCCGTCATCAAATACGGCACGCTGGCGAAAATGAATCCGCCTCTTCGTGAGGAAGCAGACAGGCTGGCGGTCATTGAAGGTCTGAAGGACGGAACCATCGATCTGATTGCGACAGACCATGCACCTCACAGCGCAGAGGAAAAGGCAAGACCTATCACAGAGGCTCCAAGCGGTATCATTGGACTGGAGACTGCACTGCCCCTGGCGATTACTTCTCTGGTAAGGGAAGGACATCTGACACTGAAAGAAGTGCTGGAGAAAATGTGTTGGAATCCGGCAAATATGTATCACCTGAATGCCGGTTATCTGGCTGAGGAAGGTCCGGCAGATATGATTTTGATTGACACAAAGGGCATGCGGATTTTTACAGAGTATGCTTCAAAAGCTGTGAATACCCCATTTACCGGCTGGGAATTGCAGGGAGTTGTGAAGATGACTGTATGTGACGGGCGTGTCATTTATAGAGACTTAGGTGTGGATAGATCCTCAATTTAAGAAAGCTCGATTGTTTCCCGGTCTTTGCAAGGGGCGATTGGACATTTCGCGGCACTGTTTGTGCTGTTGTGGGGGCATCAAAAGAACGACAAAGGAGCATATAAGACATGAAAGAAAAAAGTTTGGGGAAAGTACTTTCCCAGAGAGAAATAGCTACAAATATTTATGACATGTGGATTGAGACCCAACTGGCAAAGCAGGCACACCCCGGCCAGTTCATAGGGGTATTTCCCAAGAATAAGAGCACCATTCTTCCCAGACCCATCAGTATCTGTGAGGTAAATGAGCAAAAGACGGCGTTGCGCATTGTGTATCGTATCGCAGGTCAGGGTACAAAGGAGTTCTCCGCTTATGGTAAAGGAGATGAGGTGGAAATCCTTGGTATCTTGGGCAACGGCTTCCCACTGGAAGCAGGAAAAGGCAAGAAAGTATTTCTCATGGGCGGTGGGATTGGTGTTCCGCCAATCCTGCAGCTTGCTAAGGAGCTGGAGGCTCAAAAACAGGTGGTTGTGGGCTATCGTGACGGCAATTTGTTCTTAAAAGAGGATTTGGACAAGTATTCAGAAGTTTATGTGGCAACAGAAGACGGCAGCGTAGGAACAAAGGGCAATGTTATAAATGCCATCGAAGAAAATGCCCTGGATGCAGAAGTAATCTATGCATGCGGTCCTATGCCAATGCTGCGTGCAATTAAGAGATATGCAGAAAAGCAGCAGGTTAAGGCATACATTTCCCTGGAAGAGCACATGGCCTGCGGTGTTGGCGCATGTCTGGGATGTGTAGTGAAAACAAAAGAGGTGGATCATCATTCGCACGTACACAATGCGAGAATCTGTACAGATGGCCCGGTTTTTGATGCAGAGGAGGTAGATATCTAATGAACACACAGGTTACAATTGCCGGCATTACACTGAAAAATCCTGTTATGACAGGGTCTGGTACTTTCGGTTCCGGTATGGAATACGGTGAATTTGTAGATTTGAATTATTTGGGAGCGGTCGTGACCAAAGGTGTGGCAAATGTGCCATGGCCGGGCAACCCTACGCCCCGTGTGGCTGAGGTATACGGAGGTATGCTGAATGCCATCGGTCTGCAGAATCCGGGTATTGATGTGTTCTGTGAACGTGATATCCCGTTCTTAAAGCAGTATGATACCAGAATTATTGTGAATGTATGTGGAAAAAGCGTGGAGGATTATCTGGAGGTTGTGGATAGACTGTCCGCGGAAGAAGCGGTAGCCATGCTGGAGATCAATGTTTCCTGCCCGAATGTAAAAGAAGGTGCCATTGCTTTCGGTCAAAGGGCAGATGCCCTGTATCATATTACTTCTGAGATCAAGAAACATGCAAAGCAGCCCATTATCATGAAGCTTAGCCCCAATGTAACGGATATTACGGAGATGGCAAAAGCAGCCGAGGCGGCAGGTGCGGATGCACTTTCCATAATCAATACTATTACCGGTATGAACATTGATATTCACAGAAGAAAATTTGCTCTGGCCAACAAAACCGGCGGTATGAGTGGTCCTGCCATCAAGCCGGTAGCAGTACGCATGGTCTATCAGGCAGCACATGCGGTTCATATCCCCATTATCGGTATGGGTGGTATTGCCAGTGCAGAGGATGCCATCGAATTTATTCTGGCAGGTGCAACGGCTGTCAGCGTAGGTGCCATGAACTTTGTGAATCCGTATACGACCGTGGAAGTGATCAAGGGAATTGAGGATTACATGCGCGCATATGGAGTGAGTGATATCAAAGATCTGATAGGGGCTGTAGAATAGTTCTTTCCGGTTGCATTGGCCATGGCTCCCAAGTTCACTAAGAACATATGCATAACAAGCAAATTACCTTCATATATATACTTAGGTGTAAGTTTGAAAGCTCCCTCAAACGACACATGAACGCAGTTTTGCAAGTCCGCATGCAAAATGCAGAAAAAGGTATATATGGAGGTATTTTTATGGATTTGGTAAAAAAGAATATACATATGGATCGGGTTCGGGTCAGTACCCTGACTCAGCTTTCCTTGGATGAGGACATGAACCTGCCGGAAAGCAAGCCGGATTGCAGTATGATCTGTTTCAGCAGAGGCTGGGTGGAAACAGAGGATGTGAAGCCCTTTATGGATGAAATCCGTGTCAGTGGCAATCTGCACTTTTGTATCCTTTATCATACGGAAGAAATGGGCGTAAGTCTGGTGCGGTTGGCGAGTAAGATACCTTTTGAAGAAAAGATTCATCTGCAGGGTGTGACACCTTCCGATTTGGTGCAGATTGATGGGGATGTGGAGGATCTTACGATTGGCATGATCAATTCCCGCAAGCTCAGCGTCCGCTCTGTCATAACCTTAAATGTGAAGGTGGAAGAATTATATGATGAGGAGATTACCATCGGTATCCATGCAAAAGAGCCGGTAGAATATCGCAGGAGTACCATGGATATTGCCCAGATATTGATCCACAAAAAGGATATTTACCGTCTGAAAGAGGAGTTTCCTTTGCCGGCAAATTATCCTAACATTTTCCAGATTCTGTGGAGTGACCTAACCATAAAGGATGTGGAGTTCAAGCTGATGAGCGGCAGACTTGCTTTACAGGGAGAAGCAAGGGCGTTCCTCATGTACGAGGCAGAAGGGGAGGCCCACGATATCCTTTTCTTCGAAAGGAATATCCCTTTCAACGGAGTCATTGACTGTCAGGGCTGTAAGGATAATCTGATACCGGATATTCAGTATCGCATCAGCCAGAAGGAATTCACCATCCGGCCGGATGAGGACGGGGAAGAACGGAATATCGGTCTGGAAATGGTACTGGAAATGAAGATGAATCTGTACGAGGAGGAGCCGGTAGAGGTTATTACGGATATTTACGGTGTGGGCTGTGAAGTGAACAGCCAGTGCAGAAATGCAACACTGCAGAAGGCACTTGCAAGAGTGGGCGGCAGAATGAAGCTGGCACAAAAAATCCGGGTAAAAGGCAAGAGTGGCGGTATCCTTCAGGTAGTGCACAGTGAGGGAAATGTGTCTGTGGAAGAAATCCAGAATACACCGGAGGGTCTGCAGCTTTCCGGAATTCTGAACGTGAAGATTCTGTTCATTACCGGAGAAGATACAATGCCATATTCTTCCGCAGAGGAGCAGCTGCCTTTCAACTATACATTGGAAATCCCACAGCTGCAAAAGACAGACATGAGTAATGTTTGGGCCGTTGTGGAGCAGATGCAGATTCAACTGCTGGACGGAGAAGAGATGGAGGTAAGGGCGGACCTGGGATTCAATACCACCTCTTTCCGCCCCATTCCCATGGAATTGGTGCAGGACATTGAGACCACAGCTCTGGATGCGGAGAATTGGAGCAGTATTCCCGGCATGGTCATCTATGTGGTAAAACCCGGTGATACACTCTGGAATATCGGAAGGAGATATTACATTCCTGTGGAGCAGATTAAGAGATTGAACAATCTGGAAAGCGATATGCTGCAGATTGGACAGAAGCTGTTCATTGCCAAGGGTGGAATCGGGGAATTTTAGTAATTCCTACTTGCATGATTGTACAAAATTTAGTACAATCTTTGTATACAAAATACAAAGCACTGCGGAGATGAGGAATCTATGGATAAATGCATCAGAAATGCTTATGCAAAAATTAATCTGGGGCTGGATGTAGTGAGACGTCTGGAAAATGGCTACCACGAAGTACGAATGATCATGCAGAGTGTGAGAATCTGTGATGTGCTTACCTTGGAAAAGGCTCAGACAGGTATTCTGGTTACCACGGACAACGGAGAGCTTCCCACGGATGAAAATAATCTGATATATAAAGCAGCGAAGATGATGATGGATAAATATCATATCCGTCAGGGTGTCCGTGTCCACCTGGAGAAGCATATCCCCATTGCAGCCGGTATGGCAGGGGGCAGTACGGATGCAGCAGCTACCTTTATCGGTATGAATCAGTTGTTTGAGTGCGGTGCAAGTGAAGAGGAATTAAGAAACTTAAGTGTAAAAGTAGGCGCGGATGTGCCCTATTGTATCATGGGCGGTACGGCACTGGCAGAAGGCATCGGTGAAAAGCTGACAAAGCTTCCCAGCCCACCCCAGTGTTATCTGCTGGTTGCCAAGCCGGATATTAACGTGTCTACCAAATATGTTTATGAGCATCTGGACGCTGAGGGCGTACCTCATCATCCGGATATAGATGGTATGATTCATGCAATCCGGCAGCAGGATCTGAGGGGTATTGTGGATAGACTGGAGAATGTTCTGGAAAATGTAACAATCAAAAGATACCCGATTATTCAGGAAATCAAGGATACTATGCTGGAAGCGGGTGCGGAGGGCAGCTTGATGAGCGGGAGCGGCCCCACAGTATTTGGTATTTTTACGAAAGAAGAGACGGCAAAGGCGGCCTTGTGTGAACTGGAGAAGAAGCAGCTTGCGAAGCAGCTGTTTGTAACGCAGTTTTGCGAAGGTATGTATGAAAGTTCCTTCCAAACGACAAATTAATGTAGTTTCACAAGCGGGCTTGTGAAATACAGGAAAGAGGTACTTATGCAGGATAATCTTTTTATGCCCATGAATGAATTTTTACCCCTGCGGGACGTGGTGTTCAATACATTGCGCCAGGCAATATTGACAGGAGAGCTGAAACCGGGGGAGAGACTGATGGAGATCCATCTGGCTAATAAACTGGGTGTCAGCAGGACGCCGATCAGAGAAGCGATCCGCAAGCTGGAGCTTGAGGGTCTGGTTACCATGATTCCGCGCAGAGGGGCAGAGGTGGCCCAGATTACGGAAAAGAGTATGAACGATGTGCTGGAAGTGAGACGTGCCATGGACGCTTTATGCACGGAGCTGGCCTGCGAGCGGATTTCTGAAGAGGAAGTCACGGCATTGAAAGCAGCCTGTGACAATTTTGCAGAGGCGGTAAAGACCGGGGATGTAAGGAAATGTGCCCAAGCAGATGTGGAGCTTCATGATATTATCGTGCGGGCAACCGGCAATATGCGCCTGGTACAGCTGATCAACAACCTGTCTGAGCAGATGTATCGTTATCGTTTTGAATACCTGAAGGATGTTTCCAGATATGACAGCCTGATTGAAGAGCATCGTGAGATTTATGAGAGTATCAAGCGCAGAGATAAGGTTGCGGCAAGCCACGCGGCAAAGCTGCATATTGATAATCAGGAAAAGGCTATTATCCAGCAGATTCGCCTGGATAGAGAAAATAAGAAATAACAGCATGGAATAAAATTCTGCAAGACTGCCAATACTTACCAGAGAAATAAGGGTAGGAGAGAGGTATTGCAGAAATGTTTGATTGGAAAAAATTAAGAGCCGTTTTATCGCTCTGTGTGGCACTGGGCTGGTGGGGCATCTGGTTCCCGGAGCTGGCAGTCTGGGCGGAGGCTGTATGTGTGGTGGAGGAAGATTCGGAAAGTACCGCTGTACAGAGTGGAGAAAAGGTGGTAGAATGTGAAACTGCCCGTGAAATTTATGATGGACTGCTGCATGCGGATCGGAAGCAGATTCAGGTGAAAAGCAGATTGCTGCAGCTGGTTTGGAAATACTTTAAGTGATTGCGAAACTCTCAGAAGCTTCGCAAACACCTAATTAGTGCAGTATTGAAAGGATCTACATGACGAAAGAAGTTGAATTGATTATAAAGGGATATCAGAAGTACGATACCCATGAGGATAATGATCTGGAGACCAGAGTCGCCGGGGAATATTATTTTCGTAATGGCTGCCATTATATTCTCTATGAGGAGCAGGCGGAAGGGTTCTCCCAGTCTACGAAAAGTATGTTGAAGCTGCGGGAAGGATGTCTGGAAATGACCAGAAAAGGTCTGGTCAATACGGCTATGGTGTTTGACAGAGACAAAGAAACGGTGTCTCATTATAAGACACCGTTCGGAGAGTTCCTTCTGGGGATTCGAACGAAGTCACTGAGGCTTCTGGAATCGGAAGATGCCATCCACGCAGAAGTGGCGTATGCTCTGGAAACCGATGGAAGGCACATGGCGGAGTGCAAGATAAGTATACAGATTCGCTCACGAAAATAGTGTGAAAGTAAAGAACTTGTCCGGGAGGATATCCCTTAGACAAGTTCTTTGTTATTTCATGTACGATGCAATTACTTAATGGGCTTTGCCCCTGCCTTCTCCTGTGCTTTTTCCAGCAACTGTTTGAATTTGCTCTTCTTCACAGGCGTGACAGCAACCTTGCCGTGCAGACCCTTTACGTCCAATACGTAGATGCCGCTGACAACCGCTTTAACCTCTTTCTTAACCGGTACGGAATCAAAAATTTTCTCATCGCAGATCAGTGTCATGATCTGAGGTCCAACCTTAACCTTGAGCACAGGCAGTTTTGCCCTTCTCATAAGCTTCGGTGTCTGGTCAATAACCGTTTGCGGAAGACCGGAATCTTTCAGTTTCATACGTTTTTTGTCAATTATGAGCATGGAAGCAGTCTGTTTATTTGCTTCCAGCATTTCCTGCTGTTGAGCCTGTTTCTTCTGCGCTTTCTTGCCTGCGAAGTATAAAGCTACGATACCGCCGACCAGAACAACCGCAAGAACCAATAATGTAATTTGTGTTGGTGTCACGGGAGCCCCTCCTAATTCGTCCATTTTATTTCCAAAATGCAATATGAGAAGCTCTCTGTGCATCCCGTACTGCTCTAATAACATATTTTAACATTGTTTTTTGCATTAAGCAATAAACAAATCTAAATTTCGCACTTAATTTATGGTAATTTAAGAGATTTTGCAGGAAAAATGTGGTATACTTAAAATTGTACTATAAGGTCAGGGAGGTGATATCTTGAACCTTTTGAATATTGTACTGGAATTTTGGGCGAAGGTCTGGGATTTGATGATGCAGAATATTTTGTTTCTCAATCTGCTGTTCGGCATCGCCATTGTATTTTTTGAGAGAAAATCTCCCAAAAGTGTCTGGGCCTGGCTGCTTTTGCTGTATTTTATCCCGGTGGTAGGTTTTATTTTTTACCTGTTCCTGGGAACGGATATGAAGAAGCGGAAGATGTTCCGGATCAAAGAGGTGGAGGATCATATTAATGAAGCGATCCGCCAGCAGGAGCATCAGCTGAAGTCTTTGAAGATAGAGGAGCTGGATACCAATATCAGTAATTATACGGATCTGGTCATGTATAATCTGAAGACCTCCGGTGCCATGGTCACCGGGGATAATGATGTAGAAATCCTGACGGACGGGAATGAGAAGTTCGACCGGCTGATTGAAGATATTCGGAATGCCAGACATTTTATTCATATTCAATATTATATCATCAAAAACGACGTGTTATTCGAACGTATCCGAAAGGAACTGGTAAAAAAGATTGGGGAAGGCGTGGAGGTAAGGATACTCTTTGACAGTATGGGATGCAGGACAGTGCCTCACGGCTACTGGAAGCAGCTGAATGAGGAGGGAATTAAGACTGCGGAATTCTTTCCTGCGTTTTTTAAGCGTCTGCAGCTGCGTATCAATTATCGGAATCATCGTAAGATTGTGGTTATTGACAATAAAATCGGTTATGTGGGTGGTTTTAACATTGGCAAGGAATATATCGGACTAGATGATAAGTTCGGCTATTGGCGGGATACGCACCTGCGCATTCAGGGAAGCGGTATCATTAGTCTGCACCTGCGTTTCCTGCTGGACTGGAATTATGCGGCGAAGGAGAATCTGTTTGGGGAGAGAAAGTATTTTGCAGTGCTTTCTCCCGGCGAAAGGGATAATTGTCTCATGCAGATTATTTCCAGCGGTCCGGATACTGCCAGACAGCAGATTCGGGATAATTATCTGCGGCTGATCAATAAGGCGAAGGAGAGTATCTATATCCAGACACCGTATTTTGTGCCGGATGAATCGGTCATGGATGCCCTGATGATAGCCATTCATTCCGGGGTTGCGGTCAATGTCATGATTCCCTGTAAGCCGGATCACATGTTTGTTTACTGGGCGACCTATTCTTATATCGGGGATCTGGTCATGGCGGGAGCTAACTGTTATACTTATGACAATGGTTTTTTGCATACAAAATGTATTGTGGTGGATGGTAAGGTGTTCTGCTGCGGAACCGCCAATATGGACATCCGCAGCTTTGCATTAAATTTTGAGGTAAATGCTATCATTTACAATGAGGCAAAAGCAAAGCAGATGGAGGAGAGTTTTATCAACGATCTACAGGTATGCACCAGGATAACAAGGAATATGTATGCGGGCAGAAAGCTGATCATACGTCTCAAGGAACAGATATGCAGGCTGATGTCGCCGGTGCTGTAGGTGTTTTCGACAATGTTGGTGGGATTTAGAGTATTTTGTGAAAAACATGATAAATTCACGATAAAATGCTTTTAATCATCCATGATTTGTGGTATAAATGATAGATATATGTTAGTAATTTAGAAGAGAGGATTTGTATGAAAAAGAAAATAGCATTAGTATTATCTGCTTTGTTGACAGTTGGTCTGATTGCAGGCTGCGGTAACTTTGCAGCAGGAGGCAGGAATGTGTCAAAATATGTTACATTAGGAGCATACAAAGGTGTGGAAGTAACCGTTGCGGAAATTCCTCTGGACGAGGCTGATGTGGAAGCATATAGTCTGCGGCTTTACCAGAATGGTGTTACGGCGGAAAATGGCGCGGTAACCGATCGCCCTGTTGAGCTTGGTGATACAGCCAACATTGATTATGTAGGTAAGAAGGACGGCGTGGCATTTGAAGGCGGTACCGACAGCGGATATAATCTGGGCATCGGTTCCGGTACATTTATTGAAGGCTTTGAGGATGGATTGGTTGGTGTAAAACCCGGTGAGACCGTTGATTTGCAGCTGACTTTTCCAGAAAATTATCAGGCAACAGACCTGGCAGGACAGAAGGTAGTATTTACCGTAACCGTTAATTATATCCTTCCTAACGCGGAGGAAATGGTTGATGGGGTTGTTGCAGGTTTCCAGAATGAGGCGTATTCCAATCTGGAAGAGCTGAAGAAATATGCCAATGATTATGTTGTGGCGTATAATCAGGAACAGTACGAAACGAACGTGGATAATGCGGTATTTGAAGCCGTTATGAATAATGCAGTCTTTAAAAAGGTGCCGGAAGAGGATGTTAAAAAGTACAAGGAAATCATTCATTCTAACCTTCAGATATATGCGTCCTATTATGGGATGGATGTGGAGACTCTGGCATTGTACTTCTATGGTAAGGATGTTGCAGCCTTAGCGGAGGAATATGCAAAGCAGTCACTTGTATTCCAGGCAATCGCCAATGCGGAAAAACTGAATATCTCCGACAAGGAGCTGGAAGAGACGTTGAATGCGGATGCCAAGGCAGCAGGCTACACGGTAGAGGAGTATCTCGGTGGTGCCACGGAAGAGGACTACAGAGAATCTCTGATGATAGAGAAAGTTCTTGATTTTGTTACAAAAAACGCTGTGGTAAAATCCGAATAAGTAGGAATGATGGGAGGAGAAGATTATGGAACTGACAGATATTAAAGATTTATACCGTAATCGTGGAGAATATATCGGAAAGGAAGTAACCATTGGCGGATGGGTAAGAAATAATCGTGATTCCAAGAATTTTGGTTTCCTCGTTATCAATGACGGTACTTTCTTTGAGCCTTTGCAGGTTGTATACAGCGACAAGCTGGAGAATTTTGAGCAGATCTGCAAAACTAACGTAGGTGCGGCTCTGATTATCCGGGGAATCATTGTGGAGACACCGCAGGCAAAGCAGCCTTTCGAAATGCAGGCAGAGGAAGTATTTGTGGAAGGCCCTTCTTCCGCAGATTATCCTTTGCAGAAAAAGCGTCACAGCTTTGAATATTTGAGAACCATCTCTCACTTACGTCCAAGGACCAATACCTTCCAGGCTGTGTTTAGAGTACGTTCCCTGATCGCGTATGCAATCCATACCTTCTTTATGGAAAGAGGATTTGTCTATGTACACACACCGATCATTACCGGCAGTGACTGTGAGGGTGCAGGCGAAATGTTCCAGGTAACCACCATGGATATGAACAACCTGCCAATGACGGAAGACGGCAAGGTTGATTTCTCACAGGATTTCTTTGGAAAATCCACCAACCTGACCGTAAGCGGACAGCTGAACGTAGAGACCTATGCATTTGCATTTAAGAATGTGTATACCTTCGGACCTACCTTCCGTGCAGAGAATTCCAACACCACCAGACATGCGGCTGAGTTCTGGATGATAGAGCCGGAGATGGCATTTGCTGATCTGACAGATGACATGATGCTGGCAGAAAGCATGCTGAAATATGTGATCCGTTACGTTCTTGAGAATGCACCGGAAGAAATGAACTTCTTCAACCAGTTCGTTGACAAGGGATTGATAGAAAGACTGAATCATGTTGTAAACTCAGATTTCGGTCATGTCACTTACACAGAAGCAATCGAAATTCTGGAAAAGCACAATGACGAATTTGACTATAAAGTATTCTGGGGCTGTGATTTGCAGACGGAGCATGAAAGATATCTGACGGAGAAGGAATTTAAGCGTCCTGTATTCGTTACCGATTATCCCAAGGAAATCAAGGCATTCTACATGAAGCTGAATGAAGACGGCAAGACGGTTGCAGCTATGGACTGTCTGGTACCCGGTATCGGTGAGATCATTGGGGGAAGTCAGCGAGAGGATAAGCTGGAGGTTCTGGAACAGCGTATGGAGGAAATGGGTCTGAACAAAGAGGACTATGACTTCTACCTTGATCTGCGCAGATACGGTTCTGTTCGCCATGCCGGATTTGGTCTGGGATTTGAGCGATGCGTTATGTATCTGACCGGAATGGGTAATATCAGAGATGTGCTTCCATTCCCTCGTACAGTGAATAACTGTGAGTTATAAAGTTAGTTTAAATGGACTCCTGCATTTTTTAAAAGCTATTTAAAATTTTAAGAAATTGTAAACTGACGTAATTATTTTGTTTTAATGATGCAATATCTTCAAAAATATGGTATGCTAGATACATGAGAGCGAAATTATTAAAAACCATTAACTTAATATTAGCAGCTTCCGTGATGATAGTCGGAATTCATGTGGGCAGCGGGACGGTCCTGTCTGTGCATGCCACCACTATAAAGGAAGTGCAGGAGCAGATTAAGAATACCCAGAATGAGATTGCGGGTCTTAATGACAAGATCGATACTTTGAGCGATGAGCAGGACATCCTCTATGAGAAAATGGATGACCTGAATTCAGAAATTATCAATACTCTGGCACAGATTGGTCTCTTAGAGGAGCAGATTGCCCAGAAGGAAGTGGATATTGCCAACACCCAGCTGAAGTATGAGACGGCAGTACAGCAGCAGGCGCAACAGGAAAGTGCTATGGCCCTTCATATTCAGCTTATGTATGAGAGGGGTACTTCTTCCCTGCTGAAGATGATTCTGAATAGTGTCAGCTTCAGTGACTTCCTGAACAAAGTAGATTACGCATTAAGCTTTTATCAGTATGAGAATGATATGCTGGAGGAATTTATATCCAACAAGGAATATATACACTCTGTGTGGGATCAGCTGGAAGCGGATAAAGCATCCTTGCAGGCAGATAAAGTCAATCTGGAGGAGCAAAAGGCATACTGCGATGGGCTGATGGCAGATTTGAAGAAAGAAGCATCGGATTACGATAAGCTGATTGCCAATGCAAAGCGGGAAGCGGCAAATGCCGAGGCGCTTTTGAAGAAAGAACGGGAGCAGCTGAAAAAACTGCAGGAGGAGGAGAAGCGTAAGCAGCAGGTAAACAATACCATAAATCTGACTTATGCCACCACCAGCTATACAGAGATTATCGATGCGGCTTCCGGCAGTGATCTGGGTAAGAAGATTGCCAAGTATGGCTGCCAGTATATCGGAAACAAGTATGTGTATGGTGGAACCAGCCTGACAAACGGTACGGACTGTTCCGGTTTTACCTATCGTATTTATGCAAACTTCGGCTACAGTATCCCTAGAACCTCTTATCAGCAGAGAAGTGCCGGTGTGGGCGTGAGCTATGATGAGGCACAGCCGGGCGATTTGATCTGCTACGACGGTCATGTTGGACTGTATATGGGCGGCGGTTATATTGTGCATGCAAGTAATGAAAAAAGCGGTATTAAGGTAAGTAAGGCAACCTATCGTCAGATTCTGGCAGTCAGAAGAATTATCGAATAGTAGGACTATTGATTTTTAAATATGGGTTTGGTATAATTTACCTGAATATTTGACATATATATTTAACATTTTTAAGATGCGGAGGAAAAAATATGAATCTTAAAGTGAAAGCAAAACTCGACCCTCAGTTTCAGCCCCTGTCTCTGGTTTGCCGCGAGATGCGCGAAGCAACCAAAACAGATGGTCAGGACGTAATCATCGCCATTGAGAGAAATAAGGGTTACACTACAACCTACAAAACACGCATCTACAAAGACGGAACCGGTCATGATGAAGAGAACTTCCGGTTTGTAGAGAGAATGGCAAAGGCTCTGCTTTGGGTGGCCGGAGGTTATAAGATCATCATAGCAGGCAGCCCGGTAGTGGGAAATAAGATGAAAGAAGCTTATACATATGGTGGACTTCGTGATTTCGATGTGAAGTTCATGGAGCGCGTATATGAGACCAAATTTGAAGTAGTATTGTGTGACATTCAGGATGCACCTGCGGACAAGTCTGCCGCTGCACCCATCGGACGTCATCTGGACGGATGCCGCATCGGTTTTGATGCCGGCGGAAGTGACCGTAAGGTAAGTGCCGTTGTTAATGGTGAAAGTGTATATTCTGAGGAAGTGGTTTGGTTCCCCAAGACCAATTCTGACCCCGACTATCACTACCAGGGAATTCTGGACGCCATGAAGACAGCAGCCTCCAAGATGCCCAGAGTGGATGCGATCGGTGTATCCAGTGCAGGCGTTTATATTGACAACCGTATCATGGTTGCTTCCCTGTTCTTGAAAGTAAGTGATGAGGATTTTGAGAAAAAGGTTAAAAATATGTATATTGATGTGGCAAAAGAATTGGGTGAGAATATTCCCATTGAAGTTGCCAACGACGGCGATGTTACCGCACTTGCAGGTGCTATGGATTTGAATGCAAATTCGGTTCTGGGTATTGCAATGGGAACTTCCGAAGCCGGCGGATATGTAGATCCACAGGGTAATATTACCGGCTGGCTCAATGAGCTTGCCTTTGTTCCTGTTGATTTTTGTGAGGAAGCAATGGTTGATGAATGGTCAGGCGATTACGGCTGTGGTGTTAAATACTTCTCACAGGATGCGGTGATCAAGCTTGCACCCGCTGCCGGAATCGAGTTGGACGAGAGTCTTTCTCCCGCTGAAAAGCTGAAAGTGGTACAGGGTCTGATGAAGGAAGGACATGAAGGTGCTGCAGCAATCTATGATACCATCGGTGCTTACTTTGGTTACGCGATCGCATTCTACAGTGAATTCTATGATATCGAGCATGTATTGATCATGGGACGTGTAACCTCCGGCGAGGGCGGTGTGATCTTGCTGGATAGAGCACAGGAGGTATTGGATAAGGAATTCCCTGAGTTGGCTGCCAAGGTACAGCTTCATATCCCTGATGAAAATTCGCGCAGAGTAGGTCAGTCTGTTGCAGCTGCCAGCCTGCCGGAGATTAAATAACATAACAAGCCTTTATAGAAACCATCATACAGAACGGTTTGTGTGGATGGTAAGTTCATAAAATGAAGACAGAACGATAAAAGCGATATGCCTTTTTAACGGCATATCGCTTTTATCATTAGACCAAGTAGTTGTCTTGCTGAAATGGTTATGGTTTATGATGGGGGTAAGTCTGGATACCCAAGCGCTGTTTTCTAAAATATCACATTCCAAGCTCTCGCATGATCTGTTCAGTCACGGCTTTAACCATAGCTTCGCTTTCAGAAGGCTCGGAAACCACTCGGGCAACGCTTGTATCGCAGGGAATATGACTGCCGATGAAATTCATCTTTGAATAAAATTCCAGAGAATCCACATTGTCAAACGCGTTTTCAAGAGTATCACCCGTAGAGAATACGCTGGTACCTTCGTATAAAAACCCCTTCTTGGTCTTGAGGCAGTCTGCAAGCTCTGTGGAGATTTCGCCAGTTGCCTTGTTGTAAGCTCCCTTGGGAACGACTCCCAGATAAACATAATTTTCCGGGAGAACACAATTGTTGATCGGTATGTTCTTGATCGCGTAAGCCGTTGAAAATGGAGGCTGTGCGTGAATAAGTGCACGGATCTCGGGATTTTCCTTGTACATACGGATGTGGAGCGTTACTTCGGAGGTAGGGGTGTACATACAGCTGCCAACCTTCCTGCCGTTTGCATCCACCTTTACTATCTTGTCTGGTGTAAGGAACACTTTTGATACACCGCTGGGGGTGCAAAAATATTCATTTTCACTGTACTTATAAGAGATGTTACCGTGCTTTGCGGCAACGTATCCCTTGGCATAAAGTCTTTTCCCTATTTCACATATGGCCTGTCTTATTTCGAATTCCGGAAGCATGGATTTAAATTCCTTTCAAAACAAATTTTTATTAGGTGTTTTTGAATTTTACAAGCATTATTGTAACACATTTATTTATAAACTTCAATAAGCATGAGTACACTCATCCTTTTGATTGACATTTTTTATCAAGGGATTATACTGATATTATAATGAACCAGTTTAATGAGAGAGTGAGAAAACCTAAATGAAAAAGATGACAAAAGTTGTTTGGCGGGTAGCACAATGGACGATTGCAGGATTGCTTGGAATTGCTGCTTTAGGTGCATTCATGGATAATTTTGGTGTAGGACTTTGTTGGTTGATATCAGCACTTTTCATTTGTCCGCCATCAAGGATTGCATTGATAAGAATGTTTGCAAAGAAAAAACAAGTGTCGGTAAAGAATAATTGTTTGAAGAAAAATAAGGGTTCTGTAAACAGTGTTTTATGTGGTGTGGTTGCAGTTGTTTTTCTTATTATCGGTTCCGAAAATTTTAATGAGACAGATGTATCAAATTTGGATTATGTTGTTGGAACAACAGTAGAGGATGGTTCAGATTTAAAAGAGGAAATCTATGAGACTACAGATATTCCGAAAGAAACAGTGGTGGATAATCATTCAGTAGACATATCTGTAGAGAGTATCGAAATCGATAAAATATTAGAAAGGTATGATGAAGAAACTACAAAGGAAGCAGAGCTTGATGAGATTCCTGTAGACTCAACATTTTCAGTAAAGTTTATCGACGTTGGTCAGGCTGATGCAGCATTGGTAGAATGTGATGGACATTACATGTTGATCGATGGTGGTAATAAAGGTGATTCCAGTTTGATTTATACAGTGCTAAAAAATAATAATGTACAATATTTGGATATTGTTGTTGGCACACATGCACATGAAGATCATATTGGCGGAGTGCCGGGTGCATTTAACTATACTTCTGCTAATTTGACTCTTTGCCCGGTAAATTCATATGATAGTGACGCCTTTGAAGATTTTGCCAATTATGCTAATCAGAAGGGAAATGGGATTACTATTCCTACTGTTGGAGATACATATCCTCTTGGTAGAGCAGAGGTAAAAATTCTTGGGATAAATGCTGGGAGTGAAACCAATAATTCATCTATTGTTCTAAGCATACAGTACGGTGTAACTACATTTTTATTCACAGGAGATGCGGAGCGTGAAGCAGAGCAAATGATTCTTGATTCTGGTGTAGATCTATCTGCTACGGTCTTGAAAGTAGGACACCATGGAAGTGATACCAGTACTACATATCCATTTCTGCGCGAAATAATGCCGGCGTATGCTGTAATTTCAGTAGGTGAAGATAACAGCTATGGACATCCAACAGATGATACTTTGAGCAGATTGAGAGATGCAGAGGTGAAGGTTTTTCGAACGGATCTCCATGGAGATATTATGTTTACATCCGATGGCAATGTTGTTTCGGTGTCTACAGAGAGAACGGCGACAGAAGAGGAAATAATGACACCGGGTGGAAGTGGTGTGTTGCGTCCGGCTTCGCCTGTTACTTCTGAAACAGAACAAGAAGACGAGATACAAGCGAATGGAACAGATTATATTGTAAATATAAATCCAAGTTCAAAGAAGTTTCATTATCCTTCATGTTCAAGTGTGAAAAAGATGAAGGAAAGTAATAAGATGTTCTTCCGTGGAACGAGGGATGAGTTGATATCTCAAGGATATAATCCCTGTGGGAATTGTCATCCCTGATAAATAGGAAGATATATTGTTGAAATTTTGGAAGATAGTTTCTGAAAAAGATATTTGAATGTGATTTGATAACAGCATGCTTGAGCATGAATGTATTGAAAAGGCTGATTATGATTTTTTATGCTCGGAAATCAAAGAGCATATGGAGGAATGGCAAGCGTATTGTGCCAAATTTAATTATGCAGATTAATTGAATATGTTAAACATAACCTTTCAAAGTCCTGCATAAAATGTAGAAATCGGCTTTGAGGGGTTCTTTTTTTGAAAGATTATATTGAAGAACGGGCAATTAATATTGCGAATTATATCATCGATAGTAATGCCACAGTCAGACAGACCGCAAGAGAATTTGGGGTAAGCAAGAGTACGGTACATGTGGATGGGACAATAGGGAACGGTTTGTGTGGGTGGCGGAGTGAGGGAAGAAAAAGGAAGTGCGAACGAAAATGGGAGCGGTATGCCAGAGAATGGTGTATCGCTTTTATGATGGAAACGTAATTACAATGTATTGACACCAAGAAAAAAGAGTATTATAGTAAATGTAAGAGAAGATATAAACAGTTTTGGAAAAGAGCAGCAGGAGGAACAAAATGTCAGGAAATTTAAGTGTAGCAATGGCACCTAAAGATACAACTTTTCAGGTAAGAATCAATTCAGAAATAAAAAAGACGGTGGAAGAAATCTATGCAAGAACAGGAATGACCCTGACAGATGCTTTCAATACTTTTATTCAACAGTCCATCAATGTAGAGGGACTACCATTTCTGGTTACCCAGAACAGCAAGGAAGCACTCAAGGAGCAAGCATTAGCGAAGCTTATGCTGGATTTAAAGAGGGCGGAAGAACGTGCTGACAGAGAGGGCTGGATTGATGCAGATGATCTGGAAAGAGAATTGGGGGTATTGGATTGAAACGTATAAGATATACTCCTGATGCGGCAGATAAGCTGCGGGCAATTAATAAATTGCTTTTATTGCAATACAGCAGTCAGAAAGCTAAGACAGTAATGGGGAACATAACCGGCGCCATTCGAGGATTGACGGAAAATGAGAAAATTGGTCCATTAGTGGAAGAAATATTTGGTGTGGCATCTGATTATCGATATCTCTTTGTGGCAAGAAATTATGTGTTTTACCGAGTGGAAAGTGATTGTATCAGAATTATTAATATTTATCACGAAAGAGAAGATTTTATGTGGCTTTTGTTTGGGATTGATACCACACCGCAGGAGACGATTGATTATTGGGATGAATAGGCAAAACAAAGACAGAAAAATCATGTTGGATGGAGAGTAAGATGAATTACAAAATAGCAATCTGCGATGATTCGGATGTAGACAGACAATACATATCTAACTTAGTAAGCGGATGGGCTGAAAATACAGGGCATACTGTGCAAATATCCTTATTTGTTTCTGCTGAAAATTTCCTTTTCCATTACGCTAATCAGAACGATTTTGATATTTTGCTGCTTGATATTGAAATGGGCGTCATGGATGGTGTGACTTTAGCCAAATGCATTCGGAAAGAAAATGAACAAGTACAGATTGTTTTCATTACCGGGTTCCCTGACTATATGGCAGAGGGATATGAAGTCTCAGCTCTACATTATCTCATGAAGCCTGTTTTAGAAGATAAACTTCATTCAGTTCTTGGCAGAGCGACAGCGAATATTGTGAAAGCGGAAAAACGGTTGCGCATAACTTTTGACCGTCAAACGGACTATGTGCTGTTAAATCAGATTTGTTACATAGAAGCACAAAAGCAATACGTGGCAATTTATACAAATGACAGGATTTGCCGTATGAAAACTACTCTTTCTGACACTGAAAAACAGTTGGATGAGTATTTTTTTAAATGTCAGCGCTCTTTTATTGTAAATTTACGGTTTGTTAAGCGTATTCTGCAGAACAGTGTGGTGCTAAAAAATGACCAAGAAATACCGATCAGCCGTGGAATGGCGGAAAGAATTGGCAAAGAAATTATTCGATTATTTTAGGAGTGCAATCATGCTATTGCAAAAGTGGATTGATAAAAAAATTGAGGCTTATCAAAGCGATTTGATTCGGAAGTATTGTGCTGAGGTGGAATCGATGTACACCAAGATGAGAGGTTGGAGGCATGATTATCACAATCATATTCAGGCAATTCAGGCAAGCATGGCCTTGGAGAAATATGAAGAAGCAAATGCATATCTTCATCAGCTAAATGATGACCTTTCAAACGTGGATACTGTAATAAAAACCGGGCGGGTCATGGTGGATGCCATTCTCAACGGAAAAATAAATATTGCTTATCAGAATGATATTGCAGTCAATGCAAAAGCTAAGATTCCTGATAAAACGCCTGTTACAGATGTTGATCTCTGTGTCATAATAGGTAATCTGCTGGACAATGCGGTGGAGGAAAATAAGATGCTTCCTCTAAGTGAGAGATTCCTTCGCATTTACATCGGACAGAAGAACACTCAGTTTTACCTGGCATTTACGAATGCAGCTGGTAAGAAACAGACAAGAAAAGGAAGTTTTTTTATTTCTTCTAAAGGTTCGGATCATGGATTCGGTCTGAAGCGAGTGGAAAGTATAGTGAGGAAATATGGCGGTCTATTTTCGGCAGATAGTGAAGATGGTGGATTCACTGCGGAAATTCTCATACCTCTTGAATAATGAAAGTGCATTTCGTTCACCCAAAAGGGCATTTGGTTCACGGAATGCACTATTTCTATGTGATATATGATATCTTATGATTCACAAGAAGGGAGGAATTTTATGATTGAAAAAAATAAAAATAATAAAGAATCCGCATATAAGCCCAAATACGGAATGTTTTCCTGCGTCAGGTACATATATCAGTTGCTTTGGAATACAGAAAGAGGATTGGTATTTGCGGGGATATTTACCATACCGATACGACTGATATTATCTGCATTGGCGCTGTATACACCATCCTTAATTATATCTGTGTTAGAAACTTCGGAGCGATTTTCTGATATTTCGCTGATTATTGTAGGATTATTGTTAGCAAAAACGCTGTTTGAATTGGGCAAAATATAATTTCAGCCAAAGTTGAATATGCCGGATATCGTGTAAGTAATCAAATGACATACTTATGGCAATGCAAACGTCGTGATCGTGATTGGAATCATGAATACAATCCGGATGTTCAAAAAAGTGATGAGCGCTGTATGAATGCGATACGAAATCCATATACTGACAGTGCGCATTTCCCTTTGGATTTCGCCAATATTATAGCATCTATCCTTAATTTCCTGTTATTCGGTTCAGTGATTTCATTGTTGAATCCTATGATTATCCTGTTGCTTGCATTTGGCTGCATGTTAAATTATTTTGCGGATAAATGGAGACGCAAGAAGAATTTAGACGATATTGATAAGCGTAATGATTTGATTAAGAAACTAAACTATTCTACGCGTGATATCTCGATTCATTTTCAGTTTGCAAAAGATTTACGTTTATATAATATGGAAAAGCCTTTGCTTCAGCGTCTTAAAAAAGTGTTTCAATGGAATTTGGATGCAGTTAAAATGGTAGAACACCGCAGTGTTTTGGTTGCTATGATCAGTTTTCTTATTATTTTGATTCGTGATGTTGCAGCGTATGTGTTTCTAATATATAAGGCCGTACGAGGAGAAATAGACGCATCGTCATTTATACTCATTTTTTCTGCGATTACATCTATGTCAACACTGATGGATAAAATTTTGCAGATTGTTAATCGGATTTTTGACGGTGCTATACAAATTTCTCAGTTTCGAGAATCAATGGAATTGAAAGATAAATTGAATCGGGGAAATGGAATACCTGTTCCGGAAGGGCCTTTTTCGATTGAGTTTAAGAATGTCTCTTATCAATACCCTAAGGGAGAGAAGAAGGTGTTAGATAATATCTCATTCAAGATTGAGGCAGGAGAAAAAGTTGCTCTTGTAGGGTTAAACGGAGCAGGTAAAACCACGCTTACCATGTTGATGTGTGGATTGATTTTGCCGGATGATGGAGAAATTCTCCTAAATGGACATTCCTTATATGAATATAACAGAGACGAAATGTATGGTTTGTTTGGAATAGTACCGCAACAATATAATCTTTTGTCTGTATCAATTGCCAGAAATATTGCTTCGACGATATCTGAAGAAGATATTGATTATGATGAATTACAATGGTGTATTGAGACTGCAGGTCTGTCTGAAAGAATAAAAATGTTACCGGATGGAGTTGCAACACCTCTGAATCGTACTTTGTATAAAAATGCTGTTGAATTATCAGGTGGCGAAACACAGAAATTGTTGTTGGCCAGACTTCTTTATAAAAATCCATCCTGCATTATTCTGGATGAGCCTACAGCGGCACTGGATCCTATTGCAGAAGATAAAATATACAGAAGCTACAATAAAATAGCAGAAAATGCAACTTCTATATTTATTTCACATCGCCTTGCATCAACGCGGTTCTGTGATCGTATTTTTCTCTTGGACGGAGCACAATTTACTGAAGTAGGAACCCATGATGAATTAATGGCTGCGGGAAAACGATATAAAGAGCTATTTGATATTCAGAGTAAGTATTATAGAGAGGGGGTATCAGGAACATGAAGAAGCAGCACAAGTTACACAAATATCACTTGTTGGAAGAATGTAAACTAATATTCCGGGCATTTGGTATTCTGAATAAGCTCTTTCCGAATTTCTGGTTTTTAGAGATGATTTGCTTGTTTTGTGAATGTCTTTTTCCTTACTTCGGGCTATTTATGTCGTCATTAATGATAAATGAACTGGCAGGTAATTGTGATTTGCATAGGCTTCTTATGCTTACGGTAATTGCAGTTTGTGGCAGTTTCGTTCTTTCTATTGTGACAAG
>JAZNXM010000030.1:0-2522 GCA_045593865.1 Acetatifactor sp. | reverse complement strand
GCAATTCTTACTTCTTTGGTATGCGGGCAGCAAGTGGATTATCAGGATATTTATACAGAAGGTATCACGAAAATTACAGCAGAGGATTTTGCCTATGCAAAGCAGATGGATAGCTCCATTAAGCTTCTTGCTTCCAGCAAGCGTACTGGCAACAAATACAGCTGTATGGTAGCTCCGTTCATGCTGCCAATGAGTCATCCGCTCTGCAATGTCAACGATGTATTTAACGGTGTATTTGTACATGGAAATATGTTAGGAGATGCTATGTTCTATGGAAGCGGTGCAGGCAAACTGCCAACAGCCAGTGCCGTGGTTGCAGATATTGTTGATATGGTAAAACACAAGGATACCAACGTATTTATTGAATGGCAACCGGAAAAGGTAGCACTCATTGATTACAAAGAAAGCACGAATCGTTTCTTTGTGAGAACAACATCAGATAAGACGGCTGTAGAGGCTGCGTTTGGAAAAGTTTCTTATGTAGAAGCTGTTGTAGATGGTGAGGTTGCATTTACAACAGCAGGTATGAAAGAAGCTGATTTTGCAGAAAAGGCTGCGCAGCTTACAGTTGTAAACCGTATTCGATTGGGATAAACATTACAGAGGGGGTAGCATTATGGGGAAATATATCATGGCATTAGATGCTGGAACCACCAGCAACCGCTGTATTTTGTTTGATGAAGCTGGCAATATCTGCTCCATGGCACAGAAGGAATTTCGCCAGATTTTTCCAAATCCCGGTTGGGTAGAGCATGATGCCAATGAAATCTGGTCCACGCAGTTAGGGGTAGCTGTGGAGGCTATGAGTATGATTAATGCCAAAGCAAAGGATATTGCTGCAATTGGTATTACGAACCAGAGAGAAACTGCCATTGTCTGGAACAAAGAGACCGGAGAGCCGGTTTACAACGCGATCGTGTGGCAATGTCGTCGTACCTCCGATATGGCAGATGAATTAAAAGCAAAAGGCATGGAGGAAACCTATCGTCAGAAGACGGGATTAATGATTGATGCATATTTCTCTGCAACAAAAATTAAGTGGATTCTCGACAATGTAGAAGGTGCCCGTGAATTGGCAAATGATGGAAAGCTTTTATTTGGTACCGTAGAAACATGGTTAATCTGGAAGCTGACAAAAGGAAAGGTGCATGTAACCGATTATTCTAATGCCAGTAGAACCATGCTATTTAATATCAATACGCTGGAATGGGATAAAGATATTTTGAAGGAGCTGAATATTCCGGCATCGATGCTTCCAACAGCTGTACCATCTAGTCAGGTGTATGGATATGCAGATGCTGCATTTTTAGGCGGTGAAATTCCAATCGCAGGAGCAGCAGGGGACCAGCAGGCAGCTCTTTTTGGCCAGACCTGCTTTCATGAAGGCGAAGCAAAAAATACATATGGTACCGGATGCTTCCTCCTTATGAACACAGGACAGACCCCAGTGTTTTCGAATAACGGATTGGTAACTACAATTGCCTGGGGGTTGGATGGCAAAGTCAACTATGCCTTGGAAGGCTCCATTTTCGTAGCAGGCGCTTCCATCCAGTGGCTACGTGATAGTATGAGAATGATAGAATCAGCATCAGATTCTGAATATATGGCAACGAAAGTGAAGGATACAGATGGCTGTTATGTAGTGCCAGCCTTTACAGGCTTAGGTGCTCCACACTGGGACCAGTATGCAAGAGGTACCATTGTGGGCATCACTCGAGGAACAACCAAAAATCATATCATCCGTGCTACCCTAGAGTCCATTGCGCTTCAAGTATGTGATGTGATTGATGCCATGAAAGCAGATGCGGGCATTGAAGTAAGAGCACTTAAGGTAGATGGAGGTGCCAGTGCCAACAACTTCCTGATGCAGTTCCAGTCTGATATGATTGACGCACCAGTGAACCGTCCTGCATGTGTAGAGACCACCGCAATGGGTGCCGCTTATCTGGCGGGGCTTGCAGTAGGCTACTGGGCAAGCAAAGAGGATGTGATTAAAAATCAGCAACTAGACCGCGTGTTCACGCCAAGCATGGATTCCGAAAGGCGTGATGCAAAACGAAAGGGCTGGAATAAAGCTGTAAAATATGCCTATGGATGGGCAAAAGATGATGAATAGCTTTAAAGAGAAAATGCTCTTTATAAGAATATGGAATATTGGCAGGGAGGCAGTTGCCGCCCTGCTGTTTCCTGCACGATGTCCGGTATGTGATGATATACTTTCACCGGAAGAAAACAGCATAGGAATCCATTCAGAGTGCGAAAGCAAACTCTATCCAATCTACGGCGCAGTATGTATGCATTGTGGTCGTCCATTTCGTAAGAATCTGCGAAGATATCCAGAAAAAGACAAAGATGAATATTTTGACAATAGCATCAAGGAATTTTGTCAGGAGTGCATAAAACGAAGATATGTGCATGGAATGAGACAGGGTGATTACAAGAATAGGAGTAAGGCATCGGCTTCTCCCATTCTTATGGGAAAGGCTCTATACTTATACAAAGATGAGATTAAGCAAACAATG
>JAZNXM010000029.1:0-1646 GCA_045593865.1 Acetatifactor sp. | reverse complement strand
CCTGTAGCCATGAAATCCAAGAGCGGTATTGTGGTTAAAGGTATTGCGGATTTGTCTGTGCGTTTTTCCAAGTGTTGTTCGCCGGTACCGGGGGATGAGATTGCAGGCTTTGTAACCAGAGGCAGAGGGGTATCCATTCACCGTACAGACTGTGTCAACATCATCAATATGCCTGAATTTGAGCGTGCGAGGCTGATTGAAGCAGAGTGGCAGGCTCCGGAAAATCCGGCAGTTGGAGAAAAATATGTTGCAGAAATCATTATTTATGCAAACAATCGAAATGGTCTGATCGCAGATATATCCAAATGCCTGACGGAGAAAAATATCAGTATCATGGCATTGAGCACCAGGATGAGTAAGCAGGGGCTTGCAACCTTGCAGACCACCATTGAAATATCCGGCCGTGACGAGCTGAACAGGATCATTGACAGACTTCACAAGATTGACAGTGTAGTGGATGTAGAAAGGACGAGTGGCTGATGGGTGAAATCAAAATTGGCAGAATGGTCTTAAGCATGTGCCAGACCAATTGTTATTTTTTATATCGTGAGGACAGTAAGGACTGTATTCTGGTGGATCCTGCAGATCAGGGGACTCATATTTATAGTGCCCTGACCAGAAATGGTTTTACCATTCAGGCCATTCTACTGACCCATGGTCATTTTGACCATATCTGGGGGACAAAAGAGGTAAAAGAGCTCTCCGGTGTAAAGATTTATGCGTATGAGCAGGAAAGGGAATTGCTCAACAGTGAAGGACTGAATGTATCGAAAGGTGCCGGCAGACCTTATACCGTGGATGCAGATGTATATCTGAAGGATGGGGAGGAACTTAGCATTGCGGGTATGACCTGTAAGTGTATTGCGACTCCGGGACATACAGCCGGAAGCTGCTGCTTCTATTTTGCAGAGGCAGCATTCCTGGTAAGTGGGGATACATTGTTTCAGGAATCTGTGGGTAGAACGGACCTGCCAACCGGCAGTATGAAGACGTTGATCACTTCGATTCAAGAGAAGTTGTTTGTATTGCCTGAGGATACTAAGGTGTATCCGGGGCATGGTGAGAGCACAACGATTGCATACGAGAAGAAATATAATCCGTTTCTATAAAAAATGAATATTTAACCTCAGAACAATCCCTATATATGTTTTTCGGTCACGCTCCTGCTCCGTGAAAAACGCAGAAGACGCTAAGCTCGAAAATACCTCGCTAAGCGCTGGCGTTTTCAAGGGTCCTCAAAATACATATAGGGGTTGTTCTGTAATTATAAAGGAAACATATATGTTAGCAGTAAAATTAAATTTAGAAACATATGAATACGATGTACATTCACTGGTAAAGTCCTTCTTCCCGGAAGAAACGGTTAAGGTGCTGACACCCGCCACCAAGGAAGAAACTTACAAAAGTGTTTTGGAACAGGCGGGAATAGCAGAAGAGAAGGATATTGTGCTGGAAATCCGTATGGAAGATCCGCGTGCATGTATCAGATATATGGATAAGAACTATGCATGGGAATATACCGAGGAGGAAGGGAAATTCAAGGATGGCTTCAAGCGTTTTCTTTACAGAGTGCTGAGCCGGGAACTTGGAAAAGAGCTTCCATGGGGCAATCTGACCGGCATCCGACCGACAAAACTTGCCTATGG
>JAZNXM010000028.1:0-16953 GCA_045593865.1 Acetatifactor sp. | reverse complement strand
AAAAATGGGGGTATCAGACGCGAGGGGGGAAGTGGTATGCAGTTGAGGGTAGAGATTTCGCCATTTAAGGTTCTTGCGTGTGAGCTGGAGCCGGAAGAAACCGGAGGAATGCCGGAGGCGGTAGAAAAACCGGTGGAAAGCAGGCCGGAAGAAAATTCACGGCAGGAGAAGATTGTGCAGCCGCAGTACCCACCGGAGAAGCGACTGCAAGAGGAAGATGATCGAGAGAAAGGCTATCGGGAAAAAAATTATCAGGAGGTAAAGAATCGAGAGAAACACTATCAGGAGGTAAAGAATCAAGAGAAACACTATCAGGAGGAAAGCTGCGAAGAGGATAATGCCCGGGAAGAGAAATGGATGAAGGAAAATCGTCGGAGCGAGAAACAGCAGGGGGAGTCTTGGAAGGAGGTTGTGACGGCGGAATCCGGGAATGCAGCAAGGCAGCCCGGGTTAAGGATGATGCAGGTACACCGGGACAAGTGGAAACAGCTTTCGGAAACGTTTCCCCTCATGAGGCCTTTTCAGGACGAGAGAGAGTACCTGCGTTTGGGACTGCAGGATCTGATTATACTTCCCAGATTGTATTACCGCCTTGTGGAAAACAGTTTTCTGCTCCACGGATATTATAATTACGAACACCTGATATTGGCAAAGCTGTACAAGAAAGGAACAGAGAAATATTATATCGGTGTGCCGGGAAATTACTACGAAAAAGAAAAGCAGGTTGCCGTTTTGTTCGGATTCGAGAGCTTTGAACCCAAAACAGAACCTGCCGCAGAAGGTGATTATGGTTACTATATGATCAGCGTGGATATATAGTTTTGCGAATTGCAGTGCAAAGGGGCGTAATTTTGTGAACGGATTCAGATACCTTCCAGGTCAAAGGGGGGAATAAAACTTTCCTGTGCGGTTTCGCCCTCTTGGATAAATGCATTTTCAATACCCAGGCGGATGGCATAATCCACGACTCGGTTGTATTCTTCCGCGGAGACCCGCCGGCTCAGCTCCGGATGATTGGCCACATGGGGAAGGGGCGTGTACTGATTCATGATGCTGATCCAGATGTTGCGGCCGTAGGTATCGTGCAGATAGTGCAGTGCCTTTTTGGAGTCCTTTGTCTGACTCGGAAGAAGCAAATGCCTTACAATAATACCACGTCTTAAGATACCCTGTTCATCAAAAACACAGGGCCCGGTCTGATGGTACATTTCCGCCAGTGCTTTACAGACCCGGGGAAAATAATCCGGAGCAAAAGAATATTTGCTGCTCAGCTCGGAAGAGAAATATTTGAAATCCGGCAGATAGATGTCGATGAGTCCATCCAGCAGGCGAAGAGACTCGGCTTTTTCATAGCCACTGGTATTATATACAATGGGAAGTGCCAGGCCGTTTTCTTTTGCCTGTAACAATGCCCCACGAATCTGCGGTATATAATGGGTGGGAGTGACCAGATTGATATTGGCTGCTCCTTTTTGCTGTAATTCCAGAAAAATCTCAGACAGGCGGGAGATGGAGATTTCTTTGCCGGTCTGCCCCATGGCAATGTCATGATTCTGGCAGAAGACACATTTCATATTGCAGCCGCTGAAAAATACGGTGCCGGAGCCGGTCTTGCCCACAAGGCAGGGTTCCTCCCACATGTGCAGGGCTGCCCTTGCGGCCACAATTGCGGCCGGGACACCGCAGTAGCCCTTTTCGCCGGCTATCCGGTTGACACCGCAGTTTCTGGGACATAGTGTGCAATTGGACAAGAGCTCGTGCAGTTCTTTCATGAGGGGATTCCTTTCTTGGCCGAACGGTTGGACATACAAAGACCGTACATTGCGGTATGAACATCCCTCCACCCGGCACCCTCACGGCACATAGGAGGTTCTACTTAGTGCTGCTTTGTTCCCAACCTGACACGGTTCGTAGATTCCCATTGCGCGAGACCGGATTTCATAAAATGTCCATAGGCTTCCGCGAATGTACGGCTTTTATAGTTTATACTCTTTAAAAGGCTTTGTCAATAGGCATTTGCCGCGTAAATGGGGTTTGATATTTGTCAAAATTTGTAGTAAAATGATTTAGAGATTCTTAAGGAACAAATAAATATCAAAGTACGAATTCATATTATTAGGTTTGAGTGAGGAATCATAAAATGTTGTTCAATTCCTATGTTTTTATATTACTCTTCTTGCCAATCACATGGTGCATTTATTTTTTATTGAATCGCTTTCGTTTATACAAAGTTGCCTTGGCGGCCCTTGCCTTGGCGTCCTTTCTATTTTATGGTTATCAGGATAAGAAGCTCTGTCTGCTGCTTCTGGGGACTGTTATAGGGAATTATGCTTTGCACCGGATTCTTACCCGGCTGCGGGAGGGGCCGACGAAAAAATGGATTCTGGCTGTAGGTGTCTTTTTAAATCTCTTGTTATTGTTTTACTTTAAATATCTGGATTTTGCTTTTGGTACAATATATCCATTATTGGGGCAGGAATATGTGCTGAAAAATATTGCGTTGCCACTGGGGATCAGTTTCTTTACATTCCAGCAGATTTCCATGCTGGTGGACAGCAGTAAGCCCGGCATGGTAAGGTATCATTTTTGGGATTATGCACTGTTTGTCAGCTTTTTTCCCCAATTGATCGCAGGTCCCATCGTGCTGCATCAGGAAATGATTCCTCAGTTTCATGATCCGGAAAAGAAAAAGATCCATTATGGAAATCTGATTTCCGGACTGGAGTATTTTATTCTGGGCTTTGCCAAGAAAGTGCTGGTTGCAGATTCCTTTGCCAGAATCTGTGATGCAGGATATGAGAATCTGGCACAACTGAATGTATATAGTACAGTGCTGACGATTGTGGCTTTCGCACTGCAGATTTATTTTGATTTCAGCGGTTACTGTGATATGGCGAAGGGTCTTGGGCGATTGTTCAATATGGAAATTCCGATCAATTTTGATTCACCCTATAAGGCATTGACGGTTGTGGAATTCTGGAAGCGTTGGCACATGACCCTGACGCGATTTCTGACCCAGTATCTTTACATTCCACTGGGCGGCAACCGTAAGGGGAAATGGCGTACATATATGAATATTATGATTGTTTATACGTTGAGCGGTCTTTGGCATGGTGCGGACTGGACCTTTATGCTGTGGGGCGTGATGCATGGTGTCATGCAGGTAATATGCCGCATGGGCAAAAAGGGGATCGAAAAAGTGCCGAAATGGATTCAATGGGCAGGAACATTTGCTTTTGTCAATGTGGCATGGGTGTTTTTTCGGGCGGATTATTCCAAACAGCCCTTTTATCTGTTGGAAAGATTGTTTGTGGGTGGTGCCGGCCTGTGTCAGGAAAGTCTGCTGGCAGCACTCAGCGATCATACCATCGGCCTGATACTTCTGGAGGGTTTGGTACCGGCGGGTGTACTGGGAGCGCTGGAACAGGCCTGGATGATCGTGTGGTTCCTGCTTTGGATGATTTTCTGTGTAAAGCTGCCTTCCAGCCATGAAATAGTAGCAAAGAAGAACAGAAGTACAAAATATTTTATGGTCTTGGGTATGTTGTTTGTGTGGTCGTTTATCTGGCTTTCGCAGGTATCTAAATTTATATATTTCAATTTTTAATTACAATTTTAGCTCAAAGCAGGGATGTTTCAAGTTAAGTATATAAGTTTTAACAGAAGAGAAAAGAGGTTTGAGGAGTTACATTGATGCAGGAGAAAAAGAATCTGGGAAGAATGCTTGCATGTTTTGCAGTGTGCTTTGTGCTGTTCGGCGGTTTTGTGATGATGGCAGATCCGTTCTATCATTATCATGAGCCGTGGTTTGATATGCCGGTCATACTGGACAATGCAGTGTATCAGACCGCAGGGGCAGCGAAAAATCTGGAATACACCAGTGCGATTGTTGGAACTTCCATGACAGAAAATATGCATACATCCTGGTTTGACGAGGAGCTGGGATGGAATACGATGAAGCTGTCCTATTCCGGAGCAAGAAGCAATGATCTGCAGGCTATTTTTGCGCAGATTTCCCAAAAAGAGGGAGATTTGGAGCATGTGGTCATGGATATCAACGCCTATCAGCTGACAAGTGCCAGCTGGACAAGCTATGTGGAGCGTCCGGAATATCTGTATGACGGGTATTTTTATAATGACTACGAGTATTTGTATAACCATGATACGTTTGTGCTCAGCGCCCGGCGGATTCTGGATGGATTGCAGGGGATTGGGGATAATATTGACACGGCCTACACATGGGAAGATGACGCATTGTTCGGAAGGGAAAAAGCGCTGAACGCCTGCCGGGATGTCCGGAACCAGCTTCTGGCTACGCAGGAGGGTGATACGGAAGCAGATTCGGGTCATTCAGAGGAGGGACAGTCCGACTATGAGTATGGGTTAACGGTCTGTCAGGAGAATTTGGACAATATTCTGCCGTTTATCGAGGCACATCCGGAAACAGAATTTCATATTGTGTTTCCACCCTACAGTATGTTATATTGGGAACAGGAAATTCTCAAAAATACACTGGATGAGACGATGGCGATATATGCATATGCAATTAAGGAGCTGCTTGGCTGCGATAATGTGAAGGTGTATTACTTCCAGAATGAAACCGAGATTATTACCAATTTGGATAATTATCGGGATAATGCGCATCACAAGCCGGAATATAATAAATATATATTTGAGTGTATAAAGAATGGAAAAAATCTGCTCACAGTGGATGATTATGAGGAAAAGCTTGCGGACATGTACCGTTTTGCCAGAGAATTTCCATATGAGACTCTTTGGGAAGAGTAAAGAAGATTTGGCAACAAAATACCATCAAAAACAGAAAAGAGGTTAACTATGAATAAGAATGCATTCAGACAATTATCATACGGGGTATATGTAATCAGTACATGGGATAAGGGAAGACCCACCGGCTGTACGGCAAATAGTGCCATGCAGATCACATCGGAGCCGGCAACCATTGCTATCAGCATCAATCATGACAATTACACCAATCAGTGTATCAAAGAAAACGGTAATTTTGCCATTTCCATCCTGGGTCAAAATTCCGATCCCGGTACCATCGGTGTGTTTGGTTTCAAAAGCGGCAGGAATCATAATAAGTTCGATGAAGTGGAGTCTCTTGTGAAGGGCTTCATGCCGGTTGTTGCGGACGCCTGTGCATACATTACCTGTGAAGTGGTAAATACCATGGAAACTTCCACGCATACCGTATTTCTTGGAAAAGTCAAGGATGCGGATATGCTGAAGAAGGATGACCCAATGACCTATGGGTACTATCACAACGTGATCAAGGGCAAGAGCCCGAAGGCTGCACCTACTTATATTGCAGAAGAAGCGCCATAGGAAGCAAAGTATATTTGCACTGGGTTGAATTGTTATGATTGGGCGGCTTCCCGTGCCGCCTTCTCCAGCTTGTTTCGTTCCCGCAGCTCAGTAAAAAAGAGTTTCAGCATATGGCTGCAGGATTCCTCCAGTATACCTCTGACAACCTTTACCTGGTGGTTGAATTCCGGCATTTCCAGAATATTCAGAATGGATCCGCCGCAGCCTGCCTTCGGGTTCATACAGCCCATGACCACCTGGGTAATGCGAGCCTGCACAATGGCACCGGCACACATCTGACAGGGCTCCAGAGTAACATATAAGGTACATTCCTCCAGCCTCCAGTCGCCAATCTTTTTGCTGGCCTTGTTGATGGCGGTAATCTCTGCGTGGGCAAGGGTGTTCTTGTCCGTGTTCCTCCGATTATAGCCTCTTCCGATAATCTTTCCTTCGTGTACGATTACACAGCCGATGGGAACCTCACCCAGTTCATAGGCTTTCTGCGCCTGCTTCATGGCGGCTTTCATATATTTTTCGTGAATTTTATTGATATCTGTCATAACGATCCCCTCTTGTTATATTCATAAACGGTATTTTGCAAAATGGATAGATACCTTTCCTAAAAGTGAAATTGGTTAGAATGGGGCATCCGCTTCACTATACTACTTCAGTATAGAGTATAAGAGGGAAATGAGTCAAGAAAAGTATGAAAAAGCGTTGGTTTCTCCGTTGTAATAGGATAGGAGACGGGGGCGGGAAAAGGAGAAGGGCATAATATAACAGCATAAAAACCAACAAAAACAACATTTTTTAATTATAAATTCAACAAAAAACAACACTTTGCACAGTTGACAAGCCACATAAACAGTCATATAATGATAATAAGAAGTATAATGCAGTGGTTTGCCGTTGGGTTGATGGATAAGATGAGCCAGGTGTCTGGCATCTTTAAATCGTAGGCGGACTGCATGGAAAGGAATGCTTGAGACTTGGTGCAAAACATGAAGAAATATAACAGTGCAAGAGTCCCGAAAACAGAAAGAATCACAAGGCTGGTAGAGCATTTGTATGCGAATATGCCGGAAATCGAATCTGCAAGAGCGGTGCTGGTAACCGAGTCCTACAAGCAGACTGAAAATTTGCCGATGGTGCTTCGCCGGGCAAAGGCTTTTGAACATATTTTGAAACATATTCCGATTATTATCCGGGACGAGGAGCTGATTGCAGGCAGTACCACGATCGCGCCCAGAGGCTGTCAGACATTCCCGGAATTTTCCTATGACTGGCTGGAAGCGGAGTTTGAGACGGTTGCAACCAGAGAAGCGGATCCTTTTGTGATTTCTGATAAAGCGAAGGCCGAAATTAAGGAAGCTGATACCTACTGGAAAGGAAAGACCACCAGTGAGCTGGCTTTGAGCTACATGGTGCCGGAGACCTTGAGGGCGATGGCTCATAACATATTTACACCGGGGAACTATTTTTACAACGGTGTAGGACATATCACGGTTCAATACGAAAAAGTGCTGGCAGTGGGGTATGAAGGTATCATTGCCGAGGCAAAGGCTGCACTTAAAAAGTGCCGTGTAAGCGACGTTGATTACGTGACCAGAAAGAGTTTTCTGGAGGCGGTTATCATCAGCTGTCAGGCGGCTATCGATTATGCAGGGCGTTATGCCGAGATGGCAGAGTCAATGGCGGCACAGTGCAGTGACAGTGTCAGAAAAGCAGAGCTTTTACAGATTGCAGCCAACTGCCGTAATGTTCCGGCAAAAGGTGCAACAAGTTTTTATGAAGCATGTCAGAGCTTCTGGTTTGTGCAGCAGCTGATTCAGGTGGAATCCTCCGGACATTCTATTTCGCCGGGACGCTTCGACCAGTACATGTACCCTTATTACAAAAAGGATATGGATGCCGGTACGTTGACAAGAGAATTGGCGCAGGAGCTGATTGATTGTATCTGGGTAAAATTAAATGATTTAAATAAATGCAGGGACGCGGACAGCGCAAAGGGCTTTGCTGGCTACAGCCTTTTCCAGAACCTGATTGTAGGCGGACAGGACGAAGAAGGAAACGATGTGACCAATGACCTTTCGTTCATGTGCATTGATGCTTCCATGCATGTATTCCTGCCCATGCCCTCCCTTTCCATCCGTGTATGGAACGGAACTCCCCATGAATTGCTGGTAAGGGCGGCAGAGCTTACAAGAACCGGTATCGGACTTCCGGCGTATTACAATGACGAAGTGATCATTCCTTCCTTAATGAGCAGGGGCCTGACTCTTGAGGATGCCAGAACCTACAATATTATCGGCTGTGTGGAACCACAGAAGGCCGGCAAGACCAACGGCTGGCACGATGCAGCGTTCTTTAATATGTGCCGTCCCCTGGAATTGGTATTCAGCAATGGTGTGGACTGCGGGGAGCAGGTTGGACCCATGACCGGCAATGTGGAGGACATGCAGACCTTCGAGGAATTCTTTGAGGCTTATCGGAAACAGATGGATTATTTCATCGCCCTGATGGTAAATGCGGATAATGCCATAGACCAGGCACATATGGAGCGTATGCCCCTGCCCTATCTGGCAAGTATGGTGGATGACTGTATTGTAAGAGGTAAGACCTGTGAACAGGGCGGATGTATTTATAACTTTACCGGCCCGCAGGGCTTTGGTATCGCCAATGTGGCGGATTCTCTTTATGCCGTAAAGAAGCTGGTATTTGAGGAAAAGAAAGTGACCATGGCCGAATGGAAGAAGGCCCTTATGTTTAATTATGGTAAGGAAGTCAATGGACTGGTGGTATCCCAGGTGGCGGGGGTACTGGCAAGAGAACTGACGGGAAAGGGTATCACTCCGGAGCCTGCAGCGCTGGCCAAAGCTTCCGCGAGGGTCATCAGGGAAGCTGTGACAGATGCGGATAGAAAACGTTTTGATGAATTGCTGGAGATGATTGAAGAGGTTCCGAAATTCGGCAACGATATGGAGGAGGTAGACCTCTTTGCAAGAGAGGTTGCTTATACATATACAAAACCCTTGTTGCAGTACAGAAATCCGAGAGGCGGTCAGTTCCAGGCAGGACTTTATCCGGTATCCGCGAACGTACCGCTGGGTGCCCAGACAGGTGCCACCCCGGACGGAAGACTGGCAGGTGTGCCGGTTGCGGATGGTGTATCACCGACTGCCGGCAAGGATGTGAATGGTCCTACGGCAACAGCAAATTCTGTTTCCAGACTGGATCATGCAATTGCTTCCAATGGAACCTTATTTAACCAGAAGTTCCATCCGTCTGCATTGAGCGGAGACAGGGGGCTGGATAATTTTGCGAATCTGATTCGCACCTATTTTGATAATAAGGGAAGTCATGTGCAGTTCAACGTGGTTTCCAGAGAGACACTTCTGGATGCCCAGAAGCATCCGGAAAATTACAAGCATCTTGTGGTGCGCGTGGCGGGCTACAGTGCCCTGTTTACCACATTGTCCAAGAGCCTGCAGGATGATATTATCAGACGAACAGAGCAGGGATTTTAGTGAGAAGTCATAAATAGGAATGTGTGTCTGCCGGCAGCGAAAGCTGGATTTCAGGGAGACAGCAGGAGACAATAGAATGGAAAATATCTTACAGACAAAAGGAAGGATTTTTGATATCCAGAGATATTCCATCCATGATGGCAGGGGAATCCGCACCATCGTATTCCTGAAAGGGTGTGTGCTCCGGTGCCGCTGGTGCTGCAACCCGGAATCTCAGGAGTACGATATCCAGACTATGATGGTGGGCGGCAAACCGAAAGTGATCGGTCGTGATGTGACTGTGGCAGAGGTCATGGAAATGGTGGAAAAGGACAGGGGCTACTACCGCAGAAGCGGCGGGGGACTCACTCTTTCCGGGGGCGAAAGCCTTTGCCAGCCGGCCTTTGCAAAAGCACTGCTGGCAGCAGCCAAGGCCAGAGGCATTCACACAGCCATGGAAAGCATGGGGTGTGCACCATATGAGGTAATTGACCAGATACTGCCTTACCTGGATACATACCTGATGGATATCAAACATACCAATCCGTCAAAGCATAAGGAATTTACGGGAAGAGGCAATGAACTGATGCTGGAAAATGCCAGAAAGATTGCTGCTTCGGGATTGACAGAGCTGGTCATCCGGGTGCCGGTAATTCCTACATTCAATGATACCCCCGAGGAAATAAAGGGGATTGCCCAGTTCGCGGACAAGCTGCCGGGAGTAAAGAAGATTCATTTGCTGCCCTATCACAGGCTGGGGCAGGACAAATACGATGGGCTTTCCAGAGAATATCCTATGAAGGATATAATGCCGCCGGAGCATGAGCACATGCAGATGCTGAAGAAGGTGGTGGAGAATCATTCTTCTCTGGAATGTCAAATTGGAGGTTAGGATACAGCAGCGGTGCGTTCGAGAAGAAGACGGAGTCATTCCACTCTGCATATCACTCACACACCGGACTAAAAACATCATCCAAAATGGATTGTCTTATGTCGGACAAACCAGTTTGTTCGCCAAAGACAAACCATTGTGTTCAGCCGTTTTTACTACGTTGCATTATGTGATATGCAGAGTGGAATGACTCCGGATATTGAATATGGCAACAAGCTGTCAGAAATACATTCTTAAAATAATGAGATAGAGTATGCCGCATTAGTGGCAGAAAAGAGGTTAAAATGCCGGAATTACATAATTTGGAAAACAATATGAGAATCATACAGGAATGTGTGCCCGGTCGTCAGGTAACGCTGGCTCATATCATTGCCAGTCCTGACAAGGTTCTTTTCGAGAAGCTGGGGCTGGATCCCCGGATTGATTATGGCAATGCGGCCATTGGTATTACCACGGTAACTCCGTCCGAAACGGCGGTTATCATGGCAGATATCGGTATGAAGGCAAGCGGGATCACTCTTGGCTTCGTAGATCGCTTCAGTGGTTCTCTGATTATCACGGGAACGGTCAGCGAGGTGCAGGCGTCCATTGAGGCCATGCAGGATTATGTACAACAGAAACTTGGTTACACTGTCTGCCCTGTCACAAAGACTTGAGAAAACTGGTTCTCATGGGAAGAAGCGAGGCCGGTAAGACAACACTTACCCAGGCACTAAAGGGGGAGGAAATCCGTTACTACAAAACACAATATGTGCAGTATCATGAGAGTGTCATAGATACACCGGGTGAATATGCACAGAGCCACCGGCTTGGAAAAGCACTGGCACTGTACACCTATGAGGCAGATGTTGTGGGGATTCTGGTGGCGGCGAATGAACCCTACTGTATCTTCCCGCCCTGTGTGACCAGTCAGGCCAACCGGGAATGCATCGGAATCGTTACAAAGATAGACCTGCCCAATGCCAACGTACCTTTAGCAGACAGGTGGCTCAGGAATGCAGGCTGTACGAAGATATTTCATGTGAATTCCCTGAAGGGGGAAGGCGTACCGGCGATCTTGGATTATCTGAAGAAGGATGCCCCCGGAAAGATAAGCCCGGAAGAAGCAAGGAAAGGCTTCTGGGCAATCCGAGGCAGTGATACCTGGTCAGCAGAAGAACATTCATTATATGAGTTATAATTGCTGAACCCACCATATGGGAGGAGCAATCATTACAATAAATTAAAAGTTTTTAAGGAGGAAACTTTAAATGATCAACGAAATGGAAATCAAAAAACAAATCTGCGAAATCGGCAGAAGAATCTACAACCGTAACATGGTTGCAGCAAATGACGGAAACATCTCCGTTAAGCTGAATGACAATGAATTCCTTTGCACACCTACCGGTGTATCAAAAGGTTTTATGACACCGGAATACATCTGTAAAGTAGATGCAAAGGGTAATGTAATTCAGGCAAACAAGGGCTTCAAGCCGTCATCTGAAATCAAGATGCATATGCGTGTTTATGAAAAGCGCCCCGATGTAGGTGCAGTCGTGCATGCACATCCTACCTTTGCAACCTCTTTTGCAATCGCAGGTATACCTTTGACACAACCCATCATGCCGGAAGCAGTTATTTCCCTTGGCTGTGTACCTATCGCTGAGTACGGTACACCTTCCACCATGGAAATTCCGGACAGACTGGAAAAATATCTTCCTTACTTCGATGCAGTGCTGCTTGAAAACCACGGTGCGCTGACTTGGAGTACCGACCTGTTGGCTGCATATCACAAGATGGAAAGTGTTGAGTTTTACGCAGAGCTTCTTTACAAATCCAAAATGCTTGGAGGTCCCAAGGAATTTGACAAAGAAAACATCAAGAAGCTTTACGAAATCCGTCGTAAATTCGGTATGCAGGGAAAGCATCCTGCAAACATCTGCTTAAACAAGGAAGGCGAAAACTGCCATAACTGTGGCGGATGCGGCGGCGCAGAATATAAGAACTTCCCCGGTTATGACTATGACTTCGGCGGATGCAGCTGCGGCGGTCACGACAAGGTAGATGAAGCTGCGATTGCAGAAATCGTGAAGAAAGTTATTTCGGAACTGAAATAATCCATTTGGAAGGAGGTTATCCATATGGAAAATCAGGATGTTGAAAGCAAAGTGCGAGATGTCATCCGAAAGATGAAAGCCTCATCTGTAATGAACTTGAAAACAGCCAAAGCTTTGATTGAACTGGTGGAAGCGGAAGCCGCAAGAGTCGGTGTGAAGGCCGTTGTTGCAGTATCGGATGGGGCCGGCAGACCCATTGCCATCCATTGCATGGACGGCGCGTACATCGGAAGCTTTGATGTGGCACTGAATAAGACCTACACTTCCGTAGCATTTCAGATGTCCACATCAGAATTAGCTAAGCTGGCAGTTCCGGGAGGTTCCCTTTACGGAATCCAGCACACCAACGAAGGTAAGATTGTGATCTTCGGTGGCGGCGAGCCTCTCTATGTGGAAGGGATTCTGGTGGGTGCCATCGGTGTCAGCGGAGGTACCGCGGAGCAGGACACAAAGCTGGGCGAATATGGAAAAAATAAATTAAAGGATGTGATAGCTTGGAATTAACAGAAAGCCAGATTAAGAGTATCGTGGGAGAAGTCATGGCGAAGATGCAGCTTAATAGCAGTGTAAGCAATATGCATGGCGTATTCTCCGATATGAATACCGCAATTGAAAAGGCAAAAGAAGCACAGAAACAGGTACGTATCATGTCCATGGATCAGAGAGAAAAAATTATCTCCAGAATACGTACTAAGATCAAAGAAAATGCAGAAACCATGGCTCGTATGGGTGTGGAAGAAACCGGTATGGGCAATGTTGGCGACAAGATTTTAAAGCATCTTCTGGTAGCGGAGAAGACTCCCGGAACAGAAGATATTAAGACTACAGCCTGGTCGGGAGACAGAGGCCTTACCCTGGTAGAGATGGGACCCTTTGGTGTGATCGGTGCCATTACTCCCTGTACCAACCCCAGTGAGACTGTTTTATGTAACACCATGGGAATGCTTGCAGGCGGAAATACCGTAGTATTCAATCCTCATCCTCAGGCGATCAAGACCTCTATTTATGCAATCAACCTGTTGAATGAGGCATCCCTGGAGTGCGGCGGTCCTGACAATATTGCATGTACCGTGGAAAGGCCCACGTTGGATTCCAGCTCCATTATGATGAAGCATAAGGATATCCCACTTCTGGTTGCAACAGGTGGTCCCGGTGTAGTAACCGCAGTATTGTCCAGCGGAAAGCGCGGTATTGGTGCAGGTGCCGGTAACCCGCCCGCACTGGTAGATGAGACGGCAGATATCCGTAAGGCAGCACAGGACATCATAAACGGATGTACGTTTGATAACAATCTTCCATGTATCGCTGAGAAGGAAGTTATTGCAGTGGATTCCATCTGCGATGAACTGATGAAATACATGGTGGAAGAACAGGGCTGCTATCTGGCTTCCAAGGAAGTGCAGGATAAGCTGGTAAAAACGGTTCTGACGGAAAAAGGCGCATTGAACCGTAAATGTGTAGGAAGAAGCGCAAAAGTACTTTTGAAAATGGTAGGCGTTGAGGTGCCGGACAATATCCGCTGCATCATCTTCGAGGGCCCCAAGGAGCATCCGCTGATTGCGGAAGAACTGATGATGCCTATTTTGGGCGTTGTAAGAGCCAAGGACTTCAAGGATGCGGTTGAGAAGGCTGTATGGCTGGAGCATGGCAATCGCCATTCCGCACACATTCATTCCAAGAATGTGGACAGGATCACAGAGTATGCAAGAGCAATGGATACAGCAATTCTGGTAAAGAACGGACCATCCTATGCAGCACTTGGTTTTGGCGGCGAGGGATTCCCTACATTTACCATTGCCAGCCGAACCGGTGAGGGACTTACCAGTGCAGCAACCTTTACAAAGAGAAGACGCTGTACCATGTCAGACAGTTTGTGTATCCGTTAAAGGTTTTCGGGTTTTGGTAACGTTCGGAATCGGTGACATTATATCTCATTCACACACCCTTCCAAAAACAGTTTCCAAAATGGTCTGTCCCGGATCGGACACAAGTGTCCGCCCATTCCAGACAATTTTGTTCAACTGTTTTTGCTGCGGTGCATTACATGAGACATAAGGCACCCGCTTCCCGGTAATCGAAAAAAATAAGTATGGAGGTAAGGAAATGGAATTAAATTCACTTCAGGTAGAGGAGATTGTGAAACAAGTATTAAGCAGTCTCTCAGCACCTGCTGTAAGTAATGCTCCGGTGGCAAGTAAATGCGCAGGCGCAGGCATTCCAAAGACTGCACATGTTGCAATGCTGACCGGCATTGAAAAAGTAGAAGTTAAGGAATATCCCATGCCGGAGGTTGGCGATGATGATATTCTTGTAAAGGTAGAAGGCTGTGGTATCTGTGGTACAGATGCACACGAATACAAGAGAGATCCTTTCGGACTGATCCCCGTTGCCCTGGGTCATGAGGGTACCGGCGAAATTGTGAAAATCGGTAAAAACGTAAAGAAGGACAGTGCAGGCAAGGATGTCAAGTTAGGTGATAAGATCGTAACCTGTATGATCTTCAAGGATGATCCGGATATTACCATGTATGATTTGAACAAGCAGAATGTAGGCGCGGGCGATATTTACGGCTTGATTCCGGATGATGAGGTACATTTAAATGGATGGTTTGCAGATTATATTCTGATTCGTAAAGGCTCTACATTCTTTAATGTAAGTGATCTGGATCTGGATTCCCGTATTCTGATCGAGCCTTGTGCAGTATTGATTCATGCAGTGGAGAGAGCAAAAACTACCGGTATCTTACGTTTCAACAGCAGAGTGGTAGTACAGGGCTGCGGACCTATCGGCTTGATATGTATCGCGATCTTACATACCATGGGCATTGGCAATATCATTGCAGTAGACGGCAATGAGGGACGTCTGGAATTTGCTAAGAAGCTGGGTGCAAGCGGAACCGTGAATTTCAAGGATTTCAAGGGCGCAGATGCAATGGCTGAAGGTATCCAGGCACAGTTTGACGGACATCTTGCTGACTTTGCATTCCAGTGTACCGGTTCTCCTGCAGGACATGCAAATATCTATAAGTTTATTCGCAAGGGCGGCGGTCTGTGTGAGCTTGGTTTCTTCATCAATGGCGGTGACGCAACCATCAATCCTCACTTCGATATCTGCGCGAAGGAGATTACAACTGTTGGCAGCTGGGTATATACATTAAGAGATTACGCAACCACATTTGAATTTTTAAAGAGCGCTAAGGCAATCGGTCTTCCTATGAAGGAGCTGATCACCGACAGATATCCGCTGAGCCAGATTAATGAAGCTTATAAGAAGAACTTGGCAATGACCGGGCTCAAGGTTGCAGTGTTCCCCGATTAATGAAGATAAGAGAGGATAAGCTGTATGGATGAAAGAGCGATAGGTTTCTTAGAGGTATATGGTCTGGTGTGCGCCTTTATCGCAGCGGATGCAGGATGTAAGGCGGCAAACGTAACTCTGGAGCCGTTTGATAAGAATAAGCCGGCAAATGCAGATACCCTCAAGGTGCCGCTTCTGGTAACCATCAAGTTCCGCGGCAGTGTGGACGATGTGACCGCGGCAGTTGAAGCAGGACGCAAGGTGGCTGAGGAGCTTACGGGAGTGGTGACAAGTCATGTGATTCCCAGACCCACACAGAATACACTGAAAATGATGGGAATTCAGGGATTTGACCCGGATTAAGGTGTCAAAGCTCCAAACACGAAACGAAGCGGATATAATCGGCATATTGCAGGTAAATAAAGAGCGTAAATTAAAAGAATAAATTAATAAGAGAGGAAAACAAAAATGGCACAGGAAGCATTGGGAATAGTTGAAACAAGAGGACTTACCGCAGCGATTGAAGCTGCAGATGCAATGACAAAGTCAGCAGAGGTTACTCTGATCGGATCAGAAAAGATCGGTTCCGGTCTGGTAAGCGTTATGGTACGCGGAGATGTAGGAGCAGTTAAGGCTTCTGTTGAATCCGGCGCGGCAGCAGCAAGCCGTCTGGGTGAACTGGTAGCACAGCATGTAATTCCCCGTCCTCACAATGACGTGGAAGGCATTCTTCCGGGATTCCCTAAGGCAAAATAAATTATGGGTACATCATACGGGCTTATTGAAGTATCCGGTGTAGTTGCTGCAGTTGAATCACTGGATGCAATGTGTAAAGCAGCACAGGTGGATCTGGTTACCTGGGAGAGAAAATGGGGCGGTCGCCTTGTAACGATCATCGTGGAAGGAACGGTATCCGATGTAACGGCAGCAATTGAAGCTGCAAAAAACATTACGAAAGCCAATGGCCATGTCGTGGCATCCTATGGCGTGATCGCATCACCCAGCGAGGAGATCAGGAAAATGGTGGCATTCAGCGCAAAGCGTATTGGGAAAGAAGTCCTGATTCCGTAATGTATTAGTAGAAATTATTGCAGAAATGCAGTAAAATAAAAAAAGCAATTAAGCAAAACACAACAAAAATCACAACAAAAAATGAAAGTTTTCAAGGAGGAAATGAAAATGGCACAGGAAGCATTAGGAATGGTTGAAACAAGAGGTCTTACCGCAGCAATCGAGGCAGCAGATACTATGTGTAAATCTGCAAACGTTACTTTAGTAGGAACAGAGAAGATCGGTTCCGGTTTAGTAACAGTTATGGTTCGCGGTGATGTAGGAGCAGTTAAGTCTGCAGTAGAAGCAGGCGCTATGAATGCTGCAAGACTTGGTGAGTTAGTTGCTCAGCATGTAATCCCTCGTCCTCATACTGACGTGGAAGGCATTCTTCCTAAAATTAAATAAGGGTAGTAAATTGCTTTGAGTTTTTAGATGGTGATCGGCCGGAAGCGGTCGACATATATCTTGCTCACACACCGCACTAAAAACATTCACCAAAATTGTTTGTCTTTGCCCGGACACGGGTGTCCGTCAAATTCAAACAATTTTGTTCGACTGTTTTTGCTACGGTGCATTATGCGAGAAGTCATGCTCCCACTTCCTGGTGTATCGTAAAATACGGGTATTGCATTTGTATGTTGCGTACTATCGATATGTAAGTATAAATATCCGCGATAAATGTATGTTAAATATGAAAGGATTATAAATCATGGAATTAACATTAAGAGGTTTAAGAGAGCATCGTGACGAGTTTCTGGCAGCTGGTTATAAGCTCCCTGAATTT
>JAZNXM010000027.1:0-33904 GCA_045593865.1 Acetatifactor sp. | reverse complement strand
GCGTTGTATACAAGCGCTGAAGCAATGAACTATTTCTGTCTTTTGCGATAATGGTTGCTGAAAATAAGGTCATAAATGACAGTCCAAAAACCGTAATACCCGGAGTTAAGTGCTGTATCTCAAACAGCTTTACAGGGATGTTTGCCTGTATTGCGCTTAGCAATAAAATCAGAACAAGGGGAAAGCCGAGTCCAAAGAACAGATTCAACGGATCCCGTAATATTTCTTTTGTATTCCTATTCGCAAATGTCAGCATTCTCATTTTGCCACCCCCTTAACAATATGGATAAATGCTTGTTCAAAACGATCCGTTCCCGCTGTTTGCTTAATCATATCAGCGGTGTCGCAGATAAGAAGCTTGCCGTCTTTCATAATAGCGATACGGTCAGACAGTGCCTCAGCTTCTTCCATATAGTGTGTTGTCAGAATAATCGTGACCTTTCCTTTGAGAGAACGGATCAAATCCCATAAGTCACTTCGGGCCAGCACATCCAATCCAAGCGTAGGTTCGTCAAGGAAAAGAATCTCAGGCTCGCTGATAAGTGCCATAGCAATGCTTAATCTGCGCTGCCAGCCACCGGACAGTTTACCGGCTTTTTTCTTGGCAATAGATTCAAGTCCGAGCAGTTCGGTCAGTTCTGCAATTTTTGCATTTTGCTTGTCCTTTATCAATCCGTGAACACCGCACATCAATTCAAGATTTTCACGAACAGACAGTCCGGGCGCAACCGCAGTTTCCTGCGGGGAGACGGCTATCATTGCTTTCACAGCGGCAGAATCCTTGCAAATGTTTTTTCCATTTAGAAAAGCCTCTCCGCTTGTGGGTGGTGTAAGGCACGACAGCATTTTGATAGTGGTTGTTTTGCCGGCGCCGTTTACACCGAGCAGAGAGAACAATTCGCCCTGGTGAACGGAAAGACTAAGGTTATCTACTGCCACCACATCTTTATATTTTTTAGTTAAATTTTCAATTCTGATAGCATCCATAATTTATCACTCCATTCCATACTGTTTACGCATTCCCTGATATGCGTCTGTAAGCATACGGCTTACAAGCGCAAAGTCAAGATCTACAAAGCCCGTTGCAAGCATAGCAGCAATCCCGTGAACATAGGCCCACATTTCAAGATGAAACAGCTTTGCATCTGCATTGTTAAGCCCTGTATTGCTTTGCACAACAGATTCCATTTTATTACCGAGTTCGCTTGACTCGGGAATGGTCTCGCCACTGCGATCACGCATATAAAGAAGCTTAAAAAGCTCCTTTTCCTCCTTCGCAAAGCGAATATAAGCCATACCGCTTGCTTTGTATGCGGGGAACTTTCCGCTTTCTGCTTCTCTACGCATATACTCTTGACATAAAATATCCGCTTTTTCTACAACAGAAAGACGCAGATCATCCATCGTAGCAAAGTTGGAAAACACTGGCTGTGTAGAGCAGTTTAGCTTAGATGCGATTATTCTCGCATTGATAGCCTGCGCTCCGCTGTTTCGCACAATATCTACGGCAGCGTTTATAATATCTTCTTTTGTCACTTTAACTTTGGGCGGCATGGCGCACCTCCATATTATATCTATCGTTATATAACGGTTAATATTTTACCGCTAATGATAATCGAAGTCAATGAATTTTTTGCAAAATATCAAAATGAAAAAAAGCGGCAGAGAGAAGGTTATCTCCCTGCCAGCGTTTGTGGGTTAGTTATAAACTATTTCGTTATTTACAATTTCAGTGGCCTTGCCGCGGATGTGATTCCTTCGGGCAAAAATCCCATTCCATTCGGTTATCTGCCTTAAGTTGTTCGGGCACGCCTTCACGCTGTGCCATCTGCTTTGCGAGCCGAAAAAACATATTTACCGTTTGCTATCCTTACGGAATGGCGCCAGCCATCTGACCAATCGCTCCCTTGGCAAAAAATAATTGACTGCCAAAGCCACAACCACACCGAAACCGGTATCCACGATGCGGTTCACGGAGTAATCTATGTAAGTTGTTACAGGGGTGTTGAATAATATGATGCACAGCATGACGCTGCCGGGTTGAATGGCGCCGGGCCAGTGTACGATCTGACTGATCAGGATCAGCAGAACCACACCGACGAAAAGCAATAGCAGCATCAGGGGATATATGCCGCCTTCCGGATAGAAAATAATGTAAATCCGGAACAGCCCCATACCCAGAATGCCGCCAATGATGGTTCCGAAAAGACGATTGCCGCCACCCAGCTTGGAACCGCTCATATCGTTGCCCATTCCAAATACCGCGCCAATGCAGGCGAAGGTAGGGTTACGGTCATAGAAAAAGTAAATGAATGCACAGAGCGTCGCCGCCAGTGCGGTTTTTATGTTTCGCAGGCCCACGTGAAAGGGGGATTGGGTAGCCGTTTCTTGTGTAGTATTCATGTTTTTCTCTTCCTTTGAAAAAATAACACATCCATAATAGCACTTACTTGAATGCAGGGCAAGAGAAAAATAAGGGAATAAATATTTTGACTCAATATGGAACCAAATGGTTGACTCTCTAAAAAGACTATGTTATAATCCAGTCAGAGAAAAGAATTACCGAACAGTATTATTTGTGTTTTACTTTAATCCATTCGCGAAGAACCATATTGATATACTGACTGAAACTTCTGTCATCCTCTTCTGCCATTTTTTTAATCTTTTCAGCAATATCTTCATCCAAAGTAATGCTGAATCTGCCTTTTAATGGTTTCATATCAAAGCCCCCTTTTTATGTTAAAGTATCATCAATTGTGTACAAATATTTATAAATATGATAAAGTAATATAAAATAATACAGAATACCGCCAATAATTTTTTGGAATATGAGCACAATTATGTTTATGAAAAAGAAGAGAAAAAATAAGGGACTATTTGATAAAAAATATTTGTTTGGGATTCGGGAGGATTTATCCTGTACACCGGAAGAATTAAAAGAATTGAAGAAATTGCTGGAAGATTTTAAAAAGAATCCGATCGCGGACGATACAAAGGGGGACGTACCTTAAAGGTACGTCCCTGTCTATTTGTTTGTAAAACAGATTAGGGTCGCATGCCCAGACCGCCTTCCAGAGTCAGAGTTTCGCCGGTCATATATTTAAAGTCAGGATGAGCAAGCTGAACACAAACCCTGCCGATATGCTCTTCCGGATCACCAAAGAATCCCATAGGTGGTGTATGGACATTCTTTTCAAATGCATCGGGGTAGGCTTTCTGGAAATTCTCAAGCTGAGAGGTCCATGCAAGGGGGCAGATAATATTAACGTTAATACCATCTTTGCTCCACTCGGTGGCAGCAACACGGGTCAAACCGCGTATGCCTTCTTTTGCAGCCGCGTAAGCACATTGACCATAATTGCCGAATAGCCCTGCACCGGAGGCAAAATTGATTACACTGCCGTGCGCTTTCGCTAAATAAGGATAACATGCCTGCATATAGTAGAATGTAGCATATAGACCTGAATAAAGCGCCAGATCAAACTGCTCGGTAGTGTGATTTGCCAGAGTGACACCGGATGCGGAAGCCTGTGCGCAGTTAATGAGAACATCGATTCCGCCAAAAATACCGACGGCTTTTTCTACAACACCTGCTGCGATGGCGGCATTGTCCGCACCTGCAGAAATGTCTGCCTGAACAGGCAGAACCTTTACAGAGTAGAGACGTTCCAGCTCTTCTTTAGCATCCTGCAACTTCTGCATATTCCGGCCGGTAATGACGATGTTGGCACCTTCTTTTGCATAGGCTGTGGCGATACCATAACCGATAGAGCCGGCCTTGCCATTGGACAGCACAGCTCTTCCGCCACCGGTAATAAGTACTGTTTTCCCTGTTAAAAAACTCATAGTATTGACCTCCTGATCATGATGGAATGTATTTCGAATAAATAATCAACAACAGGGAACAAATGAGTTGCTCCCTGTTGCTGAACTTTTTGCGGTCACGATTTTTAACCGAAGTATCTCTTCAGCAGACCTTCGAATGCCTTACCATGTCTTGCCTCGTCGCGTGCCATTTCGTGCACGGTGTCATGAATTGCATCCAGATTTAATGCTTTTGCTCTCTTAGCAAGATCAAATTTACCGGCAGTTGCGCCGTTTTCAGCTTCCACTCTTAATTCAAGATTCTTCTTGGTAGAATTGGTAACCACTTCGCCAAGTAATTCAGCAAATTTAGCAGCATGCTCAGCTTCTTCCCAAGCAGCCTTCTCCCAGTAAAGACCGATTTCAGGATAGCCTTCTCTGTGAGCAACTCTTGCCATTGCCAGATACATACCGACTTCTGAGCATTCGCCCTCAAAGTTAGCGCGAAGATCCATAATGATATCTTCTGGAGCACCCTGTGCAACACCTACTACGTGCTCAGCCGCCCAGGTCTTTTCTGCGCCCTGTGCAATGAACTTCTCTGCAGGAACCTTACAGATAGGACAAACTTCCGATGCTTCATTTCCTTCGTGAACATAACCGCATACGCTACATACATACTTCATAATTTTAATCTCCTTTTCAAATAAAATGATGTGTTTTCTTTTTGTTGGTTAATGCTTCGTGCATTTGGTTGCAAGTTTTTCTTAGTTTTGTTTTGTGCTTTCGTGAGTCGGGCAGGAACTGCACTGACCACAGCTTCCGTAAAAATAGGTCACATGACCGGTAATATTACCCTCAAAATCCTTAGCGGCAATATCCTTAATGCCATCAATACTGTCCATTCTCAGGTCTATTACCTTACCACAATGGTCACATACGAAATGGTAATGCGGATTCGTATCGGCATCGAAGTGGTCCACTCCGTCACCTAGCCGTAATCGTTGGATCTCACCGATATCTGCCAAAAGAGTCAAATTGCGATAAACGGTTCCAAGACTAATATTGGGATTCTGTTGTCTGACATTCATGTAGACAACGTCTGCTGTCGGGTGGTCATATCGACTCATTAGAAAGTCTTTGATCATCTCACGTTGTTTACTGTGCTTTAATGCCATGCGGAAATCCTTTCTAAGTTTCTTGATAACAGTAATGATTACTGATTTCAGTATACTATAATAATTGTTTTTGTCAATAGGTTTTTCAAAAATTTTTTTACATTATTTTTACGAAGGCAAATTTAGATTTTTTTTATGAAAAGCTTCTGCAGAATTTATGCATGAAAGGTGGGAATGTGGTATACTTATAAAAACTGGAAAAATATGCAGTCTATGGAAGACATGAACAGCCAGAGGCCGCAGAACGGAGATTATTATGAAAATCAGGACCAGATTAATGGTAACCTTTACAACCATCATTGTATTGCCGCTGATGCTTACGGCCATTGCATTTTTTATCATAGGCGGTTATCTGATCAATCTGCAGCAGGGATATCCGATACAGGATATGGATTACACGCTGGTTTCGGAGTCTTTTCAGGCAGCGGCAGCTACTGCGGATGAAATATACGAAATTATGGTTTCAGAGGCAAAGGAAGATGTGAGCAGGCTGGAGGATGAGAAATATTTGCAGGGGCTGGAGAAAAGACTGCCAAAGTCAACCGCATATTATATTATAAGAAAGAGCGGGCAAATACTGTATTCCAACAGTCCGGATGCTGCTGCACGGCTGCTGCCGAAGCTGCCGGATTTCGGCGAAGGAGATCTGTCCGAGGGCAGCGGTTATTATTTCCGGGAGAATAATAAGTATGTAAAGCAGTATGACTTTGAATTTGAGGACAAAAGTCCGGGTACGCTGTTTGTGGTTGCCAAGATGAACTCTCTGATTTCCAGGACGTTGCTGGTGGACATGTTCATTGCTATTTTGTGTATCCTGATTTTTACCAGCTGGATTTTGTCTCAGTGGATACACAAGGGAGTATTCACACCGATCAATGAATTGAATGTGGCCATGCGTAAAATTAAAGCAGGTAATTTTGATCATATGCTGCAGACAAACGTGAAAGGAGAGATGGGCGATCTGTTCCGTAATTATGAGGATATGCGGCTGCGCCTGAAAGAAACCACGGAAGAGAACAGGCAGCACGAAAGGCAGCACAAGGAGCTGGTCAGCAATATCTCCCACGACCTGAAGACGCCGATTACCGCCATAAAGGGTTATGTGGAAGGCATCATGGATGGTGTGGCGGATACGCCGGAAAAGGTGGACAAGTACATCCGTACCATTTATAATAAAGCTAATGACATGGACAGGCTGATCAATGAGCTGACCACTTATTCCAGCATTGATAATAACAAGATAAATTATAAATTCCTACGCATCAATGTGGCGGATTATTTCAGCGACTGTGTGGAAGAGATCGGTCTGGATCTGGAATCCAGGAATATTTCTTTAAATTATACGGATCTGGTGGAACCGGATACTATGGTCATTGCAGATCCGGAGCAGATGAAGAAGGTCATCAATAATATTATCAGCAACAGCGTAAAATATATGGATAAGCCTCACGGTGAAATCGATATCCGTATTCTGGATGAGGTGGATGCTATTCGCATCGAGATTGAGGATAATGGCAAGGGTATCGCCCAGAAGGATCTGCCGCTGATATTTGAACGGTTTTACCGGACGGATGCCTCAAGAAACTCTGCACAGGGAGGCAGCGGGATTGGATTATCCATTGTAAAGAAGATTATTGAGGATCATGGCGGTTACATCTGGGCCACCAGTAAAGAGGGCGAAGGCACCTGCATTCACTTTGTTTTGAGGAAATACAGAGAGTTGTATAATGAGAAGAAGTAAGGATATGAAATAAGAGTTTTGGCGAGGCGGAAGGAAGGGCAGAAAAAGGAAGATTGTAAGTGTTAAGATGCAGGTGCAGGGCACTGCACGAGAAAGGACGGATAAATTTATGGGAAAAATATTAATTATCGAAGATGAAGTGGCAATTGCAGATCTGGAGAAGGATTATCTGGAGTTAAGTGATTTTAAGGTGGAGACCTGTTATTCCGGCGATGAAGGCTTAAGGATTGCCTTGGAGAAGGATTTTGATCTGATCATTCTGGATCTGATGCTTCCCGGTATGGATGGCTTTGAAGTGTGTAAGAGAATCCGTGAGGTAAAGAATATTCCGATTCTGATGGTTTCCGCGAAGAAGGATGACATTGATAAGATTCGAGGGCTTGGACTTGGCGCAGACGATTACATGACCAAGCCTTTCAGCCCCAGCGAGCTGGTTGCCCGCGTAAAGGCACACATGGCAAGATACGACAGACTGGTAGGAACCAACCAGAAGCCCCAGAATGATATTGTGGAAATCCGCGGCATCCGCATTGATAAGACTGCAAGACGTGTGTATGTGGATGGTGTCGAGAAGACCTTCACTACCAAGGAATTCGACCTGCTGACCTTCCTTGCTGAAAATCCGAACCATGTTTATACCAAGGAAGAATTGTTTAGGGAAATCTGGGATATGGATTCCATCGGTGATATTGCCACGGTTACTGTGCATATTAAGAAGATCCGTGAGAAGATTGAAGCGGATACCGCGAAGCCTCAGTATATCGAGACGATTTGGGGAGTGGGGTATCGGTTTAAGATATAGAAAAGCCCTATCCCGTCTGTATGGGGAAAGGCTCGAGTCCGGGCTAAAAGATGTTTCGAAAATATGCCTTGTTATGTGGAGGAAAGGATATGCGTACAAAAATCCTCTATGAAGACGCTCACATTCTGGTATGTCACAAGCCAGCCGGGCTGGCAACCCAGACCGACCATATAGGGCAGCAGGATGTGGTCAGTGAATTGAAAAATTATCTGAAAAAGTCCCGAATAGACCACGATCAGGGAGCTTCTCAGGAAAAGTCCCGGCTAGGACGGAGCAGTAAGGAGTCTTATCTAGGCGTAATCCATCGCCTGGATCAGCCCGTGGAAGGCTTGCTGGTATTTGCCAAGACCAAGGAGGCTGCTGCAAAGCTGACGAAGCAGCTTTTTGCAGGCACATTGAATAAACAATATTATGCGGTGGTTTGTGGAAAACCCTCCGAAAAAACCGGTAAGCTTGTGGATTATCTGGTAAAGGAAGGCTCCATGGGACGCATCGGAGCCGAGGAAGAAAGGGAAGCAAAGCGCGCCATCCTGCAATATAAAATCTTAAAGGACTGGAATGGGGAATGCTCTCTGGCAGATGTGCGCATTGAAACCGGTCGTTTCCACCAGATTCGTCTGCAGATGGCTCATGCAGGTCATCCCATTTTGGGAGACTTAAAATATGGAACCCGCCAGTCCATAGAATTGAGCTGGAAATATCAAGTCAAAAATGTGGCACTTTATGCATATCGCATAGAGTTTTATCATCCAATTACAGGGAAAAAGTTGGATTTCATGGTTCAGCCGGAATTTACCATGGGTTCATCTATGCGCCAATGATGTTATTCACACTTTACGATAGCTTCCTAATTTTTCGGGTTAGAAATGAAAAATATGGATGGACGGGATTAGCATCATAAAATTACAAAAAGTCACCATACTATTTTCAAACGGCAAGAAAAGGATGGGGTGACGGGAATGAAAGAATTTTTTATGAACAACAAATGGTTTACACTACTCTGTATCATAGGAGTAGTGTATTTTTTTCTGACATACATTTCGCCCTTGGTTACTCCCATTCTGCTGGCGTTTCTGTTCGTGACTATGTTCGGACCGCTGTTGAAAAAAATGCAGCAAAAGCTTCGCATCCGCAGACAGGTAAGCGTGGTCATCTTACTGGTGCTGGTAGGAATTGTGGTAATTGTAACGGCATGGCTGGTAATATCCTGGGCGACCACCAATGCCCCCAACTGGAGTAACTATCTGGGAGTATGGGAGAAGGAACTACAGGTGGTAGTGCACTCAATTTGCAGCTGGATCGGCAACACTTTTTCGGTGGACGTGTCTCATCTGGAGGAGAGCGTAGCCAAGCTCAGTGGGCAGCTGCTGGGAAGAATGCAGTCGGATGTGGTTCCGGATCTGATGAACAGCATTATCAGGTATATGAAGACTCTGGCTTCCGGCGGCGCCTTTCTCATTACATTTTTAATCGGTGCGATTTTGCTGGCAAAGGATTATGACAGGTATATGAATTTTTTGCTGGAGCAGCGGGAGTGTCATGTATGGCTTGAGGCCTTGTGCGGCACGATCCGATACATTGTTTCTTTTATCAAGGCGCAGCTGGCGATCATGGGAACGATTGCCGGAGTGATTGCGTTGGTTTTGTTTCTGACTGGCATACCGAATGGTATCCTGTGGGGTTTGCTGGCCGGTGCATTGGATGTTTTGCCATTTGTGGGAACGGGCATTGTGCTGCTCCCATTAATTTTGATCCAGCTGGCAAAAGGGGCATATGGCAAGGCGGTGGTCTGCGCCCTTCTTTACGGAGGATGCGTGCTGATCCGGGAATTTCTGGAACCCAAGATCGTAGGAAAAAAGCTGGGTGTCTGGCCTGTAGCGGTGCTGACCTCCATCTATGCCGGGATTCAATTATTCGGCCTTGCAGGTGTTATCAAAGGACCGCTGGGGTTTGTGCTGGTGTATCAGATTTATAAGTCTGTGATGACGCCGAGAAGGCTTCCTGCTGAACAGCCGAAGGAATCATTTTAGCTGGAAAAATGTGCTTTCATGGCTTGACTTCACAAATGTAGAAATTTACAATATGTTTAGAGAAAATGTGGTTTTGCAAAAATGAAGTTGGAGGTAAGCGAGTTGAAGAAAGCGCAACGATTTGCAGGCATAATCTTAAATGTACTGATCAGTAGTTACATGATACTGATCATTGCTGAGATGCCCTTGTATTTTACGGATGGTTACGGGCGCATCGGAACCAATAAATACGAGTTTTTCTACAAAGTGACTACTAATCTGGGTAAGATAGTTCTGCCATTTTTAGGGATTTACCTGTTTCTTTTGCTGGCTGAGGCAGTGTACAGCAAAAGGATTTGGGACAAAAAACTCCTTACGATCATAGAAGAGACGTTTTCCCTGACAGATATGTTTGCGGTGATTTATGGATTTTCGCTAATTCTTTCCTACTTGTATTCTGATTACAAGGAAATGACCGCCTATGGAAGTGCCTGGAACGGAGCCAACGGCTGGTACATGGGGTTTTCCACTCATATGATGTTCTTGGCAATATATTTTGTAATATCCAGATTGTGGAAGCCGAATAAATGGCTGCTTGCTCTATGGATTCCGATTACCTTTGTGGTATATTTTCTGGGATATTGCAATCGGTTTGGGGTTCATCCCATTAAAATGGAGTATGCCAATGAATTCTTCATCTCCACCATCGGAAATATTAACTGGTACTGTGGATATATCGTGACGGTTTTCTTTGGAATCCTGTATTATTGGTGGGCGGGCGCTGAGAAGCATAATTGGTTAAAATGGCTAATGCTTCCATGCTGCTTGATGGGCTTTGGCACATTGCTTACCCAAGGCAGCAGCAGTGGTCTGCTGACACTGGCAATCCTGTGTTTTGTCTTTTTTCTTATGTCCGTCAGTTCGGGCGAGCGGATGCAGCAGCTCTGGCTGATGGCGGTGCTGCTGGGAAGTGCCTGTACCATAACGTATGTGCTGAGAAAATGTTTTGCAAGCAAATTTAACTATGGCGACACTTTGATGAATTTTCTTACAGATACTCCTGCGGCGGTGGTAATTCTGGTATTTTCCTTGTGCATGTATGTTTGGGTTACATATTGTAACAACCGAAACAGGTATCCTCAGAAGTTCTTTATCATATCCGGAAAAATTCTGGCAGGGCTCGTGTCAGGTATCGCGGTTCTGCTGGTGTGCTGCATTGTCTGCAATACATTGTTTCCGGGAAGCTTGTGGAGGCTTTCGGATATTTCCTTTCTTACATTCAATGAAAATTGGGGAAGCCGCAGAGGGACTACCTGGATAGCTGGAATGCAGTGTTGGCTGGATCAGGATGTTTGGGGCAAATTGTTCGGTATTGGTCCAGACTGTATGTCAAACTACATACATCAAGGCAAGAATCCGGAGCTTCTGGCTATGGTTCAGAAGTATTTTCCGGGTTTGAGACTTACCAATGCACACTGTGAATGGCTTACCATTCTGGTAAATGAGGGCCTGCTGGGTCTGCTTGCTTTTGGTGGCATGGTCATTACAGCGATAAGCCGTTACATAAAAAATGGTAAGACGAATATTATTGCAGGGGCCTGTGGTGTGTGCGTGCTGGCATATACGATAAACAATATGGTAAGCTTCCAACAGGCTATGGCAACCACTACGATGTTTGTAATTCTTGGAATTGGGGAAGCGTTCATGAGGAAACAGGGGAGGAATGATAAGAAATAAATCAGTTTCCGGAAAGAGCGTCCTTTCCTTTTTGCCAATTCTCTGTTATACTGCTAATAATAGAAGAATGGAAAGCACAAGGCAAACTATGAGAACATCAGAGAATAAGAGAAAAGGAGAAAACTATGGAAGCATATTATTTGGCAGTTGATATCGGCGCATCCAGCGGACGCCACATTCTGGCACATATGCAGAACGGAAAGCTTGTATTGGAGGAGGTGCATCGCTTCTACAATGGTATGAGTGAGAAGGGCGGTGAGCTGTGCTGGGATTATGAAGCTCTTTTTAAAGAGATAAAAGCCGGTCTGAAGAAATGTAAGGAAATCGGTAAGATTCCGGTAAGCATTGGTGTGGACACCTGGGGAGTAGATTTTGTGCTGCTGGATGAAAATGATCAGGTTCTGGGGAATACCGTAGGGTATCGTGATGACAGAAATCAAGGCATGGATAAAGAGGTGTACAAGATTATTGCGGAGGATGAGCTGTATGCAAGAACCGGTATTCAGAAAGCCATTTACAATACTATTTATCAGCTGATGGCTGTAAAGACCGGGCATCCGGAATATCTGGAAAGGGCGAAGACCTTCCTGATGACACCGGACTATTTCCACTTCTTGCTCAGTGGCGTAAAATCCAATGAATATACAGAGGCAACAACCAGCCAGCTGATCAATCCTTATACCAAGCAGTGGGATCTTGAGCTGATTGAGAGGTTGGGTTATCCCAAAGAGATGTTTAGGAAGGTTTCCGTACCCGGTACGGTTCTGGGTAATTTAAGACCGGATATCCAGGAAGAAGTAGGATTTAATTGTAAGGTTGTGCTGCCGGCCACTCACGATACCGGTTCTGCGGTATTGGCAGTACCGAGTAATGATCCTGATACCATATACATAAGCTCCGGCACATGGTCGCTGATGGGCGTAGAGCGTATGGAAGCAGACTGCAGTCCGGAGAGTAAAGCCCATAACTTTACCAATGAAGGCGGATTCCAGTATCGTTTCCGTTACTTGAAGAATATCATGGGGCTCTGGATGATTCAGTCTGTTAAGAAAGAGCTGTTGGAGGAGAGGGGTCTGGATCTTTCCTTTGGCGAACTGTGTGCAGATGCTGCAAAGCAGACCATTCCTTCCATCGTGGATGCAAATGACGGAAGATTTCTGGCACCAAAGAACATGATCAAGGAAGTACAGGCAGCCTGTGCAGAAAGCGGGCAGCCGGTACCGGAGACAGCAGGAGAAATCGCATCTGTTATTTATAACAGTCTTGCAAAATGCTACGCAACGGTAATTGAGGAAATTCAGGAAATTACTGGCAAGACCTATGACAGTATCAGCATCGTAGGCGGCGGCTCCAATGCAGTATATCTGAACGAATTAACGGCAAAATACACCGGAAGAACCGTATATGCAGGACCTACAGAGGCAACTGCCATCGGTAATGTAATGGTGCAGATGATGACCAACGGTGAACTCAATGATCTGGCAGCGGCAAGAGACTGCGTTTTTGAATCCTTTGCGGTTCAGACATATAAGTAAAGAGGCAGAAAATGGATGTTATATTTTTTATGATTATAGGTGGGGTATGCTTTGTGCAGGGCTATAACGCATATACCTGTAAAGAACAGACCAAGGTTTTTAACAAGATAAACCTGCCGTTGAAGGATGTGCAGGAATATAATCACTTCTGCGGTAAGTTGATTTATGGCTTTGGCATTGGAGCGTTATTAATATACACTGTGATGGTTTTCACACCCGGTTGGGGGGATCTTGTGTGTGCGGCCCTGTTGGTTCTGGAAGCTTATGCACTGGTTAAGCTCTATAGTAAAAATGAAAAAAAGTTTATAAAGCAGTATTAAGTAACGATTACAATTCTAACGTTTCCGGAAATGTTTGTAGCACCCTGTCCATATCCAATGGCAAGGGAGCGACAAATTCCATGGACTTTCGCGTAATGGGATGGATGAACTGTAGTCTGTGGGAGTGCAGTGCCTGACGGGTAATGCCTTTGTCTGCAATGCTTTTGGCGGTGGTGTATTTATACTGGCCATCTCGGTGGCAGCCATGTTTTGGGATGATGTCTCTGCCAACGTTGTTTGTGTGGGAAGTATCTGCACAAAAAGCATACTCCGGATTATACAGGGAATCTCCAATCAGCGGAAATCCAATATGCTTCATGTGCACACGAATCTGATGGGTGCGGCCTGTTTCCAGATGAATGGACAACAGACTGTGCCCGTTTTTATATTCCTGCAATTTATAGTGGGTAACTGCGCGTTCGCCCTTCTCAAAATCCACATACCGCTCAATAATGGAGTCCCCTACTCTGCAGATTGGCGCGTCGATCGTGCCGGACTCCGGCGTGATTCTGCCTCGGACAATCGCCAGATATTCTCTGTGAATCTCACGCTCTGCCACCATAGAGGATAAAATCCCTGCACTCAGCATGTGCTTTGCAATGATGGTCAGGCCGGAAGTGTCCCTGTCCAGGCGATTCACACAGCGGAAGATAAAGGGTTTGTTCTGCTGCTCGAAATACCATGCCAGTCCGTTTGCAAGGGAATTATAGTAGTGATTCAATGAGGGATGGATGGGCATATGGGAGGGCTTGTTGATAACCATGATATCCTCATCCTCATACACAATATCTAAATGCATTGGTACTGCCGGTATTTTCTCAGAAATCCCATCTTCCTGAATGCGCACAGTCAGAGTTTCGCCTTCTGTCAGCACATATCTCATATATTCCCACCTGCCGTCAATCAGGATGCTTTCCGGCATGGTTTTCAAGGCCTTGATTACCTGGGCGGAGTAGCCCTTCGATTGCAGAAAGCTTTGAATGGTATGGGGGAGGTCATTTTGTGTAATGATGTAGGTAAGGGTACGGTTCATGGGGCTCCTTTGCTGAACTGCTACAATTTTATTAAACACATTCTATCAAAAAACTGGTGTAATAGCCAGAACTATGGTAAAATAAAGTCGTGTAAAGTTATAGTATTCGGTCGTTCGCATACCGGAACGATTTTTTCCAAGGCTTATACAATTCAGAAAGGCAGAGATGGAAGGCAGTTATCATTTGAAAAAGCATTTATTTAAAAGCTTAAAAATAGCGGTGGCGGCACTGCTGTCCATATTTATCGCAGGAGAGCTTGGGCTGAAATTCTCTGCAACGGCGGGGATTATCACGGTGCTCAGTATCCAGAAGACCAAGAGGGAAACCCTAAAAAGTGCGGTCAACAGAGGCATGGCTTATGTGTGCGCACTGATCTTGGCAGGGGTGTGCTTCCGGGTGTTAGGGTATACATTGCCGGCTTTTGCGGTGTATCTGTTCTTGTTTGCCTTCCTTTGCATGGCAGCGGGCTGGCAGGAGGCGATTACCACAGATTCTGTGTTGATCACTCATTTTCTGAATGAAGGGAATATGAATCCGGAGATGTTGGGGAATGAGACCTTGCTGTTTCTGATCGGAGCCGGAATGGGCATACTGGTAAACCTGCATTTGCACAGTAAGGAAGCGGATTTTGTGAAGCTGGCGGATGAAGTGGACGAGCAGATAAAGGGGATCTTGCACCGGATGTCCGCGTGGCTGCCCCGGCAGAATAAGGAAATGTATGAAAGTAACTGTTTTCCAAAGCTGGAGAAGGCCATTCAACAGGCAAAGCTTTGTGCGGCGGCAAATTATAATAATTCCCTGTTTCAGAAGGAAACCTATCAGCTGGATTATGTGCGTATGAGAGAACAACAGACGGTAGTGCTCAAGGGCATTTATCACAATATCAAGAGTCTTCATTATCTGCCGCAGCAGACAGTGAAGGTGGCAGCGTTGTTTGCAGCTGTGGAGCAGGCTTACCACAAGGACAATACGGTAGAGGGTTTGCTGAACCGGCTGCAGGATTTGTTCGCTGAAATGAAACAGGAGAAGCTGCCGGAGAACAGGGAAGAATTTGAAGCGAGAGCGATTTTGTTTTATATCTTGATGCAGGTAGAGGAATTGTTGCTGATAAAAAGGCGGTTCGTGGAGGACAGCGGACGGTTTACACCCAGGAAAACCAAAAGGTAATCGATATCGGTCTGTATGGATGTGTGACACATCCTATGTACAGCGCGACAGAGGGTCTGTTTATTTGGTGATTCTGTGCAAAGCCTCTTGACAAACTAAAGTCCTATAGACTAAAATCTATGCTAAAGATGTAGCGTTGAAGAGGACCAGTACAGATATGGAACATCCCAGAGAGAGAGTCATTGGTGGAAGGCTTTTATGGAAAGTATCGGGAACCTGCCTCGGAGCTCTGTATGAAAATACAGCGTAGCACCGGCGTTAACGGTAAGATGAGATGTGCGCAGTGATTGTGCATGAATTAGGGTGGTACCGCCGAGTCCTCGGTCCCTATTTTGGGATGTGGGCTCTTTTTTGATTCATAGGAAAGGCCTCGTTGCATCGCAGTGATAAAGTGAGTATTTCCTATGAATCAAAAACGCTCCGCAAGGGGACTCTTTGTTCTTTGTGAGAATTGCAGGTCATCTTTTCGGCTCCTAAAGCAATCTCACAGAAACAAAATAAGTCAGAAATTGCGAGGATAAAAAGGAGAGAAGCAAAATGGCAGAAAAGAAAATGGTTGAGGCGATCACATCCATGGATGTTGATTTCGCCCAGTGGTACACGGATGTTGTAAAAAAAGCAGAATTAATCGATTACACCAGCGTGAAGGGATGTATGGTAATCAAGCCGGCAGGATATGCTATCTGGGAACTGATTCAGAAGCAACTGGATGAAAGATTTAAAGAAACAGGCGTAGAGAACGTATACTTACCTATGTTTATCCCGGAATCGTTATTGCAGAAGGAAAAGGATCATGTAGAAGGCTTTGCACCGGAAGTTGCATGGGTGACCCACGGCGGACTTAATCCATTGCAGGAAAGGCTTTGCGTAAGACCCACCTCAGAGACATTATTCTGTGACTTCTATAAAAATGATATTCATTCCTACAGAGACCTTCCCAAGGTTTATAACCAGTGGTGTTCTGTAGTTCGTTGGGAAAAGGAGACCAGGCCCTTTCTGCGTTCCAGAGAATTCTTGTGGCAGGAAGGACATACGGCACATGCAACTGCCGAAGATGCAGAAGCAAGAACCGTGCAGATGCTGAACGTATACGCAGATTTCCTGGAGCAGGTGCTGGCAATCCCTGTAGTGAAGGGACAGAAGACCGAGAAGGAAAAATTTGCAGGTGCAGATGCAACTTACACCATCGAAGCATTGATGCATGATGGTAAGGCGCTTCAGTCCGGTACCAGCCACAACTTTGGAGACGGATTTGCACAGGCTTTCGGCATTCAGTTTGCGGATAAGGACAATACTTTAAAATATGTACATCAGACTTCCTGGGGTATGACTACCCGTCTGATCGGTGCAATCATCATGGTACACGGTGATAACGAGGGACTAGTGCTGCCCCCGAAAGTAGCACCTGTTCAGGCTTGTATCGTTCCCATCATGCAGAAGAAGGAAGGCGTGCTGGACAAGGCTTACGAGCTGCGTGACAGACTCAAGAGCAGCTTCCGTGTGAAGGTGGATGATACGGACAAGTCTCCGGGCTACAAGTTCGCCGAAGCAGAAATGAGAGGCTATCCAATCCGGATTGAAATCGGTCCTAAGGATATGGAAGCCAATAAGTGTGTAATCTGCCGTCGTGATACCAGAGAAAAGATTGAAATCTGCCTGGATGAGCTGGAAGCAAAGGTATCAGAATGGATGGAGACCATCCAGAAGGATATGTTGGAACGAGCAAGAGCACACAGGGAAGAGCATACGTATGTTGCGAAGAATTTCGAAGAATTTGTGCAGATCTTCAATGAAAAAGCAGGTTTTGTAAAGGCTATGTGGTGTGGTGAGCAGGCATGTGAAGACCGGATCAAGGAGAAGCTTAGCGTAACCAGCCGTTGTATGCCTTTCGAGCAGGAGCAGATTGCCGATACCTGTGTATGCTGCGGCAAGTCTGCGAAGAAGATGGTATATTGGGGCAGAGCATACTAAAATGTGAAAGCCCATGGGAGTCTGGAGCTGGCAAATGAACTGGTATGTTTTATAGTTTGGAGAAATTCAGATGAATTATATTGTTATGGACCTGGAGTGGAATCAGGGCAGTAGACCCAGAGACTCTGTGCATGAGACCATTCCCTTCGAAATCATCGAAATCGGTGCGGTAAAACTGAATAGTGATTTTTATGAGGTGGGAACCTTCAATAGACTGATCAAGCCTCAGATTTACCGGGAAATGCATCAGATAACGAGTCAGCTGGTCCACATCAATATGCGCCAGCTTCAGAGGGCTGCATCTTTCGTGGAAGTGATGGAAGAATTTCTGGAGTGGTGCGGCCGCGAGGAATACATTTTTTGCACATGGGGAACATTGGACCTGACGGAGCTTCAGCGGAATATGCGATTCTATAATATGGAGCCTCTCTTTGACGGTCCGGCAGAATTCCTGGATATGCAGAAGATTTTCAGCATTGCCTACGAGGATGCTAAAATCCGTCGCACACTGGAGTGGGCCATCGAGTATCTGGATATGGAGAAGGATATTTCCTTTCACCGTGCATTCCATGATGCCTGCTATACGGCCAGGATACTACAGGACTTGCCACACAAGGAAGTACTGCAAAAGGTTTCGTTCGACCTATATGTACCACCCAGCAGGAGAGAAGACGAGATTAAGATTCAGTTTGCTGACTACAATAAATATATTTCCCGGGTATTTCCGGATAAAAAAGCAGCCTTCTCCGATAAGGAGGTGGCGTCGAGTAAGTGTTATCTGTGCCATCGGAATCTGAAAAAGAAGATAAAGTGGTTCACGCCGAATGGTAAACATTATTATTGTGTGGCATTCTGCGAAAAGCATGGTTACCTGAGGGGGAAAATCCGGGTTCGTAAGGCACAGGAGGGTGGTCTGTATATCGTAAAGACCACCAAGTTTATCAGTGAGGCCAAGGTGCAGGAATTGCTGGAGAAAAAAGAGAGCAAGAAAGGAATGGAGTGTTCCGAGAATAAAGTTGATTAAAAGAAGACCATTGCCATCGGCTTTTATGAAATGAAAAAACAGTTCTCATGTGGCATGAGAACTGTAAGGTGGGAAAATAAAATCGGAATATTTATTCACTTCTCAGCGCTACAACAGGATCTTTCTTTGCTGCACTTCTGGAAGGAATGATGCCTGCGAAAGCGGTTAACAATATGCTGATACAGATTAGAATCAAGGCGGCATCCCAAGGCAGAAATGCCTTCAGATTAGAAATGCCTGTCAGACTCTTAATAATGGCATTGATTGGAATACACAGTAAATATGTGACTGTTACGCCCAATGCGCCGGAAGCAAAACCTATGATAACTGTTTCCGCAGTAAACATGCTGGATACATTCTTTTTCGATGCACCGATCGCACGCAGAATACCGATTTCTTTGGTTCGTTCCTGAACGGAAATCAAAGTGATGACACCGATCATAATGGAGGAAACCACCAGAGAAATTGCAACAAAGGCAATCAACACATAGGTTATGGCATTGATGATGGTAGTAACAGAACTCATCATTAAGCCTACGTAGTCCGTATACTTAATCTGAGACAATTCGTCCATATTTTCATTGTACAAGCGAATGGCATCCTCTATCACATCCTTGCTCTCAAAAGTGGATGCATACAGGCTAATGGAAGCAGGCTCATCCAATTCCAAGCATCCAAGAGTGATCAGGTTCTCAGTGTAAGTGGATTCAGAAAATTCCAGAATCTCATCATAATATTGCGCACATTGTTCCGTGGTATAATTTCCTAATGCCAGGGTTAGAGCGCCTGCCAGCTGTTCAGTGGAGAGGGTACGCATTTGCGCTTCTACCTGAGCAGCATATTGCATTTTGCTCTGTTCTGCTATCATTTCAGTAAACAGTTCCTTTATCTCCTCGTCGCTCATGGTGTTTGTATAAGCGGAAACGTCCTCTTGGCTCATTCCCATCTGTTGGGTCAAGGCTGTTATCATAGCAGATTCCATATCCGTAGGAGTCATTGTTTCCAGAGCCTTTGCTACCATATTGTCCAGCTGTTCCTGAGTAGGAATAGACATAATACGGACATAAGCATCTGCCTTGCCTGCAACATCCAAAGCATCCATATAGGTACGGAAATCACGCTCCTTCGTTTCATCACTCATGGAGCCGGTATTTTCTTTAAAGGGCAGACCGGTAAAGATATCTGTGTCGGGATCATTTACCTGAGCCTGCACAACAGAGGACTCCTTTGCCTCATTGATTATATACTTGGTCAATGCGCTGGTATAGCCAATGGATCCGGTAAGCATGGAAGAAACAGCATCTTCACTGGGACGGATAATACCGGACACCTTTAAAGCAGTGCCATTGTCATACAGGTAACGCAGGCCGGCATCTGTCTCTCTCAAATCCGTGTACAGACCTGTAGATTCGTCCAGGATATAACAATCGGAGGGAAGAACCGTACGAAATTCTATGCTGCAGATTTCTTCATAACTCCAACTATTGGTATCTACAGCAATATCTGTCTTGTTAACGGCGGCTTCCATAATGGCATTGATATCTTCCTGGGATTTCAAACCCATTGCATACAGAGTCATATCATCAAGTTCGTGGTTTTCGTCCAAAACCAGAACGATTTCGTTGTAGTCGGTGGGCCAGGAGCCGTAGACCACATCATACTGCTTCTCCAGCAATTTGCTTATCAGTTTGCCGTCTTTACCGGGAAGCATTTCCTGCCACAGATTCAAGGCGGCGGTACCCCCACCGGTGGAAGCCAATATGCTCATCATAGGACTGCTCTCCGCCAGGGATGTCATTTGGCTCATTCCGGACATATCCATATTCAGGAAGTCTGCCATCATATCCTGCATCAGCGCCTGAGTATCGGAAAGAATAATATTTCCATCCACATTCTTGGTATAAATCAGTAAATCCAGATCATAGGTATACTGAATACCAGAAATGGCTTCAGAGAGTGTGTTTTCCGGGTCAGCATGCCCTGCTTCCATATATTTCTTGAAGGTAGCCAGATCGTTTTCGGTTGTCTCCATGTCGTTTAAAGCATTTATCATTTGGTAAACGATGGGCTTGGAGTAAACCGCATTATTTTCATGAGTATGGGCAGACTGGGCAGTTTCCATAAAGGTAGACATCAGTGTACCTATATCTACATGGGTTGCTTCAATGGTTAAAGGATAAGAGGACAAGGTATCCTCCTGCAAGGTATTGATATATGTGGTCATACCCTGGGAAACCGCAAAAATCAGGGCAATGCCGATAATACCAATGCTGCCGGCGAAAGAAGTAAGGATGGTTCTGCCCTTTTTGGAAATCAGGTTCCGCAGGGAAAGGGTAAAGGAAGTAGCAAAAGACATGGAGGGCTTTTGCTGCTTTTTGGCAGTTATCGGCTGCTTTTCATTACCAGTACGAAAGCTTTCTGTTTCTTCTTTGCTTAAGGGATTGGAATCGTTGGTAATCAAGCCATCCAACATAAGAATAATTCTGGTGGAATAGCTTTGTGCTAAGTTCGGATTGTGAGTTACCATCACTACCAAACGGTCTTTAGCAACCTCCTTTAAAAGGTCCATAACCTGTACGCTGGTCTCGGTGTCTAATGCACCCGTAGGCTCGTCGGCCAGGATGATGTCGGGATTGTTGACCAGTGCACGGGCAATGGCAACCCGCTGCATCTGACCGCCGGACATCTGATTGGGGTGCTTGTTCAGCTGATTGCCCAGTCCCACCTTTTCAAGTGCCTCTTTGGCACGTTTTCTTCGTTCCTGTTTTGATACGCCGGAAAGCGTAAGTGCAAGCTCGACATTTCTGAGCACAGTCTGGTGAGGAATCAGATTGTAGTTCTGAAACACGAAACCAACAGAATGGTTGCGATAACTATCCCAGTCCCGATCTTTGAAATGCTTGGTGGATCGACCATTGATGATCAAATCCCCTTCCGTATATTGATCCAGACCGCCGATGATATTAAGCATGGTGGTCTTGCCGCATCCGGAAGGACCGAGTATGGAGACAAATTCATTTTCACGGAATTGAAGACTTATATCTTTGAGAGCGTCCACCTTTCCGTTCCCAGCAGGATATTCTTTTTTGATATTTTTTAATTCGAGCATAATTATTTCCTTTCTGATACTATTATGCTATGAAGATTCAATTAAATACTCAGAATTTAAGAAGTTTATCTTGCGCATATGTATAGCGGATGCCATTCTCCTTATTTGGTTGATATGTTTTGCGTATAAACGGTATTATATTAAATATATGTTGCATTTGCAACAAATAGTTTTGGAAACTGTCATGTAATAGCCTCATGTTGACATTATAAACGGGCAGGCATATAATATAAGAAGTTGCAAATGCAACCTGGTATTCTAAAGATTCGTAATATGGGGAGAGTGTGATTACATGAGAAAAAAAATTGGCGACAGGCAGGATGGCAAATTGCTTAGGGATATTGATTCCATGCATTATATTATGCCGTTAATGTACCCTAACCGGTGCGACAATGAAGCCTTTATGCATTTGCGCATTGACCTGACCAATGCAGAGAAATACCTTGAGAAAAAGAATGCGGATAATCCGGTATATCGTTACAATCTCTTTCAGCTGGTAGTCACAGCAATGTTGAAAGCCATTACCCTGCGGCCTCAGATGAACCGCTTTATTGCCAACAAAAACATGTACCAGCGCAATGAGATTACGGCGGCATTCACGGTAAAGAAGATTTTTTCGGATGATGGCGGAGAGGCTCTGGCGCGTATCTATGCGAAAGAATCTGACACCATTGACACCATCCATGATGAGATATATCGTCAGGTATCCTTCTGCCGCAGTGAGAAAAAAGATGGCTCAACTGCCAGCATGGATATCATCCAAAAGATACCGGGCAGGAAGCTCATCGGTATGGTTGCCCGCTTTTTAGATCGTCACGGCTGGATGCCCAAGTCCATTATCGCCACAGATCCGTATTATTGCTCCGTGGTTTTAACAAACCTGGGTTCACTGAAGCTGGATGCCGGTTATCATCATATGACCAACTGGGGTACCAATTCTGTATTCTGTGCCATCGGCCTGATGAAAAAGCGTCCCTTTTATGATGACGCAGGCAATGTGGAAATGCGCATGAGTGTAGATCTGGGTCTTACGATTGATGAAAGGATTGCGGATGGTTATTATTATGCCAAGACCGTCAGACTTCTGAAAACACTGCTTGAGAATCCGGAGCTTCTGGAGCTTCCGTTAAATGAAAAGGTGGAATACTAACGATGGAAAAGATAACTGCAACAACTCCCTGGAAGGACTATTTGGGCGACGTACCCATGCATATTGATTATTTTGAAGGCTCTATGTTTGAAGCTGTGGAAAAGGTGGCCGAGAAATATCCTGATTTGGTTGCCTTTGATTTTATGGGAAAGTCTACTACATATCGCCAGATGGTGCAAAAGATCGAGAACTGTGCTAAGGCACTGAAAATCATGGGGGTTCGTGAGGGTGACAAGGTAACTATCGCAATGCCCAACTGCCCTCAGGCTGTTTTTATGTTCTACGCCATAAATCTGGTAGGCGGGATTGCTAATATGATCCATCCGCTTTCCGCTGAGAAGGAGATTGAATTCTATCTTAAGGAATCGGAAAGTGTTGCAGCCATTACTCTGGATCAGTTCTACCAAAAATTTGAGAATATCCGCAAAAATACCAAAATGAATCATCTTATTATCGCCCGGATCAAGGATGAGCTGCCTGCACTGATCAAGGTGGGGTATGCACTGACAGAGGGGCGAAGGATTGCAAAGATTCCTGCCGGCGCGCCGGTTCTTTTGTGGCAGGATTTCTTAAAGGGGGGCAGGAACTGCAGTGATTATAAGGTTCCCCGCAAGGGGGACGATCCTGCGGTTATCCTGTATTCCGGAGGCACTACCGGCACTACCAAGGGAATTGTCCTTACGAACAAAAATTTCAATGCACTGGGCGAACAGGTCATTGCAGCAAACCGGATGTTTCAATCCGGGGATAAGATGCTGGCTGCTATGCCCATATTCCATGGTTTTGGGCTGGGTGTCTGTATCCACACCATGCTCACGCAAGGTGGTCGCTGTATCTTGATTCCACGGTTCACACCGGATAGTTATGCAAAGCAAATGGTAAAATATCAATGTAATTTTATTGCCGGCGTTCCCACATTGTATGAGGCATTGTTACGTCTGTCTTCCATGGACGGTGTGGATTTAAGCTGCCTTAAGGGGGTATTCTCCGGCGGCGATTCCCTTTCCATTGAACTGAAAAAGAAGCTGGATAAGTTCCTTGCCGATCACAATGCATCCATTCAGGTACGTGAAGGTTATGGCACTACGGAGACGGTTACCGCCTGTTGCCTGACCCCGTCCCATATGTACAAGGAAGGGTCGATCGGTCTGCCTTTCCCTGATACCTATATCAAGATTGTAGCGCCGGGAACGGATAAAGAGCTGCCTTATGGTGAGGAAGGCGAGATCCTTTTAGCCGGTCCTACCGTCATGAAGGAGTACATGCACCATCCGGAAGAGACTGCACAGACACTGCGGCATCATGCTGATGGGCTGACGTGGGTCTATACCGGTGATTTGGGTACTATGGATGAACAGGGTTTTGTTTATTTTAAAGGCAGAGCAAAGCGGATGATCATTACTTCCGGCTATAATGTGTATCCGGCACAATTGGAAAATATTCTGGACGCCCATGAGTACGTGCAGATGAGCTGCGTAATAGGTGTTCCGGATCCTTATAAAATACAGAAGGTCAAAGCCTTTGTCAAGCTGGTACCCGGTGTGGCGGCTGATGTGGAGACAAGACAGGCTATCATGGAGCATTGCCGAAAGCATATTGCGAAGTATGCCATGCCTTATGATATCGAATTCAAGGAGGATATGCCCAAAACTTTGGTAGGTAAGGTAGCTTATCGGGTTTTGGAAGAGGAAGAACTCCGGAAAGTTGCTGTATAAGCGTTGGAACTATCAAATCCAGGGAAGTGATTAGATGAAACAGAAAGTAAGTGCACAAATCTATAGCATAATAAAATGGTTGGTGTGGGTATTCTATCCCAAAACCGATGTGGTTGGCGCAGAAAATCTTCCCAAAGAGCCCGCCATTATCGTAGGAAACCACACCAAGATGAACGGTCCTATTACCTGTGAGTTGTATTTTCCAAAGGAGCGGTATACCTGGTGTGCCGGAGAGATGATGCATTTGAAGGAAGTACCCGGGTACGCCTACCGGGATTTCTGGTCCGGTAAGCCAAAGTATATCCGCTGGTTTTACAGGCTTTTGTCTTATATCATCGCACCACTGTCCGTCTGCGTTTTTAATCATGCAAATACCATCGGTGTATATCACGACGCCAGAATTATTTCCACCTTTAAAAACACGGTAAGCAAATTACAGGAAGGTGCAAGTATCGTCATCTTTCCGGAGCACGATGCGAAATATAATCACATTATCTGTGAATTTCAGGACAGGTTTATTGATGTGGCCAAGCTTTACTATAAGCGAACCGGCCGGGAGATTGCATTTGTTCCTCTGTATATAGCCCCGACATTGAAAAAAATGTATCTGGGTAAACCGATTCGTTTCTGTGCAGCAAACCCGATGGAACAGGAGCGCAGGCGAATCTGCGAGTATTTAATGACAGAGATTACGAACATAGCCTGTGCCTTGCCTTTGCACACAGTGGTTCCTTATCAAAATGTCCCCAAAAAGGATTACCCCACCAATATCCCGCGGAGGTAGCTGAGAATGAGAAAGCCGGTTGTTGATTACCGTACATTTCGATTATCCAAAATAAATGATCCACAGTTTTCCCATCTGAAGCTTTTGCTCGGGTGGATTGGATATTTCATCCTTTTCTTTCTCACAGAAAACCTGATTCCGCAGGAAAGATGCTATCCGGTTCATTGCTGGCTTGATGATGTGATTCCTTTCCATGAGGTCTTTTTGATCCCTTACGTGTTTTGGTATGTGTTGATTGTTATCTCATTGCTGTACTTTCTTTTGTATAATGTAGAGGGCTTCAAGAGTTTGCAGACCTTCATCATCATTACCCAGGTCGTGGCCATGGCCATTTACATCATCTTTCCAAACAGACAGGATCTGAGACCCTTGGAATTTCCGAGGGATAATTTTCTGACACAGTGTATTTCCTTGTTGTATGCGGCGGATACCAATACCGGTGTCTGTCCGTCACTGCATGTGGCGTATTCTTTGGGAATAGCCTCTGTGTGGCTGAAGGAAAAGACGGCATCTTTTTTCTGGAAGGTATTTGTGGTAATCGCCGTGATTCTCATTTGCCTGTCCACAATGTTTATCAAACAGCACTCTGCGGTGGATTTCTTTGCTGCGTTACCGGTGTGTTTATTGGCAGAACTGATTGTTTATGGAAAGAAGTATTGGTTTTGTGGATGGAAAGCAGCTGCGTGAAAAATGCAAAGGTCGGGGGATCTTTTATGGCTATCCGCTGAAAACAACAGCGGGCTTTGACACTCGGCAGGATGGGATTGTAAATACAATGGCATGGACGGAGTAAGAAGAACAAATCAGGAATTTGAGATAAGAAAAGCAAGAGGCTTATCGCCATCTTGCTTTTCTTCGCATATGCCGTCTTCTTGCCTCAGCAGTTCGTTGTCTGTGTTTAGCATTTCCAAGCTGCCTCCTGCGACCATTATTTGTATTAACCATTGCATAAGGATCGGTGTTTGGTCGCAGCGACTGTGTTCTGCGCCTGCGGCGTTTTTTCCTCTGACGGATAATGACATATCTGCGGATCATCAGCACCGCTGCCGTGGTGGCAGCCAGTGCAATCAATACCATAAAGATGGTAAGAAGCACCTTGCCGACCTTTGCAAATATGGAATGACCGGAGGCTTCATCCGCAGGCGTGTCTGTTTCGCCGGCAGATTCTGAGGCGGCGTTGTTCGCAGTATTGTTATCCGATGCATTGTCTTTTGCTATATTGTTCTCTTCTGCATTCACATCCTCCGAAGGGTCAAACTCATAAGTGTTTTCCAGAGAGCCTGTAAAATCAATGGAAGCGGTACCCACTATCCAATTCTGGTAAGTATAGGTAACCAGTGCAGCCTGTGTAACGGATCCGGTCTCATAGCTGATAGAAGACTGGATATCTGCAAAATCAGCCGTGTTTGGAATTACGATATAATCTTCGGAATTCAGGGAAAGGATGGGCTTGGAGTTGCCAAACACATCCTTTTCGCTGTAAAACAGCCCATGGGAATTCATCTGGTATTTCGTGTCATTTTCCGACACGTTGAGTTTCTTGAAATTACGGAAGCCATATTCGAATAGGGCCAGGGTGTCCTCATACTGATAAGGTGCCTCATCCTTTAAAACCACGCAGATCAGCTTCAGCCCGTCTTTTTCCGCACAGGATATCAGGCTGCTTCTTGCAGCATTAGTGTAACCGGTCTTGCAGCCAACCAGATATTCATAGGCATATTGATTGCCTTTTATCAGGCTCATCTGGTTGACTTCCCTGATATGGTCCGGCTGTGTTGCCGAGGCCGGAATATCCAGCATTCTGGTGGTGGTCATGTTGCAGAGGATATCATTGGAGAAAAATGCCCTGCCGATCATAGCCAAGTCGTAAGCCGTAGTGTAGTGATTTTCATCCGGCAGACCATTAGGGTTCACAAAATTGGAGTTCAGCGCCCCCAGTTCTTTGGCACGTTCATTCATAATGGGGGCGAAATCCTCCCAGCTTGAGCCGGAAATGTGTTCTGCCATGCCAAAGGATACCTCGTTAGCGGAACGGATCAGGATTGCATTGAGGCACTGTTCCATGGTAATGGATTCGCCCACATCCAGTGCGATATGGTTACTGTCATAAGGGGTATCGTAAATCGCATCACGGGAAAAGGTTACCATTTCATCCATTTCGCACATTTCGGAGGCGATGAGGGCGGTCAGAATCTTCGTGGTGCTGGCAGGATACTCCCTGTTGTGAATATTCTTGGAGTAAAGTATGGTGCCGGTCTCCAGCTCCATCAGGATAGCAGAGCGTGCGCTGACCGTGGGACCTTGGGGCCAGCCGGCAATCTGATTGGACTCTATGGGAACTGCCTGGTTGGCAGTTATGTTATCTTCTTTCACGCTCCCGTGAGCGGTAATGGAAGAGGTGAGAAGGCTAAAACCTGCAAGAACAATGCCCAGACACCGGAAGAAAGTATATTTATGTGAATTTTTAAACCAAAAGAATGACATATGTTTCCTCTCCATGCATATCGCAAGCGGGCTTGCAATACTGCTTTTCCTGCGTAGGTTGAAAGAAACTCTCTGTCTTTAACCTACCTGAAATATAATACAAAATCAATGCTAGCTTTAATAATACACTATTTTTGCCAAAAACCAAACTAATTCTGCAATAAATTATAAAAAATTAAAGAACTGGATTTTTAAACTTTTCATTATTGGGAAAATAAGATATAATCGTAAGGAATCAGAAAAAGAAATGTTCAGAAAATGTAAAAATCGGTAAGGAATAGAAAAGATGCGTTTAAGAAATATTGCAGGTTCCAGAGAAGTGATAGCGGAGAGTCCGTATGTGGTGCGTGAGAACGAAATATTCGAATGCCGCGGCCAGTGGAACGAAATTTTCGGGAATCATAACCCGCTTCATATAGAAATAGGTATGGGAAAGGGTAAATTCATCCATACTATGGCTAAGCTTTACCCCCAGATTAATTATGTAGGAATTGAAAAATATTCCAGTGTGCTTCTTCGTGCCATTCAGAAGATGGAGGAGGAAGAGCTGCCCAATCTGCGATTCCTGCGCATGGATGCGGAGGATATTATCCAGGTGTTCGACAGAAATGAGGTGGATAAGATTTATCTGAATTTTTCTGACCCGTGGCCCAAAGACAGACATGCCAAGCGCAGACTGCCATCCAGAGAATTTTTGGCGAGATATGATTTGATCTTGAAAAAAGATGGCAGACTGGAGTTCAAGACAGACAATCGGCAGTTGTTTGACTTTGCGGTGGAGGAATTGAAGCCGGCAGGCTGGACGGCGGATGTGATTACTTATGACCTGCATAAGGATGAAAGTTTGATGGAAGGAAATGTCATGACCGAATATGAAGAAAAATTTTCTTCCATGGGGAATTCTATCAATAAATATATTATTCACAGATGATTTCGGACCGCACATGCGGCAGAACAGGAGGAAAAAATGAAGTTTACAACAGCAAATTTTGAAGCAGAGGTATTACAGTCAGATATCCCCGTATTGGTAGATTTTTATGCGGAGTGGTGCGGTCCCTGCAAAATGATGGGTCCCATCGTGGAAAAAATGGAAGAGAAGTATGCAGGCAAGGTAAAGGTGGGCAAGCTGAATGTGGATGACAACATGGAGATCGCCCAGAAGTATGGAGTAGTGAGCATTCCTACCTTTATCTGTTTTAAAAACGGCCAGGTGGCAGATACCTTTATGGGTGCTATGTCAGTAAAAGCATTGGAGGATAAGATTGCAATGCTTCTTGTGTAATGTCCATTTTATAAATCTTTAAGATATATGGAAGGAAATTCACATTTATTCTATTGATTATCAGGAGAAAAATGTTAAAATAACCTTATTGATGTGAATTAAGGAGTTATCAGATGGATAATCAGACAAATAATTACGATAAGGGAAACGGTTTTAACCTTGGTGGTTCTTCCGGTGAAAACGGCAAGAACGGTCAGGGGGGGCGTGGCGGGTCCAATGGTTCCGGGGGACCCGGTAAAAATAAGCGCCCCAGTTTTATGATGGTGCTGATCGCCGGACTGATCAGTCTGGTAATGTTTGCTGTATGCTGGCAGCTGTTTGTGGGAGAAGGCAGCAACAGCCAGGAGGTGGATTATTCTCAATTTATTGAGGATCTGGAGGCCGGCAGGATTGCAGAGGCTGAAATTACCGATGAGAGGATTACCTATACTTTGGTGGAAGAGGAATCCGAGGAGAAGGAGTCTTTGTTATATCAGCTCTACTTTGGTCAGCCGCAAGTGGTGTATTACGCGATCCGTATTGAGGATGCGGATACCCTGACGGCAAGGCTGGAGGAATACGATGTACCCAAGTATAGAGGCGTTACATCCGGGGGCATGAGCCTGATCATGAATCTGCTGATCACGGTAGTGCTGCCCCTTGTACTTATGTGGATATTGCTGGGCTTTCTGTTTCGGAAAATGGGCGGAGGCAGCGGCGGTCCCATGGGTGTGGGCAAGAGCAATGCCAAGGTTTATGTGCAGAAGGAAACCGGTGCCACCTTTAAGGATGTTGCAGGCGAGGATGAGGCCAAGGAATCCCTGCAGGAGGTGGTTGATTTCCTGCACAATCCCGGGAAATATTCCAAGATCGGTGCGAGACTTCCCAAGGGTGCCCTTCTGGTAGGACCTCCGGGTACCGGCAAGACCCTGCTGGCCAAGGCAGTGGCCGGTGAAGCCCATGTGCCTTTCTTCTCTTTGACCGGTTCAGACTTTATTGAATTATATGTAGGTGTGGGTGCAAGCCGTGTGCGTGACCTGTTCAGGGAAGCCACCAAGAATGCGCCGTGTATTATATTTATTGATGAAATTGACGCCATAGGTCGAAGCCGTGATTCCAAGTACGGCGGCGGTAACGAGGAGCGTGAGCAGACCTTGAACCAGCTGCTTTCTGAGATGGATGGCTTCGACAGCTCCAAGGGTATCCTGATCTTGGGCGCCACCAACCGTCCCGAAATTCTGGACAAGGCTCTTTTAAGACCGGGACGTTTTGACAGACGTATCATCGTGGATAAGCCGGACTTGAAGGGTCGTGTAGAGATCCTGAAGGTACATTCCAAGGATGTGCGCATGGATGAAACTGTTGATCTGGAGGAAATTGCGCTGGCAACCAGCGGCGCAGTTGGTTCCGATCTGGCGAATATGATCAATGAAGCTGCTATCAATGCGGTAAAGGAAGGCAGAGAATATGTCTGTCAGCAGGATCTGTTCCAGGCAGTGGAGCAGGTACTGGTGGGCAAGGAGAAGAAGGACCGCATCATGAGCAAGGAGGAGCGTCGGATTGTTTCTTATCATGAGGTGGGTCATGCTCTTGTCAGTGCCCTTCAGAAGAACTCTGAACCGGTGCAGAAGATTACCATTGTTCCCCGTCCCATGGGAGCACTGGGATATGTAATGCATGTACCGGAGGAGGAAAAATATCTGAACACCGAAGCGGAGCTTCGGGATATGCTGGTTGGTCTGGTGGCAGGCCGTGCAGCAGAGGAAGTGGTATTTGATACGGTTACCACCGGCGCGGCAAATGATATTGAAAGAGCTACCGATATTGCAAGGGCAATGGTTACCCAGTACGGTATGAGCAAACGCTTCGGTCTGGTAGGTCTGGCAACGGTACAGAGCCGTTATCTGGATGGAACCGCCTCTCTCAACTGCAGTGATACCACAGCAGCGGAGATTGATGCAGAGGTTATCTCCATATTGAAGGAAAGCTATGAAAAAGCACTATTAATGCTGCGGGAAAACCGGGAGCTTATGGATAAGCTGGCCGAGTTCCTGATCGAGAAGGAAACCATTACCGGCAAGGAATTTATGAAGATTTTCCGCAAGGAAAAGGGTATCCCGGAACCGGAGGAGAAGACGGAAGATAAGATGCCTGCAGAGCAAACAGAAGATAAGGCCGAGGAAAAATCTGCCGGATCTACAGAGGGCCTGAAAACGGATGCGGCTGCTGAGGAGAAGTCTGAAGACAGTGCCGGATCCGGAAATGAGACCGGATCGAAAGACGGGGAGGCTGCACAGAGCGGCGTGTCGGATGCGGTGGCAGAAGAACAGCCCAAGCCCTTCGATCCCACGAAAGTAACCAAGCCGGAGAATCCGGATGAACCCAAGAAAGGGAATTTCTCCGGTGGAATTCTTTAGAGAAGAGCAGGCAACAAAAAGCCGATTGCTTTTTCGGGAAAAGTGGATTTGTTCATGTGGCGGCTTCCTCGTTCAAGTCCGGCCAAAAGCATCAGGTTTAAAATATGGGAAATGTTGAATTTATCAGCATTTCCCTTATTTTTTATGCCGGCAAAGTGTGTGAAGATGTATGTTTTTCCTGAAAACAGTCCTCTTTTTTTAAATTATATGATAAACTATATACAGGTATATGATAAACTGTTATAAAAGTCAAAACAGCATGGTAGAATGCGTCACAATGGTGGGCGCACCACTCTGATATGCCGGCAGAAGGTTTTAAACTATTTGACATTTGGTAGAAGGTGTAGGTATCTGACAGAAAGCAGATCTTGGAAAGAGGAATCTCATGAACGATAAAAAACGGACCCCCGGAATGCTTCGTTTCGAAGAAGAATTGAAGAAATTGCCGAACAGCCCGGGTGTCTACATCATGCGTGACAAACGCGATACAATTATATATGTGGGCAAGGCCGTCAATCTCCACAATCGGGTACGTTCCTACTTCAGGGAGAATATCGGCCGGGGACCGATGATCGACAAAATGGTCTCATTGATAGCCCGATTTGAATATATTGTAACAGACTCTGAGCTGGAGGCATTGGTGTTGGAAAACAATCTGATCAAGGAGCACAGTCCCAAGTATAATACCCTGCTGAAGGATGACAAGACGTATCCTTACATTAAGGTAACTTTGGGGGATGCGTTTCCCAGGATTCTCTTTTCCAGAGAGATGAAGAAGGATAAGTCCCGGTACTTCGGGCCCTATTCCAGCGCGGCGGCGGTAAAGGATACCATTGAACTTTTGAACAAATTGTATCAGCTGCGAACCTGCAATCGGGCACTTCCTAGGGAGATTGGCAATGACCGACCCTGTCTGAATTATCATATCAAGCAGTGCCTGGCTCCTTGTCAGGGCTATGTGTCCCGGGAGGAGTATGGGAGGCAGATTGCCGGTGTTATGGAATTTTTAAATGGTAATTACGCTCCTATATTAAATGATCTGGAGCGAAAGATGCAGGCGGCGGCAGAAAGTCTGGAGTTTGAGGAGGCGGCTCGCTGCCGGGACTTGTACAATAGTGTGAAGCAGGTTTCCCAGAAGCAGAAGATTACGGACAGTACCGGTGAGGACAAAGATGTTATTGCCTTGTACAAGGATGATGCGGAAGCCGTGGTACAGGTGTTCTTTGTCCGGGACGGCAAGCTGATCGGCAGAGAGCATTATTATATGACACATGTGTCGGGAAAGGATGAGCCTCAGATTTTGGAGGACTTTATCAAGCAGTTTTATGCGGGAACGCCCTTTATTCCAAGGGAATTGATGCTGCAGTATGAAATTTCGGACAGCGCTTTGATTGAGAAATGGCTTTCTGACAGAAGGGGAAGCAGAACCTATATCCGGGTGCCCAAGATCGGTACCAAGGAGAAGCTGGTGGATCTGGCAACCCAGAACGCCAGGCTGGTACTGACCCGGGACAAGGAAAAGCTGAAACGGGAAGAGGGACGAACCATCGGTGCAGTGAAGGAGATCGCCGCATTGCTGGAGCTGCAAAATGTGGACCGTATGGAAGCTTTCGATATTTCCAACATAAACGGTTTTGAAAATGTAGGCTCCATGGTGGTTTACGAGAAGGGAAAACCCAAACGCAGTGATTACCGAAAATTCCGGATAAAGACGGTCAGCGGTCCGGATGATTATGCCTGCATGAGAGAGGTGCTGACCAGGCGTTTCCTTCATGGTATGGAAGAAGCCCGGACCATAAAGAGCCAGAACCGGGATGAGCAGTACGGAAGCTTTACCCGCTTTCCGGATCTGTTGCTGATGGATGGCGGTCGCGGTCAGGTCAATATCGCAGTGGAGGTGTTGAAGGAGCTGAAGCTGGACATTCCGGTCTGCGGTATGGTAAAGGATGACAACCACAGAACCAGGGGGTTGTATTATAATAATGTAGAGCTGCCCATAGATACGCATTCGGAAGGCTTTAAGCTGATTACCCGTATTCAGGAGGAAGCTCATCGCTTTGCCATTGAATATCACCGGTCCTTAAGAAGTAAGACTCAGGTAAAATCTGTGCTGGATGATATTCCCGGTGTGGGACCGGCCAGAAGAAAGGCGTTGATGAAGGCGTTCCCATCTTTGGAAGCCATACGGAACGCTTCCGTGGAGGAGTTATCACAGGTGCCGGAGATACCATTACACATTGCGGAAGGCATTTTCACGTTTTTCCGATTGAAGACATAAGGCGAATGTGTTAAGATGAAAATAATGAGCATAGAAAGGGATAAGAGATATGCCAAGCATAACATTGAAGCGATTGATTGATAAAATGAAGCTGGTCAATCTGACAGAGGACCTTGATATCAGCAAGAGCCGTATTACCCAGCCGGACCTGAATCGTCCTGCACTTCAGCTGACCGGGTATTTTGACCATTTTGACTCTGCCCGCCAAGTCGGAGGCCAAGCGGTCTTAGGAAGACAACTCTAGGTTGCAACTCCTTGGCTCACAGAACGACATGGCTACGATCCGACTTCAGAGGACCTTGATATCAGCAAGAGCCGTATTACCCAGCCGGACCTGAATCGTCCTGCACTTCAGCTGACCGGGTATTTTGACCATTTTGACTC
>JAZNXM010000026.1:0-1908 GCA_045593865.1 Acetatifactor sp. | reverse complement strand
TAATGGATGCAAGGGTCTTGCTCTCTCTCTTAACCTTCACACGCTCTTTCGCCTCGATTGCCTGATGAAGACCGTCAGAATAGCGGCGTCCCGGCATGATACGTCCGGTAAATTCATCTACGATCAATACCTCATTATCCTTCACAACATAATCCTGGTCACGGAACATCAGATTATGTGCACGCAGTGCCAGAATAATAATATGCTGGATCTCCTGATTCTCAGGATCCGCAAAGTTCTCCAGATGAAAGAAGTTCTCTACTTTTTCTACGCCTTCTGCAGTCAGGTTAATGATCTTATCCTTTTCATTTACGATAAAGTCACCGGTTTCCTTCTGTTCAATACCCATGATGGCATCCATCTTGCTCAGATCCTGCATGTCCTTACCACGCTTCATTCTGCGGGCAAGCAGGTCGCACATTTCATACAAAGCAGTGGATTTACCACTCTGTCCGGAAATGATAAGAGGTGTTCTCGCTTCGTCAATCAATACAGAGTCCACTTCATCGATGATCGCATAGTGCAGACCTCTCAAAACCAGCTGCTCTTTGTAGATAACCATGTTATCTCTTAAATAGTCGAATCCAAGTTCATTATTGGTAACGTAGGTAATATCACACCCGTAAGCTTTCTGTCTGTCTTCGGAGGACATACCGTTTAGAACCACGCCGACTTTCAGACCCAGGAACTCATGAACCTGTCCCATCCACTCAGCGTCTCGTTTTGCCAGATAATCATTTACCGTAACGACATGCACACCCTTACCTGTCAGTGCATTCAGATATGCAGGAAGCAAACAAGTCTGGGTCTTACCTTCACCGGTCTTCATTTCAGAAATTCGTCCCTGATGCAGGACAACACCACCCATCAGCTGTACTCTGTAATGTTCGGTCTTTAAAACACGTCTTGCAGCTTCACGCACCGTAGCATATGCTTCCGGCAGCAAAGAATCCAGATTCTCACCTTCTGCCAGACGATTCTTATATTCCTGTGTTTTATTTCTTAATTCGTCATCGGAAAGACTCATCATTTCAGGACGTAATGCTTCAATCTTATCAACAATCGGAGTAATACGTCTCAATTCTCTTTCGCTATGCGTTCCAAATACTTTCTCAAATATACCCATTTTTAATCCATCCTTCATTTCTTTGCGTTTCCCCACAAAGCTCTACAGGTTATTGTAACAGATTTCATGCCACTATTCAACCTTTGAACAGCCGACAATGCTTAACAAATTGTAAACTTTATGTTAAAAAGGTCTCCAAACGGAGACCTTTTCATAATTGTCTTTTCTATCACTTGGGCACGGCAACATACCAGTCTTCAAACTGCGTCAATTGAAAATCCTGTTCAAACTTTTCCCGTTCAGGATAATAGAGTATATATACCTTTTCTCTATCAATCTTTTCATAATCCGTGTTGATATAGAAGGTATTCTCCCCATCCGAAAACTGTGCCGGTGCCGGTTTCACGGCATAAACCACACTGGAAAGATATTCCTTGGGTGTCGTCCAGGAAAAGAACAGTATTCTGGGCCATTGCGCCCCTTTTTCCACTGCAATTTCATCTCCCTGCTCCATGGCATACTCCACCGCTTCTTTCACGCCTGCGGCATAATAGGCATTTACCAGCGTTTTATAATCTCCATAATAATCCTTTTGGAACATTACCGTGCAGAATAAATAGATACCTGCAAGCAAAACAGCACCCACCTGTCCGACCCGCTGCCATTTACTCCTCAGCCATTGTAAAACCTTCCAGACTCCATATGCCTCACACAGAACCAGTGGAATATAGAGGCAATTGGACTGATGTAAATTTACCTGCACCAACGCGCAAACAACACCTGCACCGATCACTTGTATAAAAATAAATACCTCACCGGAAAATTCCCGGCGGATCAGCTTC
>JAZNXM010000025.1:0-10254 GCA_045593865.1 Acetatifactor sp. | reverse complement strand
GGTGATCCTTTTTTGAATATAGAGTGATAAACTTATACCAACACCTCTGCCACCATCTGCAGGGCTGCATCAATCACCTTATCCATATCGTAATACTTGTATTGTCCCAGACGGCCGCCGAAAAGCACATTCTTCTCCTTCGCAGCCAGCTCCTGATACTGTGCAAACAAAGTATTGTTCCTCTCGTCATTTACCGGATAATAAGGTTCGTCACCCCTCTTCCAGGTACTTGGGTACTCCCTGGTAATGATGGTACCGGCACAGTTCGAAAATTCAAAATGTTTATGCTCGATAATTCTGGTATAAGGGATCTCACGCTCCGTATAATTTACCACTGCATTTCCCTGATAATTGTCACAATTCCCTATTGCTTCATGCTCAAATTTCAGAGAACGATACTGCAGCTCACCCAGCTGATAATCGAAGTATTCATCAATCATACCGGTATATAATACTTTTTCATAGGAAACTGCATCTTCACCGGCAGCTGCATTCTGAGCCACAAACTCACGATAGGTAATTCCCAATCGTACTTCTGTGCCCTCCAGCAGTTTTTCAATCATCTGTGTGTAGCCGCCCTTGGGAATCCCCTGGTAAGGATCCGTAAAATAATTGTTATCATAGGTAAAACGCACGGGCAAACGTTTGATGATAAACGCCGGAAGCTCGTCACAGCTTCTACCCCACTGCTTTTCGGTGTAACCCTTGATCAGCTTCTCATATACATCCCTGCCCACCAGCGACATGGCCTGCTCTTCCACATTCTTCGGATTCTCCACACGAGCCTGCTCACACTGCTTATCAATGATTGCTTTCGCTTCAGCAGGCGTTTTAATGCCCCACATTTTACTGAAGGTATTCATATTAAAAGGCAGATTATATAATTCATCCTTATAAACTGCTACAGGTGAATTAATATAATGATTAAACTCCGCGAATTGGTTTACATAATCCCAAACCTTTTTATTTGAGGTGTGGAAAATATGAGCACCGTACAAATGTACCTGAATACCATTCTGCTCTTCCGTATAAATATTACCGCCCACATTGGCTCTCTTATCAATTACCAGACAGGACTTTCCTGCCCTCTTCATTTCATAGGCAAACACAGAACCGAACAGCCCTGCACCTACTATTAAATAATCATATTTCTTCATTTTGTCTTTATACCTCTACTTTGAATTACGTTTCCGGAATCTCGGCTCATAAGACTGCGCGCCTCTCACTTAAAATTTATCATATAATTCAAGGAGAAATATTATGTCCGCTAACCCATCTTCGTCACAAGTGCCGCTTCCACCAAATGATTTTCCACCTTTGTAACCTTTACATGCAAACCAACCACATCAAATTCAACATCCGTACCATCCTCCGGAATACTTTCCAGCTCATGGAATACCAGACCGTTGAAGGTATCATAATCCTCGCAGGGCAGCATAACGCCAATTTCCTCTGACATATCTTCCAGCAAAGCACTGCCATGAACCTTCCATGTATTTTCGCTCAGCTTCACTATGACCTTCTCTTCTTCCGCCTCAGTATCATAGCCCAGATCACCAACCAACTGTTCCACCAGATCGTTGAGGGTAACGATTCCTGTCATGCCGCCATATTCATCCAGGACAACTGCCAGAGCCTGTCTCTCCGTCTTCATATTGTGGAACAAGGTATCTGCTTTTACCTTGTCAGGAACAAAATATGCAGGACTCACTGCCTGTTCCATGACATTCTCCCTGCTTCTGTCTTCCAGCCGGAAGTATTTCTTTGCATTCAGGATACCGACAATCTTATCCGCAGAGCCTTCGCATACCGGGTACAATGTATGGCTGGTGCTGAAGATAATCTCTTTCCATACTTCCATGGTATCTTCCAGATCCAGCATGGTCACATCCTGTCTGCGGGTTACGATCTCTTCCGCAGAAAGGTCATCAAATTCAAATACATTTTGTATAAATTCTCTCTCATCATGGTCGATGGTACCTTTTTCACTTCCCACATCCACCATCATACGAATCTCTTCTTCACTCACTTCATCGTCTTCTGCGTTGGGGTCGATTCCCAACAAACGAAGGACCCCATTGGTTGAAACAGTCAGGAAACTTACCAATGGTGCAAATATCTTTGCAATGGTACTGATCAGCCCGGACATTCCCAGTGCCAGGGGTTCTGCCTTCCGCATGGCAACCTGCTTGGGTACCAGCTCGCCAAATACCAAAGTAAAATAAGACAAAACAATGGTAATAAAAATAACTGCAATAGAATCCAGCACCTTCGCTGAAATCGGTACTCCCAGCCCCAAAAGCCAGTCTACCAGAACACCGGAAAAGTTTTCAGCCGCAAACGCACTGCCTAAAAATCCGGATAATGTAATCGCAACCTGAATGGTAGCAAGAAATCTTGCCGGCTGACTGGTCAGTCTTGCCAAACGGATTGCGCGTTTATCGCCTTCTGCAACCATCTTCGCCAGTTTATTATCATTCATCGAGATCACTGCAATCTCTGCGCATGCAAATACCGCATTCAACCCGATTAGAATTACCTGTAACAAAATCATAAAAACAATTGAACTTCCCAAAACAATTCCTCCAGATATATAATAGTGTTTGGTTTCTCTCCAAAAATCATCTACATAAATATGTTTTCAAATAACACCCTAAAAAAGTGCAAAAAAACAAGGCCTGGTTCTCACTCTCTCAAGTACAGACTATGCCCCATGTGATCCAACATATAATATAACGGAGGTTTATTTCCATTTGTACTGTCGCCTTCGTCCATTTGTAATGTCTTATCTCCTTTCTTTTGAGTGATTAGATTCATTCTATCAGATATTCTGATAATAATCCATAAAAAAATAATAAAATTTAATAAATCTTAACATTTCCACAAAGGAATGCTCCCTCAAGACTGTAAATCTCAGGGAGCATTTCACTTTATGCCTAAGGTATTATAAAATAGTATTCCTTTGAATTTAGCGATATCGAATCATTTCGTGTATGGGTTTAACAGCGATGCCTTCTTTTTCAAGAGCACTTCGTATTTTTCTTACAAATACAAGAGCCTTCTCACTGTCACCGTGCACACAGACAGAGTCCGGGCAAATCTCTATTTCGTTTCCATTTATAGATTTTACGGTATGCTTTTTTATCATGCCTACCACCCGGCTTACCGCTTCATCCTCGTCCTTTATCATGGATCCCGGCTTTGTGCGGGCAACCAAGGTTCCGTCGTCTTCATAAGCTCTGTCCGCAAATACCTCTGCGGCATAGGGAAGCCCTGTTTTTTTTGCCTGAGCTATCATTTCACTGTTCGCAAGTCCTAACAGGATCAGCGAACTGTTATATTCATAAATCCCTTCGCAGATGGCTTTCGCAAGAGCCGCATCCTTTGCCGCCATATTGTACAAAGCACCATGAGGCTTTACGTGCTGCGGCTTCACTCCTGCAGCCTTGCAGAAGGCATCCAGCGCGCCAACCTGATAGATTATCATGTTTTTGACATCCTCAGGGGCTACATTCATATTTCTTCTGCCAAAGCCCACAATGTCATGAAATCCCGGGTGTGCTCCGATTGCCCCATTGCTTTCCTTACAAAGTTTAACGGTTTTTGCCATAATGGAAGGATCTCCCGCATGAAATCCGCAGGCAACGTTTGCAGATGACACAAGAGGTATAATCTCCTCATCCCTGCCTATTTTATATGCACCAAAGCTTTCGCCCAGGTCGCTGTTTAAATCAATTGAATACATATGGTTTAGTCCTTTAAAAGTGAATTTTTAACATCTGTTATGAACATATGCCCCGGAGCATGGGAAATTGCAATCGGAGGCTTCGCACTCATAACCACTGACTGAGGGGTAACACCGCAGCACCAGAAAACAGGGACCTCCCCGCTGTTAATGGTAACAGAATCTCCAAAATCAGGTTTTGAAATATCCTTGATGCCGATTGCCGCAGGGTCACCAATATGAATCGGGGCACCATGCACTCTGGGCATGGAAGCAGTTATGCTTACCGCTCTGATGGCCTGATCCGCCGGCATAGGACGCATACTTACCACAACCTTCCCATGAAAGATTCCTGCCTCATCACAATCCATATTTGTAAGATACATGGGTACATTTTTGCCTTCTTCAATATGTCTGACCGGTACTCCTGCAGACAGCAGTTCGCCCTCAAATGAGAAGGAACAGCCTATAAGGAAGTATACAAAATCCTCTCTCCACAGGTGTGATACATCCGTATATTCCCCTGTCATTACACCATTTTCCCAAACTCTGTATTTGGGGATATCGGTTGCAATATCTGCCATATCAGCCATTCTTTTCACAAGTCTGCTTCCCGCATCTCCTACTTCGAGCACAGGACAGGACTTCGGATTGCGCTGAGTAAAAAGCAGAAAGTCGTATGCCTGTTCCATAGGGAGGACCAAAAGATTACCCTGTGCATATCCGTCGCACATCCCTGAGGTCTGACCTGTAATTTTACTTTCTCTGATAAGTTGCCTTACCTGGGAAGGTGACATTTTTGAATAATCCATATTTTTCAATCCTTTCATACAGAAGAAAGCAATTTATATTGCAGCGCTTTCCATTTTTTCTCTTCTTTTTTCTTTAAGCAAACAGCTTCTTTTTCGCTGACTGCCGCAAAACGTATTTTTGTGCCCGGCCTCGCCTGAGCGATTTTTTTAAGGTCAGCGCTGATTACGGTTGCAATTTTTGCATATCCGCCGGTAGTCTGCCTGTCCGCCATCAAAATGATAGGGGTACCGGATGCCGGTACCTGCACCGAACCTGTGGCAATACCATCTGAAATAATATCCACGCCGTTTTTGTTTTCTATTTTCTCACCTTCCAGTCTGACACCCATCCGGTCAGATTTGTCTGAAACTGTATATTCTGTGGAAAGAAGCGTTTGAATACCTTTATCTGTAAAATAATCCTCCTGCGGTCCGAGTACAACTCTTACCGCAATTACGGAGGCGTAATCATTTTCAGGGAGTGTGCTTCTGTTGCCGATCAAGGACAGGGGGATACTCTGTCTGAGAGGAATTTCATCTCCCGCCTGAAGCTTTCTTCCCTGGAATCCGCCCAGCACACATTTGAGATTTGTGGACATGCTGCCCATCACTTCCGGAATGTCAAATCCCTGCGCCACGGCAAGGTATGTACGCATACCCTTTGGCGCCGCTTTTAATGTAAGGATGTGGCCGTCGTGTACTTCAACCGCCGTATACATATCTATTTTTTTGCCATTTATCTCCGGCTGCATATCTGCTCCCGTCAGGGCAATTACGGATGTGCAATCAAACTTCACTACCATACCCATCAGCGTCATTTCAATGACACCGTCTCCCGGAGCATTGCCGACCAGGATATTTGCAATTTTCATGGAATAAGTATCCATTGCACCATTTGGGGAAAATCCGGTGCTCATGTATCCAAAGCGCCCTTCATCCTGAATGGTTGATAATGGACCTGAGGAAATAACCGTCATCTTAGGCATCAGCATTCCTCCCTTACTTCTATGTTATGACCACCATTTTCAGCAATTTCTTTAAATTCTTCCTCTGTAATGGAATAGAATCTTATATAGTCTCCGGCCTTGTAGACAATGGGCATCTCCCTGTCCGGATCATACACCTTTACGGGAGTCCTTCCGATAAGTCTCCACCCACCGGGGGAAGCCAACGGATATATGCCGGTTTGTTTCCCGCCGATACCTACCGCACCGGCGGGAATAATCGTACGTGGTGTTTCAAGTCTCGAAGCTTCTATTCTTTCATCCATACCACCAAGATAGGGAAATCCCGGAAGAAATCCCAGCATATAAATCAGATAGTCCCTGGAGGTATGAATCTCAATCACCTGCTCTTTTTGCAGACCGGTAAGAGCGCATACGTCTTCCATATCGGGAGCATATTCACCGTCATAGCAGACAGGGATCAGAAAAACCCGCTTTTTTTCAGCAAAGCCTTCCACATAGGAGTTTACAATATTTAAAATTTTCTTTTCCAGTTTCTTTGCGGATATGACAAACGGATCAAAATAGATCGTCAGGCTGCAGAAGGTTGGAACGCTTTCACTGACACCTTTTATTTTTTCACTTTCCATTTTTGCAGCTAGAAATCGGATTTTCCGGTTGGTCTCTTCACTCATTTCTTTGGAAAACTCAACCGTTACCGCACTGTCACCGCAGGAAAGAAACCGGATTTGCTTCGTATCTGTTAGCATCTATGCAGACTCAAACCTCTCGTTTTATTTTACTCATTAACATATAACTGATTAATACTTTACGCATGAAGCATCTGACCTGTCAAACATCTTACTTGTCAAAGTATTCCAGTTCAGCAACCTTCTCAAACCAGGTCTTACAGGTTTGTTTTAAGCCAAGTGCACTTTTAACCATTTCACGCATAAGCGATACGATGGGCAGGTTAATTTCCAGACCGAAGCCGTCAATTGCAGGGATAAGCCAGCCGTACATATCGATCATGCCGCTGTTGCTTGCACACATGATCGCTTCCTTTTCCAGCTCTGCTGTGTGCATAATCTCAATATCCTCCAAAAGATAAGCCATGGCAGCGATCATAGCATAGCATCCCCAATCGGATACGGTTGCCGTGATAATATTGTCTGCCTTTGTCTTTACTGCAATACCGCCGCCGCAGCCACAGCTGCAGGCTCCTTTTCTTGCGTAGGGTATGTATTTTTCAAGTGTTTCCGCTATGGTTCCCATACCGATCTCATTGCCCAGATCACCGATCGCAATGTTCAGAATGCCCATCGCCTGAAGCTTTTCAAAAAGTACATCCTGCTTTGCTTCCAGTTCACTTACGCCAAGGCCGATCGCATTATGATAGAATCCCCCTTCATTTGCTCCGGGGCATTCTATGCTGATTACCGCAGAAGGGGTTGCCTTTGCAATAATCTCATCCGCCTGTTCTGCCGCTTTGTCAGCATCCTTGGTAAAACAGATTACACCCATGGAAACCGGAATCTCCAGAAGCGTATCGATATGCTCAAACAAATGAAGTCCCACACAAGCTGCCAGATTTTTGACCGCTTCATAGTTATCTTCGGGACAGATAATAATGGGCTTTGCTCCAAAAGCCTTTACAAGGGATCTGCAAAGAAGCATGGAACTTACGATACCGTCCATTTCGGCCTTTTTGTAAGGACGAAGCACAAAGCCTGTCATAATATATACGATATCGCCCTCTTTCACAGTATCTATCAGTTTCTGAGCGGCATTCATGCATGTAGGACCGCCGGTATATTCTCTTGATGCCTTATATAATATTTTACAGACACCATAACCTCTAGGGTCAAGATTGGCAAGATCATCAAGACTTTGACCGAGGTTTAATATGGTTATTTCCTGCTGAGTCATTTATTCTCACTTCCTGTATCTAAAATTTTTATGAAATTACTCGGTTTCTTCCAGGAACTCACGGCGAACCTCGTCCTGAATTTTCTTAAGAAGCTCCGGAGCCTTTCCGCCTACCTTTTTACCATCGATTTCTTCTGCGGAACGGCAGAAGGTACTTGCAGAGGAAATAATAACCTCATCCGCATTCATCAGCTCATCAACAGTGAACGGTGTTTCATCAACTGCAATACCCAGCTTCTTGCAGGCCTTGATCAGATGTGCTCTTGCAATACCGGGAAGGATCAGATGGTCTGTAGGAGCGGTTACGAACACGCCGTCTTTTAAAATATGTACATTACTATGAGCACACTCCGTTACTCTGTCTCCTCTGTGAAGAACAGCCTCATCGCAGCCGGCTTCCTTTGCCTTCTGGGAAGCAATTACAGATGGGATCAGATTGAGCGTTTTGATATTACAGTGCAGGAAACGTGTATCTTCCAGCGTAATAAGCTTAACTTTCTTATAAATATCCACTAAATCTTTGTGGGTAATGGTAATCCAAAGATTTGCCTTGGAGCCGTCATCAAGGAATACGTGATCTCTCTTGCCGGTTCCTCTCGTAACCTGCCAATATACGAAGTTTTCGCCGGTATCCATCTTTGCGATCATTTCATTGAGAATGTCTTTCATTTCCTGCTTTGTCTGGGCAATTTCAATTCTCAGAAGAGCCGCACTGTTGTAAAGACGGTCGATGTGCTCGTCCAAAGCAAAGATTTTGTAATTACGGCTGCTGGTCGCATCATACACACCATCACCAAAATAACACACTCTATCATTCATAGGGATTGTCATTTCTTCGATTTCACCGAATTTACCGTTGTAGTAACCAAGATTTTTCATGTTCTTCCTCCTGTTTCTTTTGTTTTCAGTACATAACTTTCACTGAAAAATAATATTTTTTTTGATTTTATCACACCTTAATAACATAATCAAATAAAATTATGAAAATTGTCAGCATCTTATCAAATTCTTCGCCAAACTCTTTTTCTACAACAAGAATAACATCTCCGTTTTCTTCTGTAATGTTATATCCTAAGAGTTTTGGAAATACTGATTTTGGAATAAAACCGCAATATTTGTAATTTTATAATAGTTTTTCGGGTTATAACCGCAAAACCATTGACCAACGAGACTCTTGGTGTTATACTAATAGCACACGGAGGTGTTTACTATGATATTTAGAGAAAATTATGTAAAAAAGATAATGGCATTCACTGATACACCTTTTGTTAAAGTTCTTACTGGTGTTCGCCGCTGCGGTAAATCCACTATCATGCAAATGATAATGGACGAACTTCGGGGTAGAGGTACCCCCGAAGAAAGAATAGTAAGTTATCGCTTTGACTCGATGGAATACGAAGGTATGACTGCAAAGCAGTTATATGAAATGCTTAAAACGAAATTATCCGATACCGAGAAGACCTACTTGTTCCTTGATGAAGTTCAGGAAATAACCTCTTGGGAAAAAACCGTAAATTCTATCAATACTGATTTTAATGTGGATATATATGTTACCGGTTCTAATTCCCGAATGATGTCTTCCGAGATTGCGACATATCTTACAGGTCGTTATGTATCTTTCCGTATATTCACTCTTTCATTTGAGGAGTATCTCACATTTAAGAAGCAGTACAGAGAGGTAGAAGACATCCATAAGGAATTGGTTAATTATATCAAGTACGGTGGTTTCCCCGCAATACACTTGCAGGAGTACCCGCTAGACAATGCTTACACTATTGTTCGTGATATTTATAATTCAACCATCTTCTCCGACATCGTTAAGAGAAACCAAGTTCGCAAGGTTGACCAATTAGAACGAGTTGTAAAGTTCGTCTTTGATAATGTAGGTAAGACATTCTCGGCAAAGTCTATTTCTGATTATATCAAGTCCGAGCATCGTACAATAGACAACGAGACGGTATATAATTACCTTGAAAAATTAGAGAGTGCATATATCCTTTACCGTTGTTCAAGATACGATGTGCAAGGCAAGGAACTGCTTAAAACACAAGAGAAGTTCTATCTAGCAGATAGTTCATTCAAATATAGTGTTCTGGGTTATAACGACCAGAGTGTCGCTGCAATGCTTGAAAATGTGGTTTATCTCGAACTTCTCCGCCGAGGTTATGAAGTATGTATAGGCAAAACACCTAACGGTGAAATTGATTTTATCGCTACCAGACAGAACGATAAACTCTATATTCAAATAACCAAGGAAATCAAGTCGGAGAAGACAGAAAAGAGAGAATATGACCGTCTTCTCGAAATCAAAGACAATTATCCGAAATATCTATTGACCACTGACGACTTCGCTGGTGGTAATTATCAGGGTATCAAGACAATGCACATCGCTGATTTCTTACTTTCAAAAGAATATTAAAAAGATAGGTAAGAAACCTAATTACACAATGCAAAGCACATCGGTCGTCCCGATGTGCTTTTTCTATCCGCCCACCCGTCCTATTTACAAAACCCTTGATTTTTAGAGGAAGGTATGTGTGATAGCCCGCCCGGATATGGATGGGCTATCAAGATATTAAACTTTTCCACGTTTCTTTTCGTACACAATAAGAGAAATGAGGATTGCACCGCTGACCATCATCATAAGGAACCAAAATGTCAGGTTGTTGTCGTTACCAGTCGGAGGAGCAGAATCTTTGCAGGCATTGTATGTATTCTCAAACACTGCATTCAAAACATCCACTCTCTTGCCGTCCATCGTAAACGCTGGAACAAGCTCGTTGCTTTCATTCAGCGAAACAGAAATCGTAATTTCGTGTACGTCACTATCGTAGGTCATACAAGCAAATCCTAAGTCGGAGGCCAA
>JAZNXM010000024.1:0-26736 GCA_045593865.1 Acetatifactor sp. | reverse complement strand
CAGGTAATCCTTCAACAAAAAAGCACAGAAATACGGAAATGTATAAATATTGTCACTATATCCAATATTTCCTGATGTAAATTTAATACCATATTTAATGTTTGGATAACTGTTACTCTTAATCAAAGTTCTAAGCGATTTCGCCGTTCCATTTGTTGCTTTCACTTCCACCGGTAAAAGATAATCCTTTGTTCTGACAAAGAAATCTTCTTCCAGATAGGAATCATCTTTTTTGTAATAATACAAACCATATCCACATTTTATCAGTGCTTCTCCCACAATATTCTCGTACAAAGCACCCTTATACACACCAAGATTCTTGTTTGCTCTCAAATCCTCCTGTGCCTCTTCATCCAGCATGGCAACAAAAATACCGGTATCAAAAAAATACAGTTTATATTTTGTTTCATCATAATTACCCTTTAATGGCAATTCTGGGAAATTCAAACAATAGCATATATTAACAATTCCTGCATCTCTCAGCCATTCTATACATCCCCGATAATCCTTAAAACGAGCTCCACTTGCCACTTTACTGATTTGGAACTTCTTGTTATCTTTTGCAAGCTGCATCGGTATCTGCTCGAATACATTCAAGATTCTCGTCTGATCCATACCCTCAGCATACTTACGAATATCTTCACGATAGTCATTTAACAACTGCTTTTGAATATCCAGCGTTCCCTCAAATGTTCCCTTGCTGATATACTCTCTTACCACCGCCGGCATTCCACCTAAGATACAATAATCCAGAAACAGGCTGCTATATACCTTCATCTCAATTTCATTAAATGGCGTTTCTGTTTTCATATGCTCCAGCATATTTTTTGTATTCGAATCATCATACCCCTTAGCCCACAAAAACTCTTCAAAATCCATGGACATCATATTGTAATCCGTTTTATAACCCACACTATGGCTCTCAATTCTCTTGTACTGAATACCCAATAGAGAACCACTGCATATCACGTCAAAACGGCCATCCGTCTTAAAAAACTTTAATGAGGTGGCAATTTCCGGAAACTCCTGAAGCTCATCAAATATCAGTATCGTCTCATCGGTTTCAAATTTCTTTGAAGGATCCATTCTGGATATATTTCGAATAATATCATCTGTCTTGTAACCATCTTCTGTAATCAGCTTATACTTCGGTTCTTCCACAAAATTGATATAAATTACATTTTTATAATTTCCCTCTGCGAAACGACGTATAGATTCCGTCTTGCCTACCTGTCTTGCACCCTTAACAATTAAAGGTTTTCGTTCTGTATCATTCTTCCAACGAATCAAATAGGTATCAATTTTACGCTTCAAATAAATTTCAGCCATCTCATAACCCTCCTGCTCCTATAGTATACAAAAAATGAGGGAAATATTCAATATAAATCACAAAAAATGAGGGAGTTTTGTTGTCTGTATTACAAAAACCTGTAAGAAATGGACTAACTTGCACAGGAATCTCCTTTCCTGTGTATTTTTACTTTGATTACCTTTTTGATTACCTTTTGATTACTCAAACAAAAAAATCCTTGATTTTACAAGGATTTTCGAGCAGGGGAAGAGGGGATCGAACCCCCGTTAACGGTTTTGGAGACCGCCGCACTACCGCTGTACTATTCCCCTATATTTGTCAGTCTTACAACTGACAAATGGAATTATAGCAAATCATTCTGTATTTGACAAGAGAAATTTCGAAATTTGTTAAAAATTTTCAACATACCCTACAAGCACCCATCACGCTACCCCAATGCCACATCCAGCGCCATCATCAGGGCAAATCCTACGGCAAATCCTATGGTACCGATATTACTGTGCTCCCCCTGAGCAGATTCCGGTATCAGCTCTTCCACCACCACATACACCATGGCACCTGCCGCAAAGGAAAGCAGGTAAGGCATCACCGGCACCAGATAGTGTGATAATGCAATGGTAAGCAGCGCACCAAGGGGCTCCACAACACCTGTCAGAGCACCATTGGCAAATGCCTTTGTCTTATTTAATCCTGCCGCACGCAACGGCATGGAAATAATGGCACCTTCCGGAAAATTCTGGATGGCAATCCCTATTGCCAGGGAAAACGCCCCCATCAGGGTAATCGCTTCATTATTTGAAAGCATTCCTGCAAACACCACGCCTACCGCCATTCCTTCCGGAACATTATGCAGGGTTACCGCCAACAAAAGCATGGTGGTTTTTGAAAGTGCTACCCTTGGTCCCTCAGAGCTTTCTTCATTCACATGTAGATGAGGTATGATTTTATCCAGGACGAGCAAAAAAAAGATTCCCAGCAAAAATCCCACCACCGCCGGAACAAAAGAGAGCTTACCGCCGCCGGATTCCTCTGCCATATTCATTGCCGGAATCAGCAGGGACCATACGGAAGCAGCCACCATAACGCCACCCGCAAAGCCCGCCAAAGCCTTCTGTATTTTATCATGGAATTTATCTTTCATAAAGAATACGCACCCTGCCCCCAGTGTGGTTCCCAAGAAGGGCAGCAATATTCCCAAAACTACTGATGTCATTCTTCTCCTCCATCATTTCCTGTTATCACAAACAGCCATTCTACTACTTATGGTATTCACATTCCCATATTTCGTGCAGAGATACAAACATATTTGATCTCCATTCACTCAACCATACATTTCGCTATTATCATAAATATCTGTCAGCTCTTTTATATTTTGATTTTTATGACTAAGCATCCAATCAAATACTTCTTGATTACTGTATGTATCACTCCATGCATCATGTTTATTTTCCGGATAAACGGTAAGCCTGGCAGTTCCGCCGCAATCGTTTACTGCATCGACCATTTTTTTCGATTCATCCGGAAACACAGCAATATCCTTTGCTCCGTGAAATGCCCAGACTGGTACGTTTATCAGCCGGTTGGCGTTCCAGTACATTCCACCACCGCAAATAGGAACAATCGCGGCAAAGAATTCCGGCATACTCATTGCAAGCTGCCAGGCTCCGTAACCGCCCATACTTGCACCCATAAGATAAATCCTTTCTTTGTCGGCAAACTCTTTAGCAGCGATTTGATACACCAATTTTTTTAGTTGTTCAAACATATCAAACCAAGTGTTTGCGGAACATAACGGGGCTACTGAGACAAAGGGAAAATCCGTTTTTTGTCCGGTAATCTTAAAATAAGGATTATTCATTAAAACATGGATATCCTTACCCCTGCCGCCTGCTCCATGCAAAAGCAGAATCACGGGATATTGCTGTCCAACACTATAATTGTCCGGGTATCTTACTACATAATCCAGATTTTCTATCTTATACATTTCAAATTTCATAAATTTAAACTCCTTTTTTTCATACACCTATGCCCATTATAACATACATTAACAAAGAATGCCATGCATCCGAATTGCAAAAAATTATTTTCATAAATTGTATATCTTGGGTTTGTGTGTTATACTAGGAAAGTATTGAAAAAACACACATCTTAGCACAAGTAAGGGAATATTGGAAGATCCCTTTCAAACGACACATTAACGCAGTTTCACAGGCAAGCTTGTAAAATGCAGGAAAGAGGAAGGTATGAAAATCGGATTTGATAATGACAAATATTTGAAAATGCAGTCTGCGCATATTATGGAGAGAATCCGCCAATTTGACAATAAATTATATCTGGAATTCGGCGGAAAGCTGTTTGATGATTTTCATGCTTCACGGGTTCTGCCCGGCTTTGCGGCAGACAGCAAGCTTCAGATGCTGATGCAGCTGGCTGACCAGGCAGAAATCGTAATGGTCGTCAGCTCCGATGATATTGAAAAGAATAAGATCCGGGAGGATTTGGGCATCACCTACGATAACGATGTGATTCGTTTGATCGACGCGTTCCGCTCCCGGGGATTGTATGTGGGCAGTGTTGTTCTGACGAAATATACAGAAAAGCACAGTGTAGTGCATTTCCAGAAACGTCTGGAACAGTTGGGGCTTAAGGTATATCATCACTATCTCATTCCCGGCTATCCTACCAACGTTCCTTATATCGTAAGTGCGGATGGCTACGGCAAAAATGATTATATAGAGACCACCAGACCACTGGTGGTGATAACTGCTCCCGGTCCCGGAAGCGGCAAAATGGGCACCTGCCTGTCCCAGCTATACCACGAGCATATGCGGGGTATCCGAGCCGGTTATGCAAAATATGAGACCTTCCCGGTATGGAACCTTCCACTGGATCATCCGGTCAATCTTGCTTATGAGGCGGCAACTGCCGATCTGAACGATGTCAACATGATTGACCCTTATCACTTGAAGGAATACGGTATCACAACCGTTAACTACAACCGTGACGTAGAAATCTTCCCGGTACTGAACGCCATGTTCATGAAGATTTACGGTGAAAGCCCCTATGCTTCCCCTACTGACATGGGCGTAAATATGGCCGGGAACTGCATCATCGATGACGAGGCATGCCGTGAGGCTTCCAGACAGGAAATCATCCGCAGATACTATCAGGCCCTTGCCGGTATCGCTGACGGCACCAGAACCCTGGAAGAAAAAGGCAAAATTGAATTGATCATGAGCAAAGAAGACCTGTCTCCGAAAAACAGACCTACCGTAAAGGCAGCTCTGGACAGAGCCGAAAAAACAGGTGCTCCTGCTGTTGCCATCGAGCTTAACGACGGACAAATCATTACCGGCAAGACCGGCGACCTGCTGGGCTCTTCTTCCGCTGCGTTATTGAATGCCTTGAAGGTCCTTGCAGGTATTCCCCATGATGTGACCATCCTCTCGCCAAATGCCATTGCACCGATTCAGACATTGAAGACGCAGTTTCTTGGCAGCAAGAACCCGAGACTTCATACGGATGAAGTATTGATCGCCCTTTCTGCCACTGCAGCCGACAATGAAATCGCAGCACTTGCACTGGCACAGCTGCCGAAATTAAAGGGCTGTCAGGTACACTCCAGCGTGATGCTTTCTTCTGTTGATAAGAAAACCTTTAAGAAGCTGGATTGTTATGTTACATGTGAACCGAAAAGAGCATAAAACCAGGAGCAGCCGTTCAATCCAAAGTTGAACGGCTGCTCCTTATAGCATTCACAGGCAAGCCATATCTTACCTGTCCAGATGCAGGATTATGGTGTCATGCTTATCCATCTTCATATCAATAAACATATCATTTACAGTGACCTCTGCTCCTGTCATGGCATTACGCGCCCTAAAGCCTCTTTCCGGCAGAGCAAGCCTCCTGTAACCGGCTTCTATGGCATGAATGGCCACATATTCGCCGCAGGCATATACACAGTCACCGGTAAGATTATACATGTGAACGCCTGAAAGCAGTGCAATATGCCGCAGAAGCTTTGGAGTAGGTGCCAGATGCAGGGAATATACCACATTGTAGTCCTTTTGTTTCTTCCAGATCACAGCAGGCTCCCTGGTCTCTTCCAGTCTGGAAAGCACATATCCGGAATTCTCCTGGAATCTTAAGATGGGCAGATTGCAGCTTGGATACTGCTCCCCTTTAAACACTCCTTTTTCCGTCACGCCGTCATTCGGACATGTCAGCGCAAATTCACTCAGATTCCTGTTGTAAAAGGAGGATGTATGTAACCAGAGAATGGTTTTGCCATTTCTCTTAAGCTTCTCTGTAATTGCCTGCGCCTCTTTCTCCGAAGGATTGGTTGCTGCCACGAAGATAAAGAGCTTGTAGTCCTCCACCGGGAAATCCGGATCCGTCAGATCAGACAACAGGTAATTGTGATAGGTGGTTCCCATATGGGACAGATTCCGGATCAGCTCAACCATGCCTGCAGCCATGGTATATTCGTTAATGCCGCTGTATTTATGTCCCCTCTCATCGATAAATACGGCAATCTCCGGATTCAGCCAACCCCTCTGCTGCTGCCTTAGCAGTCCTTCGGTGCGGCCGATCACATTCATCATGGCCGGGTCGGCAAACCAACCTCCGAACATATCAAACCACCAGATACCGCAAGGTGTCATCAAAGCCCTTGCAAGCGCCTTGGTCAGCACGGAACAGCTAAGCTCGAGAGTCGCGGGCCCCTTCCAGATGGCAGATCCATAATAATTATTATCCGGCGCTGCATGGGGCATTTTATCCTGCAGACCGATGGTCTTACAGGTTCTGATATCCCCTTCACAGATCCACATTTTTTTGTTGAACAGTGCGCTTTGCACCGCAGAGAGAAAGCTCCACGCCTCCCCCTCTTCCTTGCCGTCATTGGTAGTAGAGATGAAATCCACATAGGGAGAGCGCACCAGTGTTCCCATGGCATGAAGCCCCTTCTTACTGTGAGGCATGCCAAACACATAACCATAGAACACGCCGGTCAACCGGGTGTTTTGGGTATATTCCTTTACCTGTCTGCAGAAGTAGATAATGGTTTCTGCAACGATCTCATTATGAAAATCAAAAAAATCCAGCACATGCTGCTCTGTCTCAGGCTTACGGAGAAATCCTTCCACTGCATAGGTTCTTTCTACCGGTGTAGGGAAAATTACGTCCTCCCAATCGGTTATCTCCTGCTTCCAGGCAGCGGACAGCTTATCCGGCGTCTGATATTTCTCCTGCAGAAAGCTTCGGTAAGCCCGTAAGTTCGGCTGTGCATAGTCATAAAACTGATCCACTGCATAACGGGCCTGATAAGCCCACTCTTCCGTACCGCCTGCTGCAATATGATACCCTATGACTCTGTTCTTCCATTTCGAGCTTTCCACATGGTCAATCAGGGCTTTTAACGCCACCGTCATGTCTTCCCGCCATTTCTGGGAGGCGAAGCATTCTCTCAGGGCTTCCCCGCGAAAGTCTCTTGCCACCTCCTGGGGATGCATCTGCTGCCACCACTTAGGCGGTTCCACACACACACGGGGTATAATATATACTTCCTCATCTCCGGTAGGGGCTATCATGGAAAGCATTTCATCCACAACTGTGAAATCATACTCCCCATAGCCTTTGAAAAAGTTATCGCAAAAGGGACGAAGTCCGCTTGACATATTTATGCCCTCATCTCCTGCATAGGCCGGAAACATGAAGAACTTTATGCCGTTTTTCTTCGCATCATCAATATTTTCCTGTTCCATACAATAGGTCATATATGCGGATGGATAGATGGTTTTTCCGTCTACATCGATAACATATTGCAATCCTTCTTTTTTAATAGAACAATTCATAATAATCTGATCTCCATTCTTAAATTCAGTGCACATACACCGGCTGTTTCTCGCCCCAGATCACCATCGGTGTCTCACAGAGAAAATGCAGGGTAAACCGCTTTCCTTCCGGTATGCCCATTTTTGTCAGAGAAGCCGTATTGCGAACAAACGCATCTGCCTCAATATCCTCCGGATTTTCAAAATCAATCTTGGTCACGGTATATCCCGGTACGGTTATCTTGATATCCCGAATCAGCTCTGCACGCTCCTCAAAGTAGAGGCTTGCATAAACAGTTCCCTTCATAAAGCTGGGATTCAGGAAGGAAAATTTACATTCTTCCCATGTCATATCGGCAAATACCCAGGACTTGGCACCCTGCTCTGCTTGCAGCTCGCGGATCCGGTCAAACATTAGCTGTCTTCCGTTTAGACGGGGCGTGTAGGGCAGCTCCACAACAATATTCTTGCGCCAATTGGTATGCTGGCGTTTCGGCTCGTACATATCAATTACCTGACGTCCGCCGATCAGCACATCCTGCACATTCAGGTCATAAAGGAGGAACCGGTTGCTTTCACTGAAGTAGCCCATGTACCTGCAGAACAGATTCTCATTGGCCGGTATGAGGCACACCTTTGGATCTATCAGCTTGTAGCATGCAATACTGCCGCCGTTAAAGCCATGGTGAGTGATCTGCAAAATATCCGACTTGAGATAACTGCCATACTTCCGGGCCAGCTTCATTGTTTCCATCTGGCAATCAGAGCAGAACAGAATGCTCTGATTCTCAATCGTCATCTTTATAACGATGGACAAATTGTTGACATCACAGGGATATTTCCAGACATCATCCGGGGAGGCAATAACCTCCAGCCGGGCATTGGACACCTCATAAATCTGCCCTGTGTGGGGACGGATAACGTCAACCCCCGACGCTGCCACAACCTGCTCAAACCTGCGGGAATACTCCAGCTCTTGTGCTCTTCCCAATCCCGGATACAGCAGTACACTCTCATCCGTAAGCTCCGGGAAATGATACAAAACACTCTCTATTTTCACATCCTGTCCGTACTTTTGATAGAATGTAATAAAGCATCTATAATGATCGCAGTGGGGATGGGTAATTATCCATGCCGCAATCCTGGGCTTATCATCCCGGGACTGTGTTACAAGCGCTTCCATCAACTTATCTGCTTCCTGCTCAAAATCCCAACCGCCGTCAATAATCAGGAAACTACCGTCGTTTAGTCTTATGACACAGGAAAACCCAAACTCTTCCAGATCGATCTGGGTAAGCAGTGAATCCACAGGCTCCCTGTCAACCGTCTCTTTACAATTCAGACGGGCAACTCCATCCTCATCCACATATTTCAGATAGGCACTGCGATATTCCCCGACCAGCAGCATCTGCTCTATTTGGTGCGAATAACCAAGGTACAGTGCGGTCTCTCCTCTGCGATAGGTGCAAAATATAGTCTCTCCCAACAGATTTTCTGCCACTTTTCCATACAGCGAAGCTTCCAGCATCTGCACATAACCTTTGAAATCTCCAAGGGTTACATTCTCCAGCCGGATGATCTGACAGTCCGTATTCCTTTCCTCAAAAATAACTCTTCCAAAACCGAAATCCGGTATTTCACCAATTTTCACTGCAGAGCCCTGTAAAATCATATCCATTTCTCCTTTTCAGCAGTAGCGTAAGCATCTCATCATTTTTTATCCATAAATGTAGACGGAGCAGCAACCTGTCCGTCTACATCTATCCAAAACTGTGTGCCGCCTTGTTTGACACAACACTTCATATTTTCTTTTCCAAAACAATCTTGCTGACACTTAGACCCACGATATCCTCGCTGTTTATCTTATCAGCAATCAATGTCAGTACATTTTCACCCGAACGCAGGGACACACTTCCCAAAAGGCTTCCGGTTTCTCCAAAATATTTGCCGTTGGCACCTCTGGATTTTCTGTCAGCCGTAATAACCTTGCTCTCGGTCCGACTGCTGTTCTCTGTCAAGGTGTTGCTCTCCACATGAACACGGTGTCCTCCCATCCACTCCTTATACTTACGTGTCAAGGAGTAAAGATACACATCGTATTCTCCTTCCTGCTCCATGGTAAATTTCCAGGATAAGCAGTTCTTTTCGGAGAACCATCTTACAACTATGCCAGCTGGGTTGATCGACATCTCATCCGCTTCTGCCAGATTCAGGTTCTCCGCTTCTATAGCAGAGTCGCCTTCTAACAGACCTCCGGAAGCTATCTCCTCGTTCTTGATGATCTCACACCGGGAGGCCGATAACGTAATGACATCCTTCTCCTGCTGGAAAAGTCCTTCCTTTACCACCGCAGCGCCGTCCAGTTCGATTCTTACCACTGTTACATATTCTCCATAATCTTCCTTGCATATGTTAAGATGCAAGCTTTCTTCCTGTGTAAAAGTAAGCTCCCGGCCACCCAGAACACGGGCACCAATCACTTTGTTTGCAAGTCCGTTAATGTTAATTTCCTCTACCTCATCGTAGAGATAAAGATAGATTATATTCTCTCTACAGCTTGCAGCGCCAAAAGAAAATTCTCCCGGGAATGGGGAAGCCGATGTTGCGTTTACCGCTTCTCCATTAACCTTGTGCCACTTAGCCAGTTCCTCCAGAATGGTAATGCTTTCTTCCGGAAGATCACCGTCCGCTTTCGGTCCGATATTCAGCAGCAGATTTACTCCCTTTGACAGGCAGCCGCAAAGCAATTCCAGAATTTCCTTCACAGATTTAAAATTGTGGTCATCTCTCTTATAGCCCCATGTTCCGTTCATGGTGGCAGCAGTCTCCCATGCACCATCCGGTTTTCCGGCAGGAATCTGGTTGTCACCAAAGCAGCCAAAATCACCGAAGCCCGCCTGATAATGCACTCTTCCGCTTACGAGACAATGGGGCTGAAAGCTCTTGACATAAGCCTTAATCTCCAGCGCCCTTTCCTCTGTAATCCCTTTGGGAACATCCATCCAGACAAGACCGATGGGACCGTAATTGGTCAGCAGCTCCCGCAGCTGATGCTTACACTTCCCTTCTATGTAAGAGGTAAAGTCCCTCTCTTTTTCCGGTGTCTGGAAATCCCATGTATTTCCCATGGCATTGGGCTCATGAAAATCCAGGGCATGTGAATAATAAAAGCAGGGAACGATCCCTTCTTTTCGCATGGCTTCTGTCACTTCCAACGCCACGTCTCTTCCATAGGGGCTTCTCTTAACAATACTGTAATCGTCAAAGGAGGTGTCAAACATGGAATAGCCTTCGTGATGCTTCGCCGTGAATACACAGTAGCCCATACCGGCATTCTTAGCCAATTCCGCCCATTTTGACGGATTAAATTTATCACAGGTCAGCTTATCGGTAAATTTTTCATACTCTTCCATGGGAATCTTTTCTCTGGAAACAATCCACTCACCGATTCCCTGGGTCTCCTTGCCGTTCCAATAGCCTTCCGTGGCAGCGTACAGACCCCAGTGTATAAACAAACCGAACCTGGCCTTCTCATACCATTCCAAATTCGTACCATTCCCATCGCCAAGATGCATAATCATTCTCCTTTAACCTTTCACGCTACCAACCAGAACACCCTTGGTAAAGTATTTCTGTAAAAATGGATATGCCACTAATATGGGCAGCGTTGAAACTACCAGGGTTGCATATTCTTTAGTCTGTGCAATCTCAATTTCCTCTCCGAAGCCGGAACTGTCAAACATATTACGAATAACCGACTGTAAGGGCAATTTTTTCTTATCCAGAATGGTCACACTTGCCCAGTACCAGGTTGACCATATTGCAACCGCTCTATACATAGCAATGACTGCAAAGGTTCCCTTAACCAGCGGTATCAATACCTTAATCAAAATGGTTATATGATTGGCACCGTCCATCTTAGCGGACTCCGACAGACTTTCCGGAATACCGTCAAAGGCAGTACGCATAATAACCATATTGAAGAAGGCAACGCAGCCGAATACACATACCACACTCAGGTTTCCTGTCATACCATACATTCTCATGGAATGGTACAGAGGAATGGTTCCTCCGCTAATATACATGGTGGCAACAAAATACCACATAATATACTTTTTCCAATAAAGATCCTTCTGGGACATAAAATATCCACCCAAAGAATTCATCGTAACGCCCAGGGGCACACCGATCAAAAGACAAATCAGGGTATTCTTAAATCCAGACCAAATATACTTATCGGCAAAAACTTTCTCATATGCAGCCAGCGAGAATCCTTTCGGCCAGAACAACACACCGGTATTGGACAAAACCAATATTCCGTCACTTAAGGAATATACCAATACATACCAGAAAGGATATAAGCATGCAAGTGCAAACGCTGACAGGAGCAAATAGCTGCATGCTTTAAACAACTTATAACTAATAGGTTCTTTAATTTTCATCGCTGTCCTCCTACCATAAGCTTATATTTGCCACTTTTTTACTGATTTGGTTGGCCGAAATAAACATGGACACATTAATCAGATTGCTGAAAAGACCAACCGCAGTGGAATAGCTGTACTGTCCACTTTGCATACCATACCTATGTACATAAGTACCGATTACATCTGCTGTGTCATAAATTGCTTCATTGTACAGCAAAAGAATCTTCTGGGAACCGGTGCTAAACATACTTCCCAATTCCAGAATGAATTTCAAAATAATGGTAGGGGCAATCGCGGGCAACGTAACATGCCACATCTGCTGCCATCTACCGGCTCCGTCCACAGAAGCTGCATCATACAACTGAGTATCAACGCCCTGTAATGCCGCAACATATATAATAGAACCCCAGCCTGCACCCTGCCAAACACCGGATGCAATATAAACTGTACGGAAGTATTGGGACTGTAAAAGAAGAGATTTCTCAACCCCTGTAACCGATGCCACCATCTGTCCGATGAATCCGTCTGCAGAAACAAACTCCTTTACCATAGAACATACAACTACCATGGTAATAAAGTGCGGCAGATAGATAAAGGTATTGGCAACGTTCTTAAAGGTCTTACTCTTAAGCTCATTAAAAAGCAATGCAATAATAATGGGTACTGGGAAAGAGAAGATTAACTCAAACCAGTTGATTAAAAAGGCATTCTTAAACAAACGCCAGAAATATGGGCTGGTAAAGAACCTTTCAAAATGCTTAAAGCCCACCCAGTTTTTGCCAAAGCCTAACGCCGGACGGTAATCCTGGAATGCGATCTGTACACCATACATGGGGATATACTCAAACATCAGATAATAAATGATGATCGGAAGAACAATCAAATAAATTGCCCAGTTCTTTTTAAAATCCTTGACGATCAATTTCCTTTTTTGCTCTTTGCTTAATCTATACTTATAAGCCATCTGCTATCTCCTTGTCTTAAGAATGCTGACCCTATTTGCATAGGGTCAGCATCATTTAAATCATGAACCTGTTGTTTTTAAGCAAAGCTTATTCTACAATACCATACTGGTCTTTCAGAACCTGTGCCTTCTTATCCAGAGCATTGTTAACGATTTCTGTATATCTGTCAATCTTCATGCCCTTAAGGGTATTCACATAATCAGCCCAAACAGCATCATCATCAACGTCTAATTTGCCATAGATGAAATCAGCACGCTTTGAAGTAAACTCGGTATCGATATCGGTCTTGATCAGAGCAACTTCTTCTGCTTCTGCCGTTGTATAATAGTTTGTGAAAGAAACAGGGATGTTTGGTGCAGATGTTGCAGGAACATCAGACCAGATATCACTTGCTCTTGAAGCAGCCGGATTAGCCATATAGTAGTTGCGCAGGTAGTTGTATTCCTGAATTCCAACAAATCCGGAAGAATGGTTACGGCAATATACACCCATCATCTGAACGGTAGTAAAGCCATCTTCATTATGTAACATTAACTCAGTAAATGTCTCTAAGCCATCTGCATTTATGTAATAAGATACACCTTCAATACCATAGTTACCAAGTCTGATACCTTCTTCGGTAAACATAAAGTCGTAGTATCTACAGATAGATTCATACTTCTTCTCGTCACAAAGATTTGTGATGAAAAGGTTAGGAGTCGCTTTGATATACTCACCATTGTTATTGTTAAGGATCGGTGAAGAAGCATCCTTTGCCAGCGGAGGAACTGCCTCTACTTTGATTTCAACACCAGCAGCTGTTGCTTCCTGAAGCATGGTATTCATAGTAGAACCACCCATTCCCCAGAGAACGCCAACTTCGCCTGCCAGAGTCTTCTTACGTACGTCTGCAACCTTGAAGTTCAGGAAGTCTGCATGGATAAGTCCTTCTTCGTACCACTTGTTAACGGTAGAAAGCAGCTCTCTGTAACCATCAGAGATATAAAGGCTGTATGCATTTCCGCTCTCATCCAAACCAAAACCTGCAGAAACGTTCGGGCAGAATGCATTTACCAAAGTACCCTGAGTAACCAGATTGGTCTGGGAAACGATGGAAGCACCATACTTTTCTTTGAATGCAACCAGTACCTTATACAGGTCATCAATGGTCTTAGGCATCTCAAGACCGCATTCCTCCAGCCAGTCTGTACGGATGATCAGACCATTGGTAGCGTGACCTTCTTCATCCTTAGAAAGGTTGATTCCGGGGATACCATAGATATGACCATCGTCCATGGTAATCTGTGCACGGATGGTGGGATACTCTTCCATCAGCGCTGTCAGATTAGGCATATACTTTTCGATCAGGTCTTCAAGCGGGATAATGATTCCGTCAGCTGCTGCCTGCGCAACACCGCCGGTGTAGTTACCAGATACCAGACCTTCGATCGCATCCGCATAATTACCATTAGTAATAGCGAGATTGAAGTTTGTTTTATCGGTTACAGGAAGATGCTCAACCTGAATGTCAATACCGGTCAGTCTTTCTGCTTCCTTGGTATACTCGCTCAGGTTCATATTGCTTTCGCCATAATATGGCTTAACGCCGGTAACACACATACCCAATACTCTGAAGGACTGAGCATCTTTCATAGGATAAGTGAATTCTTCCACTTCCGCTGATGAAGTATCATCCGGAGTTTCTTCTCCACTCTGGGATTCGCCAGAGCCAGACGGCTGATTGGTAGTCGTATCATCAGCACAGCCTACAAGCAGAGCAGACATCATAGAAGCTGCAGCTGCTATAGCAACAATTTTTTTCCAACTTTTCATGTTAATTCCTCCTTTTTTTTAGTTGCGTTGTCGCTATATCCTTTATACCATGGAAACGCTTTTTTTTCATTAACAAAAAGTAAAATGTATTGACAAATCGTGAACTATTATCCATTATTAGCCATAATCAGCCTTCTTTATCCATTTTTCTCATCTGTCCCGGCGTCATCCCGGTATGGTTCTTAAAAAAGCGGACAAAGGTGGAGCTTTCCCTGAAACCTACCCTCTCTGCAATTTCTCTGATACTCAAATCCTCTTTCAGCAGAACCTTGGAATGCTCAATGCGCATTTCCTTAATGGTATCTGCAATATTGCTTCCGGTCTGCTTTTTATAGTTGGAAGCCAGATAAGCCGGTGTCAGATTAAAATGCAGGGCTGTCTGAGCCAGATTCAGATCTGGATTGGTGTAATTCTCACATATATATTCCATGACATTCTGACAAAGCTTCTTCCACTGGGCATTCTCTTCCTTGCCGGCAATTTCGTCACAAGCAACACGAACTCTTTCGTAGAAAAAGACACGAATCTCTTCCACGTCCCCTCTCTCGAACACTTTAAAGGGCGACACGATCTTACCGGTTTTAACCCCCGCTTCTTCGGACGCCTTCAGCAAGGTACCGTAAATATCATACAGCAGACAGGTCTGCACGTCACTGGCCAGTCCGCTCTCCGGACTAAAATTATTTTTCAGGATAATCTCCACATAGGAGCATGCCTGCTTTTCATTCCCGGAGCGCACCGCATTATACAAACGCTCCTCCATTCCAAAGGAATAATCATAGCTTCTTAGGGGCAATTCCTGAGCCTCCCGATACGTCACATAAAAGGCATCGCTCTTTTTCAAACGATCTACCGCTTCGCAGGCTTCCAGATAAGACGAATGGATGCCCTCCACTCCCGGATGGCAGTTGCCCACAAACATGCACACATCAAATTGATAATGCTGTTTGAGAAACTCCCTTGATTTGTCATTGACCGACCGAAGCACTTGCCCATAATCTTTTGTTTTGTCCTGTATGTTGACAAGCATTACAACATAATCATCCAGCTCCAGGGCTTCGATCGAATAAAAAGCACTGATTTCTTCCGCATATACATTGGACACAATATAGCGATTTAATCTCTGTTCTTCTTCCACAAATTGCTTATTCTTTTCATTCTCCGGAATCGTGCAGATGATGACCAGATTCTCACCCTCCACATATTTGCTATAGATCTCCTCGCAGATAGCAAGTTCCTTCTTCTCAATGGTTGATGAGGATAACATTTCTTCCAACAGATAATCGCGTATTGCCCGGTTACTCTTGGACAGATTCCGCTGGGCATCCTTATGCATATCCACAAGACCTGCCATACGGTTTTCCAGAAACTGGTATTCATTGCCAATCCTCTCATCCGTATCGCCGGAAACAGCGTTTACCAGTTTTTTAATAGGGCTGTAGTGAAGCTTCATCAGAATCCTCACGCTCTCATACCCCACAAGCAGCAGCACTAAGGCACAGGCAAAATAGATAAGCCCCAGCCTCGTAGCGGCACTGCCGATATTCTTACGATTGGTAAACAACACAAATTGCCAATTATAGGCATCCGATTCTTCTCTGTTCAGCAGATATTCCCGTCCGTCAACCGTAATCCTCTCGGTATCCGGTTCCAGCGTCCCGGATAGGAGCGCTGTTTCCAGCCATTTCGAGCATGCAAGAATATTACCGGCACCATCCACCATGGCCCAGTTCACATCCTCATTCCAGGCAACTGAACTGATCTTTTCCGCCAAGGCTTCCAGATCCAGCCACATTCCTACAACGGCGTCTCCCTTTCTCATATGCTTATCCACCAGGTAATTATGTAACAGAATATAATATTTTCCATCCCGAGTGCGCTGGAAGCCGATCATCTTCTCACGGTTTTCCTCCTGCAAGGTCTGTCTTAATTCCTCCACGTCCACTTCCAGATTCTGGTTGCTGTATTCCTCCAGATCAACATATCCATCCATACATAGGATTCTGTCCTGCTGTTTCAGATATAGAAAGACCCACTTACAATAATAGGCGGCATCCCCCAGAGAATCCGTCACCTCTCTCATCTTCTCCACCATATTATGGGTCTCTACACGGGCCTCCGGAGACTGATACTCTCCCAGGGATACATAATTGCGCAGTTCTTCGTCATAGTTTAGCACAGACAGATTATTGTAATAAGCCTCCATCTCTCTGTCGCACACACTCTTTATTGTTTCCAACAGCTTTTCATTATAAAACAACGCCTGATCTCTGATAATACGATAGGAGCAGAAATATCCCACAAAAATAATAACAACAAACAAAAACACTACCATAATGTAGGAAGCTGACATTCTCCTATATACCTGGCTCCTTTTATCCATTCGCATTCACCATGCTCCTTATTCTATCTCTTTCCTGTTTTTCAAAAACCAAAGGCAGGTATTCGAAATAAACCTGCCTTTGAAAGTATATTATATTTCACACAGTCTGTCAATCCCCTTTGCCACCGTGATTCGGTCGACGGTCACATAGCCCTTTGCCTTCTCATCCGGCACAAATTCGCAGGAAACCACCTCTCCGGCCACCGGGAACACGGTTTTATACCAGATGCCGTCATCCCTCTTCTCAATATTGCATACGGAAGATGTGACCGTCAGGCGCGTATCCATTTTAAACGCCCAGTATCTGGGACCGGTATACCAACCTGTGCCTGCATTCCGATTACTGATGTTATGGGCATACAGCACAGGATATTCCTGAATACCGCCGTCCGCAAAAGTTACCACGTATTTGCCCATGTACATCTGTTCATCCGGCACATAAGGCACCTCATAATACTTTTTGCCTTCTTCACCGCCGTCTTCCACGGTGTGAACCACTTCCACATAAGAGCCCTGCAGCGTTTCTCTGTTACGGAAACGGTATAAGGCTTCAAAAATATCGAATACCATTTTCTCCTGCTCATGGCCCTTACGCAGATGTCCCCAGCAGGCCGTAGCACAGTAGCCTAACTGAAACAGAGCATTCCAGTACTGGAACCCTTTCTCTGTGGATTCGATCCAGTTGGAAACACTCAAGCCCTTGGCGCCTGCCGCAAATCGCTCCTTGCAGTTCCAGATTCCTTCCATACAGCAGTTTCCGTACACCTCTGTCTTGCCGCGGAGCAGGAAATCATCCATAATTCTGGGCTCACAAGCCCAAAGCCAGTTAACATAAATGATATCATCGGGCAGCATATCCATGCAGTCCGCCGTATCACGGATCACCTGATGGAAGCACTTATCCATCACATCCTTGGGCGGTGCGAACCAGTAACGCTTGTAAACCGGATATTTTTCTCCGCAGACATCGATCAGCTGGTCCGTCTTTAAGGAGTAAACATGCTTTTCGCAGCCACCCTGGGCTTCTCCGGTCTTTTCATAGGTGCGGTGCAGCTTATCCGCCCACATCATGGTCTGGACGCCGCGCTCCTTCAGGTACTCGTAGCACTTCAGCACATTGTCTGCAAAAAGTCTTGCAGGATCCTTGTCCTTACATCTGTCGCAGACACACATTACCCACCACTCATCATGACCGATGTGAATGGTCTTGGGCTGAAATACCTCGATTATCTCATCGTACAGATCAAACACCAGGGGATACAGATCCGGGTTGGAGGGGCAGGCGGTTGCTGCATATGGCTCATCGTCACACTCCCTAAGCTCCGGATGGCTCAGCAGGAAATATTCACTGTGCGTCAGGGACGGCACCTCCGGAATAATTTCCATCTCACGCTCATTACAATATGCAATCAGCTCCTTCATTTCCTCCTGGGAATAAATCTCTCCCCCGCCATTGAAGGTATGTATGGAATTCTTGGTACGGCAATAGCCGCGGCTTGCCACATAGGGCTTGGAATGATATTCCTGCATGGACCTGCAGTATTCCTCCCAGCTTTCATTGATCTCCGGATGCTTCTTGTATTCCATGGTTCCGCCGATCTCCAGCCAGATGCTGTTGTATCCAAGATAGACAAGCATATCAATGAATTTCTTAAAATAGGGCATATCCTTTTTCGCCGGCAGATACACTCTTGCCGCACGGTGGGGAGCTGCAGGATAATTGTATAGAATCCCCTTCTGCAGGCTTGCTGTTTTTAAATCCCCTGCATAAATATCCCGAATCGCCGTGGCTGCGTACAAAGCTGCTCTCTTTGTATCCGCATACACGGTTATGGTATCATCAAAATCGATCAGATATCCTTCCTCATTTTCCGGGTAAGGAATTCCGAAGTTCTCTTCGATCATGCTTTTGGCATGGTCATCAAATCCCTGTAAGCGGATATCTGCCTTTGGCAGCGCTTGGTCCGGCCGATTTTCCGCATAGGCTTTCAAAAGCCATTCCCTTCCCATGCCCTCAAAGCCTTCAACCTTTCCCGACAGGGTAACCTTTCCTTCTTTTTTTACTTTATAGCTGTCTGTCAGTCGTTCTCTTTTCATAACGGACTCCTTTCCTGTGTATTAAGTAATGACGATTGATTCCGTAAGTACCCGGATAGCATGAGCCACACCGGCTTCGGATATGGGCTTTGTCACCATTTCTGCAATCTCCTTAAGCCCTTCCTCTGAATTGCCCATGGCTACCCCCACTGCCGCATAGCGGATCATATCCGCATCGTTCATGCTGTCACCGATGGCAACTGTATTTTCATGAGGTATCCCCAGATAATCTTCCACATATTTGATACCGGTGGCTTTGGTACATCCGCTGGGAGTAAGCTCACTACAGAAGCCACACTGTATCAGTTCTCCTTTTTTCCGAAAATACTTCTTATGCTCCTCACTTAACTGTTCTCTGATAAATAATTTATAGACTACAGCATCAGGATATTTCTCCCAGAGGTTTTCTCCTTTTTCCAGAGTATGCTTACCTGTATCCTGCATATTCTGATTGACATATATGACCCGAGTCGCCTCTTCTATCACAAGCTTCAGACCTTTATCAAAAGCATACTCTAACACTTCACCGACCAGATCCTGCGGCATTATCACATTGTGAATCACTTGCCCTTGATAGACAATATAGGTTCCCAGTGCTGTCACAAATCCGTCAAACTCCACCTCTCTTACCGCCTTCGGCATTCTGCTGTAGCAACGGGCCGTATTGATAAAAACTTTATGACCTGCTTCCCTGGCACTCCTTATGGCCTCCCGATCCTCCTGTGAAACCTCTCTTCCATTGTAAATAGTCATGTCAATATCCAAAAAAAATGCTCGCTTTATGACCATTACCATAAATCTCCTTTGCTACTCTTCAGCAATTCACCCAACACCGGCGCAATGGCCTTTGCCATGCTGTAGAATCCCCAATCGGTAGGATGATTGCGATCCACCAGACCATTGTCCCTGCACTCTGCCATCAGCGTGGGGCCGTCGATATAGTACACATACTCATCCCCGGCAGCCAAGGCATTGTCATAAGTGGCACGAACAATCCGGGCACGCTCTTTTTCCTCGCTGCTCAGATAATATTTGGGGCGGGGCAGAATTATAATAGGAAGGGTCGGGTGTGTCTTTCGGACTGCTTGAAACAGTTTTTCATGGGTGGCCTTGAGATGCTCCAAGGTGGGCGCATTGTGGTCATAGTCGCAGATAAACACACTCATATCCAGCTGACTTATCCAGTCAATCATCTCATCCTCCGCCATTGCGCAGCCGGAAAAGCCCAGATTCAGATGGTCGCAGTCAAACTGTCTTGTCAAAAGATGCAGATAGCAATTTCCCGGTCTCGCCGCACAGCCTCCCTGGGTAATGGAGGAGCCGTAGCTGACTACCGGCACCGGATAAGTATATGCAGGTGGTTCCTTCAGGCTTGCTCCCTGCTCCAGTCCCACATATAATTTTGTCAGATTGCTGTATAAAGGGAAATTGATGGTAACCACACGTTCCTTTTGCTCTGTGAAATCCAGAATGCTTTCAAAGCCTCCCTCAATACCATAGCGTGGGATAAACGTACCCACCGCTTTCTCGATACCGTCTTCTCTGCTGTATAGATCCAGACCCGCAACTCCCGTAACCGGCATATGCCCAAAGCGGGCAATCCCATCTATCTGCGCGTGAACCGCAACAAAAGGGCTGTCTGTGACGAACCGTACACGACCGCCTGCTGTATTGGTATGCAAACGATAAACACCTTCGCTGACACTTGCTGCAACCGCCTCCGGCATCCGGCGAAATTTACCGTTCTCCTTCTGTACTCCATAAATCCGAAAAGGCTTCTGCTCTATATCATAATAACAGAGTTTTTCTCTTTCTACCGTGGTTGGCACTGCAAAATTTTTGTCGATTTCCACAATGTCTGCCATTTTGCACCTCCGATATTTATGATGTTTTCTACCTTATTTTAATTTTAATCTTCCCGAAAAGAAATATACATTTTTTGAAATCAGTTGTCAATATGTGAACACACTTCTTTCACTGCCTTGATCTCTTTTACCATCTTCTTCCTGCGCTTTTTGGAAAACAACATCCGAAAAGCACGGTAGAGCCATCCCACAGGCAATAACCACTTATGCTTATAAAAAAATGGATAATAATTTTTATATGTTTCCATATCAGGGAACAATCTGGTCAATAAATACAGCAGTCTGGAATCACTGCCGCTTTTTTTTCGAAACTTACCCATACGATTTTCCACCCTGCGCCCAACGGTTCCATACACGCCCAAGGACAGATAATTCTCCAGCATATCCTTTTCTTCTTCGGATAAGAGCCATTCCAGCTCCTTGAGTTTGCTTACATCTGCTTGCGAAAAGACTTTTTTACAAAGCCCTCGGTTCAGCCTTTCAAACTCTGCAATACCGAGCACTTCACATTCCCTCTGTATATAGGCAAAGTCCATTTCCTGCTCTTTTGCCTTCAGGTACACATAAAAATCAAGCAGAGAGCGAAGACCCGTACCGCTTCCGGAATAATGCTTGTAGGTATGGGAAAGGATATATACATAAAAATCCTCATCACGGAAGTGATACCCATAGGACGAACCGCTGTCTGGAATTAACCGCTTCTTTACATCCTTATAGTAATCTCTCCATTCATTCCCATGCAAGGTATCATATAATGCCCTGTGTAACTCAAAGTTGTAGACCGGCTTTTTTTCATACTCATCATGATTTCCCAGACCTACGTTCACTCCCTTATAGCCCTGGGACTTCATATACTCCTTCAACACATCACGAAAGCTTTCATCAAATAAAATATCATTGTCCGACATCTGTCTCATACCTACTGCCGGATAGTAATCTTTCAAAATAACGCCCTTTAACGGCAGATACCATATGCCCTGCTGCTCCATAAAAGCAAGTAATTTCGCTCTTTCTGCATCAAACAGGATATTCTTGCGCACAGCTTTGGATATTCGCTCTGCCCATTCCTTAGATATAGAAACCCAGGGCTTCAATGTCATTCCCACCAGCGCATCCAACATGTGGGCATGGCTCACCTGCTCCAGCTTTGCCATGTCTAATTCATTCAGATACTCTCTTTTCGGACTTACCCCGTTCACACCACAGGCTGCCAGATAAATCATGTCATAATACACTTTCCACATTTATTTCGTCACTCCCTCACTGCTTATGCCTGTCGCTTTCTCACTGCTTATGTCTGCCGCTTTCTCACTGCTTGTGCCTGCCGCCTTCTCACTGCTTATGCCTGCCGCTTTCTCACTGCTTGTGCCTGCCGCCTTCTCACTGCTTATGCCTGTCGCTTTCTCACTGCTTATGCTTGCCCCACTCTCTGAAAATGCAAGCTGTCTGTTACATATCTTAAGGGCTTCCATTCTATGGGTTACAATAAAGACTGTCTTATCCGTAAGCTGCTTTAAGTTATGTAACAACCGCTCCTCTGTCTCGTTGTCCAGGGCGCTTGTTGCTTCATCCAATATCAGCACAGGCGCATTTACATACAATGCCCTGGCTATAGCAATTCTCTGCATCTGTCCCTCTGACAGACCGGCTCCATTTTCTCCAAGCAAGGTATTAAGCCCCTCTGACAGTTCATAAAGAAACTCGCCGCAGGCAAGCTTTATGGCACGTTCCACTGTCATGAAATCCTCCTCCGACTCCTCTTTTCCAAACGTGATAACCTCTCGTATGGTTCCAGCCATCAGATAATTCCCCTGGGGAACATAAGCAAACAGTCTCTTTAGCTTGCCTACCGGTAAACGCCCCCCATCCTTCAGCAGGACACCAACCGTACCTGCTTTCGGTTTATAGATCCCCATCAGCAGCTTAAGAAGTGTTGATTTACCACAGCCTGATGCCCCTATAATGGCAACATAATCGCCCTTACGAACAGACAGACTGACCTGGTGCAATACAGGACTTGCGTCTGCTTCCTTTCCATAATCAAAGGAGACTTTGTCAAAAACAATCTCTTCTATCTTCGTATCATAAAGCACTCTTGCTTCTTCCATGGCTTCCACCGCTTCTGTCCGGGCTTCCTTATAGCTTTCTACCTCCATCAGCCGCTCCGCACTGGCAAGCATGGCATAAAACCTGGGAACAAAGCCCCCAAGACCGGAAAGCGGCGCCTGAAGCTGTCCGATCAACTGTATAATGGCAGTCAATGTTCCATAGCTTATGATACCGTTCAAAATACCATAGCCGCAATAACCGATTCCAAGCAGATACATTCCATTCATAGCCGCCGCGAAACCTGTATGACACAGGTTCGAGACAACTGCCTTACGCATTCTCGCCACCTTATACTCCCCAAGGCCCCTTCTTGCCCCTGCAAGCGTTTCCGCCTCTACTCCAAAGGTACGAATTACCAGCATGCTGCTGATCCTCTCCTGCAAATATACACGGACTGCCGCATCCTTTTCCTGTACCTTCTTGTGAAAAGCTTTGAGGTGCTTACGAAGCATGAGGGTAATTGCCACAAAAAGAACGCCGCCCGGAACGATGATATATGCCAACTGGGGCTGCAGGAAAAATATCATAAGCATCGCCCCTACCAACCGCACCATCATACCGAGAAAGCCCGGCAGGATTTCTGTCATGCCGCTTCCGCAAATGTTTGTATCCGAAGTCAAACGATTCATCCATTCCTCAGAGTGGACTGTACTGACCTGTGCATAATCCTTATGAAGCAGACAGGCAAACAGCTTCTCCTGAAAGGTGTTTTCCAAGCCACTCCTTGTAGCCTCCCCCATATGGCGAAGCACCACTTGAAGTGCCATCTGCATCACAATCAAAAGTGCAAACAGGAAAAGACCCGCAAAGAACCCCTGTCTATCCTTCTCCACCGCACAATCTATCATTTCCTTCATGACCAGAGCATAGCAAACAGCCCCTCCACTGACAATGGTCTGGAGAAGCAGTAGCCATCCGATATATGCCCGGTACTTTCCGGCTGCCTTTAATAGCCATAAAGCCGCTCTTGTGTCTGTCATATTATCCTTCCTTATGGGTAAATTCTGGGTTCCTTATCTTACCTGATTCAAAAACTGTCCAGCCCTCCTCCTGCACGATTCAAAAACTGTCCGACCCTCCTCCTGCACGATTCAAAAACTGTCCAAGCTTCATCCTGCATTTCATCCAGAGTCTTCGCAGGGGATACAGAGCGTACCACACTGCCGCATACAGCCGGTATCCTTTATGGCTTACCGAATATTCTTTTCCGTTCCTGACGAATGAAGTAAGTACACCGATAATATCCTCATCCCGGATGCCGTATTCCTTGTTCAGACAGTTGTCCCCTAAGATTACATAATCCTTTTCCTTCACCTTCACAACCCTGTGAAGCACATAGGAATCCGGATACCGCTTATATAGAACCACATCGTACTTGTTGCATCTGCCCTGCTTTTTTGCTATGGTAAACAAATCCTTACGCTGCCTTAACATGGGCAGCATACTGACACCGCTGCAGGTATAGGTAAAGGTTCCTTTTCTGTTTAGCTCGTCCTCATAAGTCGTCTTAATCATCCATGGCTCCTATGGCATATAACTGCTCCAAAACCTTCTCCACATCCTTTTCAATCTGTTCTCTGTGGGCATCAAATTTTTCAAGCATTTTGGCAATGATTTCCTCTTTTGTAACCTGATTCTTCAGGCACTCCACAATAAATCCTGCAGTCTGGTTGCTTCTTATCATTCCGTTAAAGGCCGTATTTCCGGCAGTAACCGTAATGTGTTCCCCTGCACTTTCATGGGTAATAAATCCATCTCTTAATTTCATGATCATCCTCCATTCATGCCGGCATAAGCGACCTTCGCCGCCTCCGGCTCCATATTACATCCAAGCCTGTAAAACCTTGTATTCTTCATCAATCCATCGATCAGCTTCAAGCTCTGGACCAAAGCTTTACTGTCTGCCGGACGATAACACTGCTGCAGCAGCATCCGGTATGCTTCTTGCGGCTCAATCTCTTCGATATGGTTGTCTTTATCCCTTGTCAGCACACAGATTGCTCTCAAAGGTACGGATGCATTCGTGCTGAGCCTGTGCTTCCCATTCCAGGGCGTACCGTATGCAATGACCTTCGTATCTGTGACTTCAAGCAACGGCTTATCATCATTGATCATTACTGCCCGGCTGCCAAAATATTCCCGCCACAACCTGGTGTGAGTGGATTTGCCCGTACCGCTTTTGGCAGTAAACAGATACCCTGCACCATCTACAGCAAGCACCGAACCATGAAATAACAATATATTCGAAAAAGGCAGTCTCTCTGCTATCTTGCGATAAACAGCCAAAGTTTCCAGATAAGCATCGGAAAACTCCATGTGGGGACGGCCTTCTCTTGCAGCCTCCTTCATGGAGCGCTCCCGCTCCAAATGAATATCTTCCGGCTCTGTTCTTACCGTGAAGCACTCCGGCTCATTTATTTCATTGGTTATGTATTCCAGACAATATTCCCGTATATAGTCATACATAGGCTCAATACGGATAACGATTCCTGCCAGCTTAATCCTAAAAGACATGCCGCTTCCTCTCTTCTGAAAAAGTGCCTTATCTTTTCCACCGGACACAACCTCTACCACATAATGACCATTATGTGGTTAAAAGATAAAGGCGCACATTTTATCTACCCTATTCTATCAATAATATAACACACTGCCATGTAAAACGCAAATTGTTGCAGGTATTTTCTGAAATAAAATTTTAGGCGCTTTTATTAATAAAATAAAATGAAAACACGGCAAATAACCTTTTAATGTCTAAGATTGAAAAGGTTCTTTTGCTGTGGTTTTTTTATGTATACAAGGAAAGGCTACGAAAAAACGTGGCGTATGCCATGGCTATATGTACAACATAGTTTTCATTGTGTTATTAAAATCAACGGTCGAAACCGATGCCCAACCACATAATGGTCATTATGTGATCATCTGCCGGTTTTCTACATCTGCCTTCATAGCATAACAGTCATTATGTTTCAGGCCACCGGTACTTTTGCTGTGGTTCTTTTTCTATAACAAGCCGCATATTCTCCATCCGGCGTCTGTGCTCCGCACCTGTCGTAATAATATAGATACGAGTCGTATTGATATTGGTGTGCCCCAGGATATCCGCCAGCTTTGCAATATCTTTTTCCATACCGTAAAAAGTACGTGCAAAAAGATGTCTCAGATTATGAGGAAACACCTTGCCCGGCAGCACTCCTGCCTGTTTGCACAAATCTTTCATCGTCCGCCAAATATTGCTTCGATCCATAGGCTTGCCATTTTTCGTTATAAAAATACTGCCGCTTCGTATATGCTGCTCTTTTATATACTTTAACAGCTTTTTGCGCAGGACGGAAACTATAAATACTGTCCGTGCCTTTGCCTTGCAGGATACTACCGCCTCTCCTTTTTGGACTGCTTCAACCGTAATATATTGCAGCTCACTCACACGGATACCGGTTCCGCAGATTGTCTGGATTAACAGGGACAGACGTACGTTGCCTTTCCTGGCTGCCGTTTCAATCAAGCGCATATATTCTGCCTTCGTCAGCTCCTCTTCTTCCGGACAATAAGCCTTCTTCTGTACCTTAAACTGTTTTACACAACAGTCCTGCCAACCCACATATCGCAAAAACGTATTTACCGCCGCCAACATGGAGTTTGCACTTGACAGGGCGAGTTCTTCCTCCAGTGCAGCTTTGTATGCCAGCGTCAATGCCTTGTCAATCTGTCGCCCGGCTGCGTACCCTGTGAAACGGCGGATGTCCCGCATATATTTTTCCATGGTAGCTTCACTCTTTTCATCCTCTACCAGATACCCTTTAAATTCATTTAATAAAGCTGTAGTGATTATTCTTTCTTGCATGTTCTGCTGCCTCCACTTTTTCTGTTATAGTACTATTCTTTTATCAAACACCTTATTTATACCTATTTGGTAGTAAAAATGCAATTTTCAAAGG
>JAZNXM010000023.1:0-2161 GCA_045593865.1 Acetatifactor sp. | reverse complement strand
CCGGCGCTTCCAGCTTGCTTCCGCATTCTCTGCAGAATTTTACGCCTGCATCATTCGTTGCACCACAGCCAGGGCAGATATTTCCTTCCACCACTACAGGAGCAGGGGGCTCCAGCTTTCCGCCACAGTTTTGACAGAATTTTGTACCTTCTGCATTTACAGAACCGCAGGCACTGCAGGTTAATCCTGCTGACGGAGCTGCTGCAGGCACTATCGGTGTCACGGGAGCGGCTGCCTGTGCTGCTGCCGCTGCTTTTGCCGCTTCGTTATCCGCTTTGATTTTCTCGATTTCTGCCTGTGCTGCCGCTGCCGCTTCATAGTGAGCCTTTGCATTCTGGCAGAATTCCAGCACTTCCGGTACTACTGCTTTGTTTTCATCTCCGGCAATGAACAGATTGTAATAATACGCTCCGATCTTCTTCAGTTCTTCGCCGGCTGCCGTGTTCTCTGCATTGATCTTACTGTTCAGTTTTCCGGTTTCGATTGCGTCCGTTGTCTTGTCTCCAATGTTCTTTGCAAAATCATTCAGTTTGTCAAAAAATGCCATATGTAATTCCTCCTGTTAATAAATATATTTATTTTCTCATTGCCATTCCGCTTCCGCTGGAATACCAATAAATCTCCACAAAATACCCTGCTTTGTTGTATGCCAAAAAGAGATATCTTGACTCTCCCTCATATGCCCTTGCATCTATTTCAACGTCAATATTAAAACCACTGTTTTGTACCACATCCACATATGCAATAACATCCTTGGTTGTTACTGTTGAAGCAAAATCTGTCCCAAATCCGATCTCATCCACTCTGGCAGAAATGATCTCAAAATCCGGTTTGGGAATCTGTTTTGTGTATTCATTTTCCGGCCAATAGGGATCTTCTACAAAAACTTCCGATTCATTTCCGGTACCAGTCTGCAATTCTTCTGAGATATCCGCTTCCTCTGAATCTGCTTCTTCTCCTACCATTTCTGCACTCTCTTCTACCTTCTGCACCGTCTCATCCACCGCTGCGGACATATTTTCACTTTCGGATTCTTCTGCCGGTGTGCTGTCTTGCTCCGAAAGCATTTGAAGAATGGAACTACCAAAAAGAATTTCTTCTTTACTTTCCGCCCTGCTCTGTTCCTGTTCCTGCTCCAAAACCAGTTCCCTTTTTCCGCAACCGGTCAAAACAATCAGAAAAAAGATAACTGCCGGTAATATCCATGTAATCTTATTTTTCATGTTTCTTTTCGGCACACTCCTTGCAGGCTCCTTCTGAATCAGCGACATCGTAACAATCATCACACACAAAACGATAGCAGCTTCGGCACTGATTAAAATGCATTGCAAGCTGTTGAACCGCATTTGCCTTCGTCTGATTGTAGATTCTCTGACTTAGTTTATTGGCCTTTCCTTTTTCGCATCTGGCCAGTATCCGTATCCCCCTGCATAAGAATGGCAACTGCATTCCATATTCTCTCTTTCCACAGATAGGGCACGACACACTAAACCTTAATGTTTCCTTGTCCACCCGGACATGCTCATAGAACTGCCGCATTTCACACCTCCGTTCTGCAATTCCCACACAATAATCTGTGTACAAGTCACTTTTTTCTAATCTTGAAGAATTCAAGATTCTGTAGTATAATATGTACACAGTTCAATGAGAAATATCAGTTTTTCTCATTGTATGATACCATTATAGATATTTTATCAACGTTTAACCATCCCACGTTGGTGGGGTTTTGGGGTGGGATACACCCCTTTTCGTGGAATTTTCCCACAAACACACATAAAATACATGCATAATGCAACCAATCAACCTATACAAAGGAGAATGCGTATGAATCACTTACTTCTTTTAGAAAATCAGAAAAAGAGACTGGAACAACCCTTATGGATGCTCGTCTGCTTCGTTATGTTTACCTTTTGGCAGATGGGATTTATCTATTATTTCCTTGAGCCGTCCTCTGCAATGGATGGGAAGATCCCAATCCCCATTAACATAGATTTCGGAACCTTGCTGACAGCGGTTTGTTACATACTGAGTATCCTTATAATGATCTTTTTACCGAAGATTATCGTATGGACGCAACGGATCGCCACGGGTGTTGCCCTGGTTTCGGCAATCGGCTTCTTTCTTCCGCTTCCGGAGGATGCTCTTCGCTTTAACATTTACT
>JAZNXM010000022.1:0-12320 GCA_045593865.1 Acetatifactor sp. | reverse complement strand
CACCTATCGGTAGAACCCCCAGATCCAATCCGGCAACTTATACGGGTGTGTTTGATATGATCCGTGATCTGTTTGCGTCTACCCCCGATGCCAAAGCAAGGGGCTACAGCAAAGGGCGTTTCAGCTTTAATGTTAAGGGCGGACGCTGTGAAGCCTGTGCCGGTGACGGTATTATCAAGATTGAGATGCATTTCCTGCCGGACGTGTATGTTCCATGTGAAGTTTGCGGCGGAAAGCGTTATAATCGCGAGACTTTGGAAGTAAAATATAAAGGTAAGAGTATTTTTGACGTATTGGATATGACGGTGGAGGAGGCACTGCCTTTCTTTGAAAACGTGCCATCTATCCGTCGTAAGATTGAGACTTTGAATGATGTGGGTCTTTCCTATGTGAAGCTTGGGCAGCCGTCTACCACTTTGTCCGGTGGTGAGGCACAGCGTATCAAGCTGGCTACGGAGCTGTCCAGACGCAGTACCGGTAGGACGATTTATATTCTGGATGAGCCCACCACGGGACTGCACTTTGCGGATGTTCATAAGCTGACGGATATCCTGCACAGGCTGGCTGACGGAGGCAATACGGTGGTAGTCATTGAGCACAATCTGGATGTGATCAAGACCGCGGATTATCTTATTGACATCGGTCCGGAAGGCGGCGATAAGGGAGGAACCGTGATCGCGCGGGGTACGCCGGAGGAAGTGGCGGAACATCCGGTTTCCTACACCGGAAAATATATAAAGAAGATGCTGGAAAAGTGCAAAAATCCTTAAGAAAATTAAAAATTTTGTGAATCGTGTACGAAACACTTGATTTTTCCCGGGGCTGACGATAAACTATAAAGTGGTGCAATCATGAAAGGGGTAGGAGATATGCAGTGTACAGATATCGGAATTGATTTGGGAACAGCCAGTATTTTGGTTTATATCAGAGGAAAAGGTGTTGTTTTAAAGGAGCCGTCAGTAGTGGCTTTTGACAGGGATACGAATAAGATCAAGGCAATCGGAGAAGACGCAAGACTGATGCTGGGCAGAACCCCCGGTAATATCGTTGCAGTAAGACCCCTTCGTCAGGGTGTTATCTCTGATTATACCGTTACAGAAAAAATGATGAAATATTTTATTCAGAAGGCATTAGGCAGGAGAATGTTCCGCAAGCCCCGTATTGCGGTTTGTGTGCCCAGTGGTGTTACGGAAGTGGAAAAGAAGGCAGTTGAAGATGCAACCTATCAGGCAGGTGCAAGAGAAGTATCCATTATCGAGGAGCCCATCGCAGCAGCAATCGGTGCAGGTATCGATATTTCCAAACCCTGCGGGAATATGATCGTAGATATCGGCGGCGGTACCTCTGATATTGCAGTGATTTCTCTGGGCGGTACTGTTGTCAGTGCATCCATCAAGATTGCCGGTGATGATTTTGACGAAGCAATCGTGCGCTATATGCGTAAGAAACATAATCTGTTGATTGGTGAAAGAACCGCGGAGGATATGAAGATTAAGATTGGTTCCTGCTATCCCAGACCGGAAGCGGATTACATGGATGTCCGCGGACGTAACCTGGTAACAGGTCTTCCCAAGACGGTAACCGTGTCTTCCGAGGAAATCGAAGAAGCTTTGAAGGAGACCACAGCACAGATCGTGGAAACGATTCACAGCGTGCTGGAAAAGACGCCTCCGGAACTGGCAGCAGATATCGCTGACAGAGGCATCGTCTTGACCGGCGGCGGAAGCTTGCTTCGTGGTCTGGAAGAGTTGATTTCTTCCAGAACCGGTATCAATACCATGACTGCCGAGGATCCGATGACTGCAGTTGCGGTTGGAACTGGCAAATATGTGGAATTCTTGGCAGGTTATTGCGAGGATTAGGAGAAGAATGTGAGTGTTATGGGGCTGCTTAATAAGCAGCCCCTTGTGCCATCCGGGAATTGCGCCCGTTGTTTGAATGCGCTTGTCTATCCTTCACGCAAGCCTACCGGGCGGACTGTCTGTAAGTTGTTTCTTGCTGGTCCTCAGATGCAAGAACTGCTAACCTCCAAGTGCGATTGCAAAAAGCAGTCGCAAAAAATACTCTGGCTCCTTGCGGGTCGCATTTTTTGCTTCTAAAGCACTCTTCTTGGAGGAAGAAGTTCTATGCATCTTGCGGAGGCTGGCGAAACAACTTACAGACAGTCCGCCGGGTAAGGCGAAACGTGTTGGATAGACAGGCACATTCAAGGGAAAAGCGCAATTCTGGATGCTTGGAAAGGAAAGTATGGAAAAAATTTCAGGATATGTGGAACACATCATATATCAGAATCCTGACAACGATTATACAGTAATGAATCTGGTCTGCGGCGAGGAGGAGATTACTTGCGTGGGAATCTGCAAGGGTTTGATCGAAGGGGAGACTCTGGAGGCGGCCGGTGATTATATCGAGCATCCCACCTATGGAAAGCAATTTAAAATAGCGGCTTTTCAGACAATCGCACCCAAAGACAAAATAAGTATGGAGCGATATCTTGGGTCAGGAGCTGTCAAGGGAATCGGTCCGGCACTGGCAAAACGAATCGTAAAGTATTTCGGGGAGGACACCTTCCGCATCATGGAGGAAGAGCCGGAACGGCTCGCAGAGATCAAGGGTATCAGTGACCGGAAAGCCAGAGAAATTGCGGAGCAGATGGAAGAAAAGAAGGATCTGCGGGATGCGTTGGTATATTTGCAGCAGTTTGGTATATCCAATACGCTGGCAGTAAAAATATATGATACATACGGGATGCAGCTTTATGGGATCATGAAAGAGAATCCCTATAAGCTGGCGGAGGATATCCGTGGCGTGGGCTTCAAGATGGCGGATGGCATTGCCGTAAAGATCGGTATCCATATGGATTCCGATTACCGTATCCGCAGTGGGCTCTTGTACATGCTGTTGCAGTCAGTGGGCGAGGGGCATTGTTATCTGCCCATGGAGCTACTTTTGGAGAGGGCAGGTCAGCTGCTTCAAGTGTCGCAGGAGGATATACGCCCCCAGATTGACAATATGGTTATGGAACGGAAGCTGGTTGTCAAGGGAGATGCGGTATATGCAGCCAGCTACTATTATGCGGAATTAAGCTGTGCCAGAATGCTGCAGGAATTAAATATTCCCATGGGGGAAAAAGAGGATAGAATCCATAGAGTTCTGGAAAAAATAACAGCAGAGATTCGTGTTGAGCCGGATGCATTGCAGTATCAGGCGGTAATGGGTGCCATTCAGAATGGTTTGTTCATCCTTTCGGGCGGTCCCGGGACTGGTAAGACTACCACGATCAATACGATTATCCGGTACTTTGAGCATGAGGGCTGCGATATTTTTTTGGCAGCACCCACAGGCAGAGCGGCAAAGCGCATGACGGAAGCCACCGGTTATGAGGCCAGAACCATTCATCGTATGCTGGAGCTCAATGGGGTGCTTTCTGATGATGACAGGCGAAGTGTCCGTTTTGAAAAGAATGAAGAAAATCCGCTGGAAGCGGATGTTGTTATCATAGATGAAATGTCCATGGTGGATATACAGTTATTTCACTCCCTGCTGAAGGCAATTATGCCGGGTACCAGACTGATCCTGGTGGGGGATGTGAATCAGCTGCCGAGTGTCGGCCCGGGACAGGTGCTCAGAGATATTATGAATGCAGGCAGCTTTCCTATGGTAATATTACAGAAGATTTTCCGACAGGCAGGAGAGAGCGACATTGTAGTGAATGCGCATCGCGTCAACAGGGGCGAGCAGATTGCACTGGACAACAAGAGTAAGGATTTCTTTCTTCTGGAAAGAAAGGATGTGAACGTAATCTACAAGCATATGATTCAGCTGATTCAGGACAAGCTGCCCAAATATGTGGATGCCGCACCTTATGATATTCAGGTGCTGACGCCCATGCGAAAGGGACATCTGGGTGTAGAAGTTCTGAATGGTATCCTGCAGCAGTACCTGAATCCGCCTGATGGCAGGAAGAAAGAGCATCAGCAGGGGGATATTATATACCGGGAAGGTGATAAGGTCATGCAGATCCGAAACAATTATCAGCTGGAATGGGAAGTGGTAAGCAGGTATGGTATTCCCATAGACAAAGGTATGGGAGTCTTTAACGGTGATATGGGTCTGATCAGGGAAATCCGCCAGGGTTCTTCGGAAGTGGTGGTGGAATATGATGAAGGCCGCAGGGTTACTTATCCCTTTTCGCTGTTGGAGGAACTGGAATTGTCCTATGCGATTACCATTCATAAATCCCAGGGCAGTGAATATCCGGCAGTGATCATTCCTCTTTTGAACGGACCCAGGATGTTGTTCCATCGTAACCTCCTTTATACCGGAATAACCAGGGCGAAATCCTGCGTTACCATTCTGGGAAGCAGTACAACTGTCCGGGAAATGATTGCCAATGAAAATGAGAATAGACGATATACCTCCCTGACTGCACGTATTCAGGAGATACAGGAGCTGATGGAGGAATAGGCAAAACGAAGGGAGAGCGTTTTGTGGGAGAAGGCTTATCAAAGCGTGAGAAGCGTGGAAATGAGGAATGGGATAAGCATGATCATCAGTAAAAACAGAAAATGGGTATGTAGTGTAGTAAAAGTTTGTAAAGGCATTTGGAAAGTTGTACTGCAATTGATCTTTCCGCCCAGATGTCCTATCTGTGATGGTATACAAGCAGTGGGAAACAGGGGCATCTGCGGAGAATGCAGGAAGACAGTAAAGTATATCAGAGATCCCAGATGTTTGAAATGCGGAAAGGAGCTGTGGGAAGAAGAGCAGGAATATTGCGGGGACTGTAGCGCAAGGACACATCTGTTTTCTCAGGGAAGAGCTCTGTATGATTACGGAACTGTGGCAGGGGCACTTTACAGGTTCAAATATAAGGGTAAACGGGAGTACGGCGAAAGCTTTGGCGAGGAAGCAGCGTTTTACCTGGAAGATTATATCAGGCGTATCCATCCGGATGCGCTGGTGCCGGTGCCCATGTATCCGGCAAAGAAGCGGGTAAGAGGTTATAATCAGGCGGAGGTTCTGGCCAAAGCCATCGGAAGGCATCTGGATATACCGGTGGACGCAGATTTGGTACGAAGAGTCCGGAATACGAAGGCATTAAAGGCGCTAAATCCTAAGGAAAGATTAAATAATTTGAAAAATGCTTTTATTCTAAGTAGAAATGGTGTAAAATTAAATACGGTTATTATAGTGGATGATATATACACTACGGGTAGTACCATAGATGCGGTAGCGAAGGTACTTATAGAGGCCGGTGTCAGGAGAATTTATTTTATAACACTGGCTATTGGGGATGGAATCTGACATATTGCATGGAAAGGGAATATATGCTTAATGAAGAACGCATTATCTTAATGACGAAACTTGCCACCTATGAACAGGGAAAGGGAAGGAAAAATATTGAGATCAGCAAATATTTCAGAAGTGATTATCTGATCTTACAAATTTTGAAAACATTATTTTATACGACCATAGCGTATGTGATCCTTGTGGGATTGTATTTGCTGTATCATTTAGAAACATTGACAGAGAATCTTTATCAGATGGATCTGATCGGGTTTGTACAGAAGATTCTGATGCTGTATGGTGTATTTCTGGTCATTAGCTGCGTGATCACATATATTGTGTATTCGTACCGTTATCTGAAAGCCAGACAGAGCCTGAAGGAGTACACAAATGATCTGAAAAAATTAAAGGTGCAGTAATAGTGAAAGGTATAGAGTATGAGTAGTTTATTGGAGCTTAGAGACAAAATAAAATATTATTACAGAAAATATGAATTTGTTATATTGCCTACCTTAAAATTTATGCTGGCGTATCTGGCAATCTGCTGTGTAAATGGAGCAATGGGTTATATGGCTCAGGTAGACCAAATCGGGATTGTATTGATGGCGTCCCTGCTTTGTTCATTTATGCCGGTGGGTTGTATCCTTTTTGTGGCATCCATTTTCAGTTTGCTGCATATGTATGCATTATCCATGGAAGTCGCGCTGGTAGGCGTGTGCGTATATCTGGTGCTGCAGCTTCTCTTTATGAGATTCGACAGTAAGCATTCCCTGATTCTGGTCCTGACCGCAATATGTGCGGCTATGAAGATACCTTATGTGATGCCGATCATAGTAGGTCTGGTGGCATCGCCGGCGGCGGCAATTTCCGTAGGCTGCGGTCTGGTGGTTCATGCCCTGATCAGCGTGATTTCCGGCAATGCGGCTGTTATCAATAGTATGGGTTCGGGAGAAGAGATGTCAAAGATCAGACTGGTTCTGGATGACCTGATTAAAAACAGAGAGCTGCTTATCATGATCGTTGCTTTTGTGATTACCATAGCAGTGATATATATGATCAGACGTATGGATGTTGATTATTCCTGGAGCATTGCCATGGTTGCAGGTGCTATTATCAATATTGTGGTAATATTGGTCGGCGATCTGATTTACGATACACAGGTATCCCTGCTGGGAGCATTTTTCACATCCATTCTGGCTCTGGCTCTGGCCAAGATAGTGGAGTTCATGTTTTTCGGCGTGGATTACAGCAGGACGGAGAAAGTACAGTTTGAGGACGATGAATATTATTACTATGTGAAAGCAGTTCCTAAGATGAACGTGGCTGAGCAGTCCAGAACCGTGAAAAAGATTAACAGTCAGAGAAGTATGAGCGCACAGCGCAGTACGGTTCCTGTAAGAAGCAGCCAGAGGAGTGTTGTGACGGAGCATATAGAGGTGAGAAAAACAGCACCTCAGAGAAGTGCGGCACAAAGAAATGGGAATAACTGGAATACAACTTCCGGCAGTCGTAGTGTGACAATCGGAAATTATCTGGATGATATGGAATTTGAAGATCTGGATTAAAGAGACAAGAAATTTATTGACAAGGATTAGTTGAGATGGAAGAAAGAGTCAGTGAAATTTTATATGGCTTAAGACGAAGCGTAAGTGGTATGGAGCTGGGTGATGTATTGGAAATTCTGATTATCACCTATTTCGTGTACCATATTATGCTTTGGATCAAGACCACCAGAGCGTGGACATTGCTGAAGGGTTTCGTTGTAATTCTTCTATTCTGGTTTGTCGCACGTTGCTTTAAGATGCACACCATATTATGGGTGGTCGAGAATCTGTTTAGTGTTGCGGTCACGGCAGTCATTATTATACTGCAGCCGGAATTGCGTAAGGCTGTGGAGGAATTGGGCAAGAGAAATCTGGTCAAGTCCGTTCTGTCGATTGAATCAGCCAAAAAGAGCGAAAGAATGCTTACGGAAAAGACCATTCATGAAATCACCAGAGCCTGTGTGGAAATGAGTAAAGTGAAAACAGGTGCACTGATTGTTATTGAGGGAGAGCAGTCGCTGGTGGATTATGAAAGAACCGGTATTGATATTGATGCAATTGTGACCAGTCAGCTATTGATTAATATATTTGAACATAATACTCCGCTGCATGATGGTGCAGTAATTGTGCGGAATAATCGTGTTACTTCAGCCACCTGTTATCTGCCGTTGACGGACAATGATGCAATCAGCAAAGAAGTGGGAACCAGACACAGGGCAGGTGTAGGGATTTCGGAAGTGACAGATTCCATTACAGTCATTGTTTCTGAACAGACCGGTAAGATCAGTATTGCGTATGATGGCGTACTGGAAAGAGGATTGGATGCAGAACGGCTGAGGGCTCGTCTGAAGGAATTTGCTCATGAGGATGAACCGGAGAAGAAAGAAAAGAAAACAATAAAGTCAGTTATCACAATCGGGAAAGGAAAAGGAAAGACAGGCGAATGAAGAACTTAAAACAAATAAACTGGAAGCACTTGCTTTTGGATAATTGGGTTCTGAAGCTGGCTTCGCTGATCATTGCAGCTACATTATGGTTTGTGGTGTATATTATCGATGATCCCGTAGAGGAAAAGACATTCAATAATATAAAAGTCAACCTGTTGAATACGGAACAGATTACCGAAAACAGTCAGGTATATGAGATACTGGACAATACCAATACTCTTCGAACGGTAACTGTGGAAGCGCCGCGGTCTATTCTGGAAAAGATTGAAGCAGAGGACATTGTTGCGGAGGCAGATATTGACAATCTGTCGGATATTGAGACAGTGGCGATCAAGCTTTCCTGCCCCAAATATAGCGATCAGATTTCAAAGATTACCGGCAGCAGCGTTAACGTCAAGCTGGAGATCGAAAATAAGAAGAGTAAGTGGTTTGATATCAAGTATAATGTAAGCGGCGAAGTGGCAGACGGATATAGGATAGATGTTAATGGCATTACCCTGAACCAGAACCGTCTGGAAGTAGAAGGTCCGGAATCCAAAGTCAATCAGATCGCAAAGGCGGTAGTAGATATTGATGTTGCCGGAATCAGCGGGGATATGCTTACAACGGTAACGGTTTATCTGGTGGATGCAGAGAACAAAGTGATTTCTTTTGATTCTGTTACCCAGAGTGTAAGAAGTGTAAATGCCAGTGTAGATGTGCTGGCGGTTAAGGAAATCCCGGTGGAATTCATTCCGGTTGGTAAGCCGGCAGAAGGTTACCTTGCAACAGGCACGGTGGAAGCTGGTCTTACGTCAGTAAGGGTTGCAGGAAATTACCCTGCGATCAATGAAATTTCCAAGATTACTATATCTGAGGAGTTGGACCTGACAGATTTAGAAAGCAATCTGGAACAGACGATCGATCTCAAAAGCGAAGGTTATCTGCCCCCCGGTATTATTTTTGCGGATGATACTTTTGATGGCAAGGTAGAGGTCATTGTTTACGTGGAAGAAGAAATGGAGAAGATGCTGAGATTAAGGAGCAGTAACCTGCAGGTTACCGGTGTTCCGGAAGGTCTCCTGGCAGAAGTGATCATTGATCAGGAAATGCCATTCTTAGAGGTAAAGGGTCTGCATCAAGATCTGGAACAGTTGAGAGAGTCCACGTTGACAGGTACAGTTAATGTGGCTGCATGGATGGAAGAGAGAAAGATAGAGAAAATAACCAATGGTATTCATTATCTGCCGGTAGAGTTCCAGTTGGCAGAAGGCCAGAATGCTGTGAATGAAGTATCTGTTCAGGTACAGTTTATGGTGCTTGATGAGGAAGAATGACTTGAGAAGTGGGAACATATCCTGATTTGAATAACTAGTATTCGTACCTAAGACTGAGGAGGATTGATTATGGCTGGATTATTTGGTACAGATGGAGTAAGAGGGGTTGCAAATGAGGAATTGACGCCGCTTTTGGCGATGCAGCTGGGGCAGGCCGGAGCGTTTGTCCTGACGAAAGAAAATGCACACAAGCCCACGATCATGGTGGGCTGCGATACCAGGATCTCAGGAGATATGCTGGCCAATGCACTGATGGCGGGTGCCTGTTCCGTAGGTGCTAATTGCGTATATGTAGGTGTGATTCCTACACCGGCAGTGGCGTATCTTACAAGAAAATATAAAGTGGATGCAGGAGTTGTGATCTCTGCGTCCCACAATCCGGTAGAATTTAATGGTATTAAATTCTTTGACGGAAATGGTTATAAGCTTCCCGATGCACTGGAAGAGGAGATCGAAGCTTTAATCAAGAATAACATGCAGGGTGTGAAATTTCCCATCGGTCCCGGCGTGGGTAAGATCAAGTATCGGACCGATGCAAAGGAAGAGTATGTAAATCATGCAATTCAGTCTGTAAGAGTAGATTTGACCGGTCTGAAGATTGTAGTGGACTGTGCAGAAGGTGCCTCCTTCTACACTTCAGTGGAAGCATTGAAAGAGCTGGGTGGCCAGGTGGTGGCAATCCATAACAATCCGGACGGAACTAATATCAATGCCAACTGTGGTTCTACCCATATGGAAGAACTGCAGGCGAGAGTCGTATTCGAAAAGGCGCAGATCGGTCTTGCATTTGATGGTGACGCCGACAGACTGCTGGCGGTAGACGAAAATGGTAAGGTAGTGGACGGCGACCAGATCATGGCAATCGTTGGTAACTACATGAAAGAAAAGGGTAAGCTGAATGGAGATACCATTGTAGCAACGGTTATGAGTAATCTGGGCTTTTTCCTTATGGGGAAAGACAATGGAATTACCATTGAGAAGACCAAAGTCGGTGACCGATATGTGCTGGAGCGCATGAAGGAAATCGGAGCAAGTCTCGGCGGCGAACAGTCGGGGCAAGTAATCTTTCTGGATGAGAATACTACAGGTGATGGCTTGCTCAGTGCCTTGCACTTGCTGGAGGTTATGGTTGAGACAGGTAAACGGTTATCTGAGCTGGCAAATATTATGGAGGTACTTCCCCAGGCATTGGTAAATGCCAAGGTGGCAAATCACAGAAAAGATAAATACATGGAATTCCAGGAGATTGTTGACGCAATTAATAAACTGGAAGAAAAATATGCGGGAGCAGGTCGTGTATTGATCAGACCATCCGGAACAGAACCATTGGTTCGTGTCATGATTGAAGGTAAGGACATTCAGGTAATCAGAAAAGATGCTTCTGATTTGGCAAAATTGATCCAGGATATCATGTTCTGATGGTAAAAGAGTTTTGCAAACACTTGGCGGTATGACGGGTGAGAGGAGATGGAGGGTTGACAAATGGTAAGTCAAAGGGTTACAATTAAAAATCCAACAGGGTTACATTTAAGACCGGCTGGTATCCTATGTAAAGAAGCGATGCAATTTCAATCATTGATTACATTCAGGTTCAGGGATAATACAGCAAATGCAAAGAGTGTACTGAGTGTGCTGGGCGCATGTGTAAAGAGCGGTGACCAGATTGAACTGATCTGTGACGGTACGGATGAGCAGGAAGCTTTGCAGGCGCTGGTTGCGGCGGTAGAGAGCGGTCTTGGTGAATGATAGAATTACCGGCTCAGTCCTATGAAGGAGCTGTGTTCGACAATTTTTTCGGACTACAGCAGGAATGGAGATTGAGGTCAAATGAGGAGCATGGAGAAATGTTAAACTATAAGAGATATCGCAAGAATCCGGTAGTGGATTATCCGGAGAGAAAATGGCCAAACAGAGAAATTGAAAAGGCACCCGTATGGTGTAGCGTGGATCTGCGAGATGGCAACCAAGCATTGATTGATCCAATGCTGGTAAATGAAAAGATTGAAATGTTCCAGTTTCTCATCCATTTGGGCTTTAAGGAAATTGAAATCGGCTTCCCGGCGGCAAGCCAGATCGAATTTGATTTCCTGCGACAGCTGGTGGATAGAAAACTGATTCCCGATGATGTGTGTGTGCAGGTGCTGACCCAGTGTCGTGAAGAATTGCTGGACAGGACCTTTGCGTCCATCGCGGGTTGTAAACAGGCAATCGTACATATTTATAATTCCACATCCACACTGCAGAGAGATGTGGTATTCAATATGGACCGGGAGCATATCATTGAGATCGCAGTCAATGGCGTGAAGATGGTAAAGGAACGAGCTGCGAAGTTCCCCGGCAAGATCATTCTGGAGTATTCTCCGGAAAGCTTTACCGGAACAGAGCTGGATTTTGCACTGGAAATCTGTAATGCAGTGCAGAGAGAGTGGGGACCTACCCCTGAAAATCCTATGATCATCAATCTGCCTTCTACCGTGGAAATGAATACACCCAACGTGTATGCAGACCAGATTGAGTGGATGATTGGTCATCTGGAAAACAGAGAAAGTCTTGTCATAAGCGTACATCCTCACAATGACAGAGGTACCGGCGTGGCAAGTGCGGAGCTTGCATTGCTTGCAGGTGCTGACCGTGTGGAAGGTACCCTTTTTGGAAACGGTGAACGTACCGGCAATGTGGATATCCTGAATATTGCCTACAATATGTTCTCTCAGGGTATCAATCCGGAACTAAATATTGAAAGAGTAAATGATATTATTGAAATATATGAAAGGTGCTGTAAAATCCCCATCCATCCGAGGCACCCCTATGCAGGTAAGCTGGTATTTACCGCATTCTCAGGTTCTCATCAGGATGCAATCAACAAGGGTGTAAAAGCTTTGAAGGAGAGAGATTGCGAGTACTGGCAGGTTCCGTATCTTCCTATTGATCCGGCGGATATCGGCAGAGAGTACGAGCCCATCGTTCGTATCAACTCCCAGTCCGGTAAGGGCGGTGTGGCATTTATCATGGATACCTACTTTGGCTTTAAGCTGCCCAAGGCTATGCATAAAGAGTTTGCGAATGTTATCCAGAACATTTCTGAAAAGCAGGGTGAAGTATCTCCTGAGCAGATTATGGATAGCTTTAGAGAAGCATATCTGGATCAGAAAGAACCTATCCACTTCCGCCGCTTAAAAGTGGATGAAATGGGTACGGATTCCATGTTTGATACAAAAGTTACC
>JAZNXM010000021.1:0-13692 GCA_045593865.1 Acetatifactor sp. | reverse complement strand
ACGGAAGAAATCAAAAACATGCCAAACTACTTTGCAGATTATGATACAACGGTGGAATTCATTACGGAGGAAGAGCTGCAGGCGAAGCACAGCGGCATTCCTCACGGTGGATTTGTAATCAGAAGCGGTAAGACCGGCTGGAACGAAGAACACAATCATATCATTGAATACAGTCTGAAGCTGGATTCCAACCCTGAATTCACAGCTTCTGTTATTGTTGCCTGTGCAAGGGCGGCATTCCGTATGAAGCAGGAAGGCATGACAGGGTGCAAGAGTATTTTTGATATCGCACCTGCCTATTTCAGTCCTTTGAGCAGCGAAGAATTGCGTGCACATATGCTGTAAGGTAAATGAGGTTTCGCAATCGCCAATGATATAAAATATAGAAAGGCAATCGGATTATGAATAATAGAGAAAAAGTGCCGGCCTCCATATTGGAGACCGGCACTTTTTCTCTATTATTCCCAATCTTAGTTGGACGTCAGTTATACTGCCTCATGGAACGTACGGCTGATAACGTCTGTCTGCTGTTCAGGGGTTAGTTTGATAAAGTTTACTGCGTATCCGCTGACACGAATGGTCAACTGAGGATAATTTTCGGGATGCTTCTGTGCGTCCAGAAGAGTATCCTTGTTAAGAACATTTACGTTCAGATGATGCCCACCTTTGCTTACGTAACCATCCAGCAAATTCACTAAATTGTCTACCTGCGCTCTGTTTGTCTCTGTCATAAAAAATCCTCCCTTATTAGAAATAGTAATCATTACTGTTATTGTAATATTAATATATCATTTGTTGGCAATTCTGTAAAGTAATTTTTTCAATAAAATTTGTATTTATTTGAATACATGCTTCATATATTGGGATAAAGGAGTTGGGACAATGGTAACAAACAGTATATTAGATCTGTTTCCGGAGGAGCTGAGAGTAATTTTTACACTGGTGGCAAGGAAACAGGCTTTGATACAGGAAATCAGGCTGCGGGCGGAAAGACCCATATATGTAATAGAGGCTGGGAGAGAGCGGTTTCTGGACAGGCTGGGTTATTATGTGGAGGAACCGTTGCAGGCCAGAATACTGTCACAGGATGAATTAATGCGGATTGTGAATTATATATGTAAGTATTCGCTATATGCCTATGAGGATGAACTGAAACAGGGATTTCTTACGGTCCCCGGAGGACATCGGGTAGGAATCGTAGGACAGGCAGTCTTGAATGAAAGGGAAGAAATAAAGACATTAAAACATGTAAGTGCCTTAAACATCCGGATTGCCCATCAGGTAAAGGGCGCTGCTGATATGGTAATTCCTTGTATTTATCGGGATGGGAGATTGCAGAATACCATCATTATTTCTCCACCGGGCAGTGGAAAGACCACCCTCTTAAGGGACATGATCAGACAGGTATCCGATGGAAATGCTTACGGCAGAGGAGTCAGTGTAGGTGTAGTGGATGAAAGGTCTGAGCTTGCAGGGACTTATCGCGGTTGTCCACAGAATGATGTGGGTATCCGCACGGATGTATTGGACAGTTGTCCAAAAGCAAAGGGCATGCTGATGCTGATCCGTTCCATGTCACCGGGAGCTGTGGCGATTGATGAACTGGGAGAATCCGAGGAATGGAAGGCACTTCTGTATGCCTCTTATTGCGGTACGGCGATCCTTGCAACCATGCATGGAGAAGGACTGGAGGATTATAAGCGCCGCAGGGAAATCTGTCTGCCCGGACAAAGGGATGTCTTCCGGTTATGCATTGTTCTGCGAAGATATCAAAAAAAATGTGTCATTGAACAGATGTATGAAACAAAAGGGGAAGGGGAATGGGAATGCCTTTATCAAAGATAATCGGATACTTGTTTGTTCTGGCGGGCAGCAGTGGACTGGGGCTGTGGTACAGCATGCAGATGCAGAAAAGAATTCTCCATATCAAAGAGATGATAAGAATATTGGATATGGTGATCAGCGAGATCCATTACAGTCACAGTACCCTTCCCGAATGTTGTGAAAGAGTCGGCGAGAAAGCTGTAGAGCCATACGGAAGAATCTTTAGCGGCATCTGTGATGGTATCCGCGGTGACTGCGGAGCAGGTTTTGACCGTATCAGCGAGCAGTTTTTGAGACGGGGCTTGCAGAAGCTTCCCCTGAAGGAAGAAAGAGAGGTTTTTATTCGATGCTTTTCCGATGTAGGTTATGGTGATGGCTGGATGCAGTACCAGATCATCGAAAGAGGAAGGAAGGAACTGCAGGGTATTCTGGGGACGGAGGAAGAGGATTTGAGGAAGAGAAGTAAGATGGCAGTGGCGCTGGGGACCATGAGCGGTATTTTGCTGGTACTGATTCTGCTATAAGTAAGAAAAGGACAGGTTAAGATGGAAGTAAGTTTGATTTTCAAAATTGCGGCGGTAGGTATATTGGTTACGATTCTTTGTCAGGTGTTGAAGCACAGCGGAAGGGAGGAGCATTCTTTTCTCTTGAGTCTGGCGGCTTTGATTCTGGTCTTAAGCTGGATCGTACCGTACATATATGATCTGTTTGACACGATACAGGCGTTGTTTTCTCTGTAAATATGGAACAATCGTTAGAGATTGTGTGCCGACAGTTTTTATGGACGGAGAAAAATCGTAGTGAGGAAGCGTAAAGCGTTTCCTTATGTTGGTATTACAGGTTATGGAAAGGCATGGTTATTAAGATGACTGAAATCGTTAAAATTGGTTTGTTCGGGCTCGTTGGGGTGCTGCTGGCAGTGCAGTTTAAGGCTGTGAAGCCTGAGTATGCAACGTATATAGGGCTGGGAATCGGGATATTGGTCATGGGCTTTTCACTGGGAGAATTTCAGGAGCTGGTAAGCAGCATAGAAGCATTAAAAAAATATTTCTCCGGATCGGACAGCTACCTGACTATTCTGGTAAAAGTCATCGGTATCACTTATATATGTGAATTCTGTGCCGGTATCTGTAAGGATGCAGGTTATGGCTCCATTGCTGACCAGATTGAAATGCTGGGAAAGCTTTCCGTAATGTTCGCCGGTCTGCCGATTCTGATGGCAGTAATCCAGACCCTGGACAACCTGATTGCTTATTGAGAGAATGGAGGCTGTAATGACACTTTATCCGGAAAATATCTGGCAGAATTACGGATTTGATAAGCTACAGCAGGGACTGGACACACTGTTCCCGGAATATGATATTTCCCTGAATCAGCTTTGGGAGCAGCTTTTGCAGGGAGATATTATAGGGAGTATGACAGGAATGATGCAGAGCAGTGTGTTGGGGGTTTTGGAATATGCCACATCCATTCAAAATATATTAATCTGGCTGCTGATATTGGGGATAGCCTCGTCGTTGATCACTCATTTTGTGGAGGTTTTTGACAAACATCAGATTGCGGATTTAAGTTTTTATTTTCTGTATCTGCTGTTTATGACAGTACTGCTGAAATGTTTTCAGGAAACAGCGCAGGTAACAGTGGGGGTGTTGGAAAACATCTTAATCTTTATGCAGCTTATGATTCCCACTTATATGCTGGCGGTGGGTGTGGCTTCCGGCGTGAGTACGGCATCTGTTTCCTATCAAGTCATGCTGGGTTTGATTTATGTAGTGGAAACGGTTCTGCAAAGCGGTATCCTGCCGTTTATACATATGTATATCATGCTGATCATGATGAATGGTGTCTGGGTGGAAGAAAAATTATTTTTGCTGATTCAATTGTTTGAGAAAGGAATCAATACGGTATTGAAGGGAGCTGTGGGTGTGGTAACGGGTGTCAGCATCTTTCAATCCCTAATCACACCGGCGATCAATTCTGTGAAAAACTCTGCTCTGCGAAAGGTGATTTCGGCAATTCCGGGCATTGGAAATGCAGCAGAGGGTGTGATGGAGTTGATGTTGGGATCCGCCGTTATCATCAAAAATAGTATCGGAATTATATGCCTGGCGGTTTTGCTGGTCATTTGCGCCGCCCCCCTTTTGTACATATTTCTGCTGTCCTGGATTTTACGGATTGCTGCAGCTGTTTTAGGAATTGTCAGCGATAAGAGATTGACAGCTTGTACGAATCAGTTCGGTGAGGCATGTATGCTGTTGTTTCGGACAGCGGCTACGGCAGTGGCGTTGTTTTTGATCAGTATATCGGTTGTGGCGATTGCCACCAGTAAAGTATAGAGATAGGAGTTATGAGAGAATGTGAATGAGATGAAAAGGGGTAAATGGGATGTTGGATCATTGGCTGGAAAGTATTAAGACGATGGGAGTTTTTCTGGTGTGTGCCCAGACTCTGATTCATTTTAAGCCAAAAGGTGCCTACGAGAAATATATCCGGTTACTGGTCAGTGTCATGTTATTGGTGCAATTGCTGGAGCCTATCGGCAATATGTTTGGCTTTTTACAAAAAGGAGAATTACAGAAGCGCATACGAAATATGGAATATAAGCTGGAGCAGGTTAAGCAGCAATCTTATGAAATGGAGACAGATGCGGAAGATATCTGGAGTATGCTTTTACAGGATGTGGAGTGGGAGATTGTAGATGGTGCGGATCAGAAAACGCAGGAGTAAATTGTAGGAATTCAGGGAATCTCGCAATTGTGTAGAGTAGGTTGAGAGAAAAGGAGAAAAGGCGGCTTGGGCGGATTTCAGAAAATATTGGAAAAATATCACATGGAAAAGTGGTTACAGAAAGAAAATTTGATCGTATTGATACTGGTAGGGATACTTTTGATTGTCATAGCCCTGCCCACGAAAGGGAACAATGCAGATGACGATAAAAGCAACAGTGCCTACGGTTTATCACAGGATGAATTGTGGGCGGATCCGGGAAACGAGAATGGTTCCTATGGAAATTCTTCCGGTTTGTATGGTAATAGCAACAGGAAACATAACAGTGAAGTTGCTGACGGTTCTCAGGAGGCGGCAGATTACATTACCACGCTGGAGGAAAAGCTGACGTCTATTCTTTCCCATATACAGGGAATAGGAGAAGTCTATGTAATGATAACGCTTCAGGAGTCGGAGGAAATGGTGGTGGAAAAGGATTTGCTGGAAGAGAGAGAACAGACTATTTATGAAACGGAGGGCAATGCCTCTGTACCTTATGTGATAAAGACGATTTTTCCAAAGGTGGAGGGTGTGGTGGTAGTTGCAGAGGGGGCAGGAACCGGTCGGATCAGCCAGAATATTACGGAAATGGTGCAGGCGCTCTTTGATATTGAGATTCACAAAATCAAAGTGGTAAAAGGATAAGTGTGAGTGATGCCATATAGAAAAAAGTAAAATGAGCATATATCCGACAGCAGGCTCATAAAATGAACTAGTAAAAATAAACAGCAGGAGATGTCAGATTGAAAAAATTATTGAAACGAAATCAACTTATGATTACGGCACTTGCCATTATGCTGGCAATTGCAGGATATCTTCAGTTTGCGGGCACAAATCCGACAGAAGATATGGCAGCGAACAGTACCAATCTGGTAGGGGAGGTAGAAGGTACGATTACGGAGATTTTTACGGTGGAGGATGATCTATTCTCCGGAATTACAGATATTAAGAGTCTGGATACGGATTCGGATGTGCTGGTTCAGAATTATCTGGATACAAATATGACGGTTGTAAAGACCGATGGCAGTACATTGGCGGCCGGGGAAAATACAAACGCGGAAAATACCACCCTGGCACAGGCGCAGCCGGATCAGGGAGAAGTGCCCGGGGAAGCTGTTTTTACCTCCACAACAGGAGTGGCCGTACTCTCTGATGCAAAGCTGGCAAAGGAGCAGGTACGCTCTAAAAACAAGGAGCTGCTTCTGGAAATTATTAATAACACAAGTATTACCGATGCACAGAAGCAGGATGCCATTGACACCATGGTTCAGATGACCACTATAGCAGAAAAGGAAACAGCAGCCGAAACTCTGCTGCAGGCAAAGGGATTTTCGGATGTGGTAGTGAGCATTAACGGCAACGCGGTGGATGTGGTGGTAAATGCACTGACCCTGACGGATGCCCAGAGGGCGCAGATTGAAGATATCGTAAAGAGAAAGACGGAAATCGGGGCTGAAAATATTATTATTAGTACCGTCGTACAGTAAAGGAGAAAACTGCCGGATAAAGCTGCTGGATTCGCAAAAATAACGTGTACAATACATAAAAATGTGTTATACTATCGAATATATTGGGTTTTTTATGGCTTAGGAGGCAAAGTTTGAAATCAGCTTTTCAACTTTCAAACGTCGCATTAATAAAGTTTCACAGGCAAGCTTGTAAAATGCAGGAAAGAGGAATGTATGAACAAAAGCAGGAAGCGCGTTTTTTTAATTGTACTTGACAGTTTCGCAATCGGTGGGATGGAAGATGCCCATGAATACGGTGACGGAGATGTGAATACTCTGAGAAGTGTATCGGCAAGTCCTTTTTTTTCCATGCCCAATATGGCGAAAATGGGCTTGTTCAATATGGATGGTGTATTCGTAGGAACGGAAGAAGCCGCACCCATTGCGGCATATGCACGTATGCGTGAGGCATCCAAAGGAAAAGATACCACCATCGGACATTGGGAGATTGCGGGAATATATTCCGGCAAGCCGCTTCCCACTTATCCGGATGGATTCCCCCGGGAGGTTCTGGACGCATTTTGTGCCAGAACAGGCAGAGATGTAATTTGCAATAAGCCCTATTCCGGAACGGAGGTAATCAGGGATTACGGTGACGAGCATGTGCGGACAGGTGCTTTGATCATTTATACATCTGCGGACAGTGTTTTCCAGATTGCGGCTCATGAGTCTGTGGTGCCGGTAGAAGAGCTTTACCGGTATTGTGAGATTGCCAGAGAGATCCTGGTGGGTGAACATGGTGTTGGCAGAGTGATCGCCAGACCCTTCGAAGGGGAGAGCGGTCACTATACGCGGACGGTAAGAAGGCATGATTACTCCCTGCTGCCCCCTTCTGTGACCATGCTGGACCAGTTGAAGGAAAATGGAAAAAGTGTGATCGGCGTGGGTAAGATCAAGGATATCTTTGCGGGAAAAGGCATCACAGAATATGTATATACCAAGGGAAATGCAGATGGGATTGAACGTACTTTAGAGTATCTGGAGAAAGATTTTGAAGGACTCTGCTTTGTCAATCTGGTGGATTATGATTCTCTGTACGGCCATCGCAATGATGTGGATGGCTATGCAAAAGCATTGGCGTATTTTGATAAGAAGCTGCCCCTGATCACGGCGGCGATGCAGGAGGATGATCTGCTGATGATCACGGCCGACCATGGCTGTGATCCGGGGGATATGGAATCAACGGATCATTCCAGAGAATATACACCCCTGATCATCTATGGAAAGGGTGTGGAACCGTTCAATTACGGAACCAGGGATACCTTTGCGGATATTGGTGCTACGGTGCTTGCGTGTTTCGGAATGGAACCTGAGTTTGCAGGGAAGAGCCTGCTTTAAACAACGATCGGGCTTACGATGTTATGACAAAGATTACGTATGAGTGTAGAAGCTTTACGGTAACATTATGAGGAATGTTTTAAGGATTGAATTAAGGATATTTAAATATACGATAGAAACGTACAGGAGGAAATATATAAGTGGGAACTTACGAAAAGGAGATAAACAGACGCAGAACGTTTGCAATTATATCACACCCGGACGCGGGTAAAACAACATTGACAGAGAAATTCTTATTATACGGCGGTGCCATCAATCTGGCAGGCAGTGTTAAGGGTAAGGCAACCGCCAGACATGCGGTATCTGACTGGATGGAGATTGAGAAGGAAAGAGGTATTTCCGTAACGTCCTCTGTACTGCAGTTTGAATATGACGGTTATTGCATCAATATTTTGGACACACCGGGACATCAGGACTTTTCCGAGGATACCTACCGTACCCTGATGGCAGCAGATTCTGCAGTCATGGTTATTGATGCATCTAAGGGTGTGGAGGCTCAGACCAGAAAGCTTTTTAAGGTATGTGTCATGAGACATATTCCCATTTTTACGTTTATCAACAAGCTTGACAGGGATGCAAATGATACCTTTGAGCTTCTGGATGATATTGAAAATGAACTGGGCATTGCAACCTGTCCCCTGAACTGGCCCATCGGTTCCGGAAAGGGCTTTAAGGGTGTTTACGATAGAGAAAGCAGGAGTGTCATTACGTATTCCGACACGGAAAAAGGTACAAAAGAGGGTGAAACCCGTGTGGTTTCGGTGGAGGAAGAAGGTGCCTTGAGAGAACTTATCGGGGATGAAGCTGCAGATAAGCTTTTGGAAGAAATCGAGCTTTTAGATGGTGCCGGTGCGGAATTTGATCTGAAAGCAGTGCAGAAGGGTGAACTGACACCGGTGTGCTTTGGTTCTGCGCTGACCAACTTTGGTGTGGAGATTTTCCTGAGGCATTTTCTTAAGATGACCACAACACCTTTGCCCAGAAAGGCAGATATCGGTATCGTTGACCCGGTAGAAAATCATTTCTCTGCATTTGTATTTAAGATTCAGGCGAATATGAACAAGGCTCACCGAGACAGAATCGCATTTATGCGTATCTGTTCCGGTCGTTTTGATGCCACGCAGGAAGTACGCCACGTGCAGGGAAACAAGGTCATGAGACTTTCCCAGCCTCAGCAGATCATGGCGGACGAGCGTAAGATATTAAGTGAAGCATATGCGGGGGATATTATCGGGGTATTCGACCCAGGTATTTTCTCCATTGGTGATACAGTGTGTATGCCCAAGGAAAAGATTCAGTATGAGGGTATCCCTACTTTTGCACCGGAACATTTCGCAAGAGTGCGTCAGATTGATACCATGAAGAGAAAACAGTTCATCAAGGGTGTGCACCAGATTGCCCAGGAAGGTGCCATCCAGATTTTCCAGGAGATAAATTCCGGTATGGAAGAGATCATCGTGGGTGTAGTCGGTGTACTGCAGTTCGATGTGCTGAAATATCGTCTGGAGAATGAATATAACGTGGAAATCCGGCTGGAGCCGCTGCCTTACGAGCACATCCGTTGGATTGAAAATAAGGATGAGATGGATGTGAGCAGACTGATTGGTACCTCGGATATGAAAAAGGTACAGGATCTGAAGGGCAATCCGCTGTTGTTGTTCGTCAATTCCTGGAGTATCGGTATGACTCTGGACAGAAATAAAGGACTGGTGCTGAGTGAATTTGGGCGCTAGCTTTCTGCCGTGCGGCTGGGCAAGACGAAACAGTCATTGGGAGCTTGCTCCACAAGATGGTTTCATCTTGTGGAGACATAGGACGGATGCCCGGACAGCGAGATGAAGCCGCATATGCTGCGGAATCGAGCCGGGCACGGCTGATATAGTAAATAATAACAACTTAACAAAGAATTAAGATGCTTTTGAGTGACAAAACAGTTGGTTATATGGTATAATGTATGCGAACAAGTGATGGTATGTGAGGTAATATCGAATATGGAGGATAAGGGAATGGAAAAGGAATTGGATAGCAAAACACTGATACTTCAGGGAGATGAGAATATCGGTGTGGTACAGATCGCAGACGATGTGGTTTCCATGATCGCAAGTCTGGCATCAGCAGAAGTAGAAGGGGTATCCGCTGTTGGCAGCAATATTACCAGCGAGCTGATGAGCAAGGTGGGTGTGAAGGGACTGAGCAAAGGCGTAAAAGTGGATGTGAAGAGTTCCGGTGTAGTGGTAGACCTGACCATAACCATGGAATATGGCTACAACATTCCCGCAACCAGCAGAAAGGTTCAGGATAAGGTAAAAGCTGCCATTGAAAATATGACCGGGCTTAACTGCGCGGAGATAAACATACGTATTGCAGGAGTCAAGCTTTAAATAGACTTTATAACGAAATGACTAAGGAGTAGCTATGGGACGACATGAACAAAGAGAACAGCTTTTCAAGTTATTGTTTCGGGTAGAATTTAACTCTTTGGAGGATATGCCTGAGCAGGTTAAGCTTTTTTTCCAGGATGAAGAGGTTGAATATACAGAAAAGGTAATGAATACGATTTCCGGAAAATATGAGAAGATTCAGGAGAAATTACCGGAAATAGACAAGCTGCTGGATGAAAGGGTAGAGGGGTGGAATACTGCCAGAATGGGTAAAGTAGAACTGACCGTTCTGCGTATTGCTATATATGAAATAATGTTCGAGGAGGATGTTCCGGACACTGTTGCCATCAACGAGGCGATTGAGATTGCCAAGGCTTACGGACAGGGAACTTCCGGTGGATTTGTAAATGCCGTATTGGCTAAGTTTGTGTAATGGCTCGTAATATTTATACTGTAACACAAGTAAATGCTTATATTAAAAATATGTTCACGCAGGATTACATTTGCAATTCGCTCTTCGTAAATGGGGAAGTCAGCAATTGCAAATATCATTCCTCTGGACATATTTATTTTACGTTAAAGGATTCAAAGGGAACCATCAATTGTGTTATGTTCGCAGGGAATCGGATCGGTCTGAAATTCAGACTGGCCCAAGGTCAACAGGTCATTGTGGGCGGTACCATTGATGTATACGAGAGGGATGGTAAGTACCAGTTGTATGCAAAGCATATTGTGCTGGACGGCGCCGGACTTTTATATGAGAAATTTGAGCAGTTGAAGCGGGAACTGGAAGAGCAGGGTCTTTTTGCACAGGAGTATAAGCAGCCCATCCCAAGATTTATCAGGACCCTTGGAGTGGTAACTGCGGATACTGGGGCGGCAGTCAGGGACATTATCCAGATTGCCACCAGGAGAAATCCGTATGTGCAGATTATACTGTACCCGGCCATTGTGCAGGGTGAACAGGCAGCGGAAAGTCTTGTGAATGGTATCCATGCGCTGGAAAAGCTGGGCGTGGATGTGATGATTGTGGGGCGCGGCGGCGGTTCCATAGAAGATTTATGGGCGTTCAATGAAAGAATCGTGGCACAGGCTGTGTTTGACTGTTCCGTTCCCATCATCTCAGCGGTAGGGCATGAGACAGATACAACAATTATTGATTTTGTTTCAGATCTTCGAGCGCCCACACCCTCTGCGGCGGCGGAACTGGCGGTGTATGATGTGCATCAGGTGCTGGACAGTCTGCAGGACTATCGGGAGATGCTGACAAGAAGCATGAGACGGCAGCTTCGCTATAAACAGGAGCAGGCGAAGCAGTATGAACTGCAGTTGAAATATTTAAGCCCGGCCAATAAAATTCGCCAGAAGCGGACCTATTTGATGAAGCTTGAGGAGCAGTTGGAGAATGCCATGAGGCAGCAGCTTGCGGGCAAGCGACATGAATTGGCGATTTATATAGAGAGACTGAAAGGTTTGTCTCCTTTGGAGAGATTAAACAGTGGTTATTCTTATGTGGTAAATAAGGATGGGAAGAATATCCGGTCAGTTTCCGCGGTGGAAGCAGGAGAAGCTATTACGATTTATGTTACGGATGGATCTGTGAAAGCACAAGTGCGTGAGGTATACAGCGGAAAATTCTGAATTGTTCCGGTACGGTGAATTATGGGAGATACAGGGCAATCGCTTCCCAGGTCTCTGGAAAAATAGAAAGGAAGGCTTACATGACCATAGAACAGAATTTTGTAAAGCTGGAAGAAACGCTGGCTTTGTTAGAGTCGGATGATGTGACGTTGGAAGAGGCGTTTGCGGCATATAGTGAAGGGATGAATCTTCTGAAGCTTTGTAATGATCAGATAGACAAAGTGGAAAAACAGGTTTTGAAGCTGAGTGAAGACGGTACACTGACGGAGTTGGATTAAGCGAAGTGGTATTTTTGCCGGGGAGTTTCCGGAATGGAGGTAGCCATGAGTGATTTTTATGTGGAATTAAAGAAGAGAGTGGAAGAGATTGAGAAGATCATCCGTAAATTTCTTCCGGAGGAGACCGGATATCAGGAGATTGTGATCAAGGCCATGAATTACAGTATTCTGGCAGGCGGTAAGAGGCTCCGCCCCATGTTGATGCAGGAAACATATAAGCTTTTCGGTGGAAGAGGAAAAGAAATCGAGCCTTTCATGGCAGCCATCGAGATGATTCATACCTATTCTCTTGTACATGATGATCTGCCTGCAATGGATAATGATGAATACAGACGCGGACGTAAGACAACACATATGGTTTTCGGGGAGGCTTTCGGAATTTTAGCCGGAGATGGTTTGTTGAATTATGCTTTTGAAACAGCCTTAAAATCATTTCCGACCCAGCAGCAGGAACCGGACTTGGTAAATGTGGGAAAAATGTATTGTATCTCCAAGGCAATGCAGGTGCTTGCCCGAAAGGCTGGTATTTATGGCATGATCGGTGGGCAGACAGCGGACATTGAAGCGGAAGGAAAGGCTCAGGTTACAACGGAGCAGCTGCTTTTCATTCATGAGAATAAGACGGCGGCACTCATTCAGTCTTCCATGATGATTGGAGCAATCCTGGCAGGTGCCAGTGAAAGCGAAGTGGAGCGTATTGAAAAATGTGCTTACAACATCGGTATTGCATTCCAGATTCAGGATGATATTCTGGATGTTACCGGTACCATGGAAGAACTTGGAAAGCCTATCGGCAGCGATGAAAAAAATCACAAGCAGACATATGTAACACGGAATGGTCTTAAGACCAGTAAACAGCATGTGGAAGAATTATCAGAGGAAGCGATCGGAATATTGGAATCTTTTGGAGGAGATAATGTATTCTTAAAGGAACTGGTAACTTCATTGATCCACCGATCAAAATAATGCTTGAAAAACAAAGGAAGTGTAAATGGTGCTGGAAAAGATAAAACAGGCGAATGACATAAAACAGATAGACCAAAGTGATTATAAGGCACTGGCTGAGGAAATCAGACAGTTTTTAATAGAGAAAATCAGTGTGACAGGGGGACACCTGGGATCGAATCTGGGTGCGGTGGAGCTGACCATGGCGCTGCATCTGTCTCTGAATCTGCCCCAGGATAAGATTATCTGGGACGTGGGACATCAGTCCTATACACACAAACTGTTGACTGGCAGAAGGGATGGATTTGAAAGCTTACGCCAATTTCATGGCATGAGTGGTTTCCCCAAGAGGAAGGAAAGTGACTGTGACGCCTTTGATACCGGACACAGTTCTACCTCTATTTCCGCAGGACTGGGTCTGGTAAAGGCAAGGGACATCAAGAAGGAGGACCATACCGTTGTGGCTGTCATCGGGGATGGCTCCCTGACAGGCGGTATGGCATATGAAGCATTGAACAATGCGGCGAAGCTGAATACCAACTATATTATAATCCTGAATGATAATAATATGTCCATCTCTGAAAATGTAGGAGGTGTTTCCAAATATTTAAACAATATCAGAACAGCCAAAAGCTATCAGGGACTGAAGAAGAGTATTTATGATGCGCTTCTGGCATCCCCTCGGGGCGAAGATGTTGTATCAGGAATCCGTAAAGCAAAAAATAGTGTGAAACAGCTGGTAATTCCAGGCATGCTCTTTGAGGATATGGGAGTGACTTATCTTGGTCCGGTAAATGGTCATAATATTGATGCACTGACCAAGGTACTACAGGAAGCAAAACGTGTGAAAGGTGCCGTGTTGGTGCATGTTATCACAGAAAAGGGCAAGGGCTTTGCCCCTGCAGAGAGACATCCGGCAAGATTTCATGGAGCGGAACCCTTTGATATCGAATCAGGTTTGCCCAAAAAACCTAGAACAACGGCAAATTATACAGACGTATTTGCCACTGT
>JAZNXM010000020.1:0-1757 GCA_045593865.1 Acetatifactor sp. | reverse complement strand
CTTTAAAAAAGTAAAGTGTTGTCAGAAAATTTGATGCTTGATTTCTAGAATATTTTGTGATATTGTATATGAAGTTTGGCTGACAAGACAGTTGGATATACAAGCGAAGATGCATTGTATGAGATGAGAGGTAGAAACGAGGAGACTATTATGGAAAAAATGAAAAAGTGGCTAAATGAAATTTTTATTGATGGTTTGAGCGGTATGGCAACCGGTCTCTTTGCCACCCTGATCGTAGGTACCATACTTACACAGATCGGTTCTCTGATTCCGGGTATGATCGGAACATATCTGGTTGTTATCGGCAAGGTTGCATCCAGTGTAACCGGAGCAGGCATTGGTGTGGGTGTGGCTGTGAGATTCAAAGAGAGTCCCCTTGTAACCATATCTGCAGCTACCAGTGGTATGATGGGAGCATTTGCAAGCAAGATCCTTGCAGACACCGTATTTGTGGATGGAGTGATTCATTATGCAGGGCCCGGAGAGCCGCTGGGGGCATTTATTGCAGCATTGACAGGAATTTATATAGGAAGACTCGTTTCCGGCAAGACCAAGGTAGATATTCTGATCACACCTTTATGCTGTATTACGATGGGTTCCTTTGTGGGACTTTTACTGGGACCGCCGATTTCAAAATTTATGGCCTTCCTGGGAGAACTTATTAATATCGGCACCCAGCAGCAGCCGTTTTTAATGGGTATTCTGGTGTCTGTGCTTATGGGGATTATCCTGACCCTGCCGATCAGCTCCGCAGCGTTGGGTGTTATTCTGAATCTGTCAGGTCTGGCTGCCGGCGCAGCAACGGTTGGCTGCTGTGCAAATATGGTAGGGTTTGCTGTGGCAAGCTACAGGGAGAATAAAGTAAACGGTCTGCTGGCCCAGGGACTTGGAACCAGTATGCTGCAGATCGGTAATATTGTGAAGAAACCTATTATCTGGCTGCCGGCTATTATTGCCAGTGCCATTCTCGGCCCGGTATCTACCATGGTATTCCATATGACAAATAATGCAACCGGAAGCGGTATGGGTACTGCAGGTCTGGTTGGACAGATTACCACATATCAGGTAATGGCAGCAGAGGGGGATGGCATGATCGTTCTGCTTAAGATCATGGTACTGCACTTTATCCTTCCCGCTGTACTTGCGCTGGGCGTTTCAGAGTTTATGAGAAAGAAAGGGTGGATTAAGGACGGAGACATGAAGCTGAATGTATAGGAGATATGTTTAAAGTATATCGAGCATGTTTTTTAATATGCAGAAGCAATAAAATTCAAAACAATAAACAAAACAATACAAATTTTTGTTGACAAATCCTTTTGGCATATGTATAATTAACCAAGTGTGAAAACAAAGAGTATTATACTTGGTGTATTCTGAGTGGGACTCTTTACATAGGAGTCAACTATGTTAGTGAATTTATCTGATGTATTTTCATCTGAAGGAAAGACAGCAACCGTTACAGCTGAGCTTGAAATGACAAAATTTGCAAGCAGATTGGGTGAGTTTTCTATCACGAAGAAAACCCCGGTTACCTTGATCCTGACGAATATCGGTGTGGGTAAAGCCAGAGTTGAAGGAAAAGCGGAGATTGTTTTTGAGACAAGTTGTGACAGGTGTCTGACAGAAGTACCTACAATATTAACCTTAGAGTTTGAGAGGGAAGTTGCTTCACCGGATACCGCATTGGATAGTTCCAGTGAGGAAGGAGATCGTGAAGACGACGAACTCGATTTCATGGAAGGTTATCAGCTTAATGT
>JAZNXM010000019.1:0-1893 GCA_045593865.1 Acetatifactor sp. | reverse complement strand
ATTTCAGCAGCCCCTCATATTCACTGCATTCCGAATTCAGTACCTCTATCAGGTTCTCCATTAGACTTGCCACTGAAACTACCTCATTTCTTCATATTTCTGTAACAGCTTTAAGTCGGATCGTAGCCATGTCGTTCTGTGAGCCAAGGAGTTGCAACCTAGAGTTGTCTTCCTAAGACCGCTTGGCCTCCGACTTATATTCACTGCATTCAGTATTCAGTACCTCTATCAGGTTCTCCATTAGACTTGCCACTGAAACTACCTCATTTCTTCATATTTCTGTAACAGCTTTTCTGCGAAGCTGGAAGTTTCTACAGAATACGTACCGTTCTGTACTCTCTCCCTGATAGGCGCCGTTACTTCTTCCCTGATGTCAGGGCTGGCCTGAACAGCTGCTTTTGCAATCTGGAAATCACGACCGCGACTACTGATCTGAATCTGATCTACCGGATATGCTTTGGCACTTTTCTGTGTTTTATTCACTTTCTGCGCCTGATACAACTGCTGTACCTGGTTGTAAGCTTGTATTCTCATACTACCCCTCCTTTCCCGGGTTTTAAGCTTATATTTTCTTCTTACTTACTATTTTTATCGGACAGATTCTTATTTTCTTTAGATAGTAATGTAAAGATTTTAAGCGTCCTTTACCGACTTTTGACGACAAAACAGGTGCCGCTTCCTTTTCTTTTATCGACACCTGTCTTACTTTTATAAATACCTGCTTTCAAATTGTTTTACATCCATTGGCCTTCCTAAATAGAAGCCCTGGAACACATCACAACCCAAATCAGCCAAAAATTGCAGTTGCTCTACTGTTTCCACACCTTCCGAAATAACCGGTATGCCTAATCGTTTGGACAATCCTACAATCATCTGGAGGATAGCCTGTCCGCGCTCTGTATTCTGACTCTGACGAAGGAATGCCATATCCAGCTTCAATACATCCACCTCGATATCCTTCAACATATTCAGGGATGAATATGCGCTGCCGAAATCATCCATTTCCACCACAAAGCCCAATGCTCTCAGCTTATTAATCAGCTCACAGTGACGTTCAAAATCCATCATCAATGCGGATTCTGTGATTTCCAGTTTCAAACTTTTAGGCAGTATCTTATACTTCTCCAGCAAATCCACAAAGGCCTGATACACATCTACGAAATAGAAATCCTTAGGTGAAATATTCACGGAGATATACAAATCCTTTTTCCCCGCATCCTGCCACTTGCGTAATTGCTTGCAGGCTGCTTCCCACATATATTTATCCACTTCTGTAATCAAACCGTTTCGTTCAAAAATCGGAATAAACACATCCGGTCCCAAGGTACCTCTGGTGGGATGATTCCAACGAATCAATGCCTCTGCACCGATTACCGTTTCATCTGCCACAGTCTGAGGCTGCAGATACATTTGTAACTGTTCTTCTGCTATGGCCACCTCCAGCTCCTTGCTAAGCTCCTGCTCAAGCAGAATATTATCACGAAGTACATTATCATAATAAGCAACCTTGCGGGTTCTGCTTCCCTTGATGGTGTTCAGGGCCATACGGGCACGTCCGCACATAACGGAAACCAACAAATCTCTCTCCACCACCTGATAGACTCCGGCATAGGCGATAATCCGGAATGCCACCTCGGAATAGGTAGACCCTGCAAAAGCCTCCTGGGTAGTCAAATCAAAATACTCTTCCTTGAAATCTTCCTTACGTATGAGTATTGCATAATTATCATTACCCAATCGCCCATATGTAATCATTTTATCTTCGTTTTTCCTGATTTTCTCTGCATAATTCTGCAGCACTGCATCACCCATACGGGAACCGAAGAAATCATTAATCATCTTAAAGTCTTTAATATCCGTACAGACAATATACAGTTCCTCTTCCGGATGGGA
>JAZNXM010000018.1:0-3786 GCA_045593865.1 Acetatifactor sp. | reverse complement strand
CCCAACCAGGGCAACCTGGGGAATTCTGGAATTGCGGCGTTTCTTACGTTGAGTATGCCGGTCCTGCTCCACCATTTCCAGTTCTTTCTTCCGTTCACTGATACGGTGTTCAATCTTACGTCTGTCCAGTTCCAGCTTCTTTTCACCGGTACCCTTATTACTCATGCTGCCGCTGGCACCACCCTGTCTGCTCAGTGCCTCATGCATACCAACCAGCCTGGGCAATAAATACTGCAGGCGTGCAATCTCTACCTGCAGCTTTGCCTCCCTTGTCTGGGCGCGGATTGCAAAAATATCCAGTATCAGTGTGGTCCTATCCAAAATCGGCATGTCCATGGCATCCTGCAAGTTTCTGATCTGCGAAGGCGAGAGGGCATTATCAAAAATCACGATGTCTGCCTCACACTCTGCTGCAAATTCTTTGACTTCAGACACCTTGCCTGTTCCGATATAGTATGCTTTATTCACACTGTCCATTTTCTGGGTAATCCGTCCCACTACTTCCATATTGCAGGCCTCTGCCAGACTGCCTAACTCCGTCATGCAGCGCTCAAAATCCTGCTCCTCCCCGGTATTCACACCTACCAGCAGAGCTCTTTCTTTATTTTCCTGCATCAATTCTTCTCTCATAATCTCTCTATTCTCGCATATATATCCCAGTCCTTGCCTATAGTGTAGTTTTTACTCCTGTACCAGCTCTAATTCAAACCAGAACCTGACTCCATTCGTATAATTGGTCATCCCATACTTTTGATTCATGGACTCCATGATAGCCTTGACAATGGATAATCCAACCCCACTTCCACCATATTCTCTGGTTCTCGCTTTGTCCACTTTATAAAACTTCTCCCATATATGCTCCACGCTCGTATCCGGAATCGAATCACCGGTATTAAATACACTAACACGTACCTTGTGATCCTCTTTTTCTACCGTAACATCAATAATCTTCTTACCGGAGCAATGATTTACGGCATTGGAAAAATAGTTCATGAATACTTCTTCTACCTTAAATTCATCCGCCCATACATAGATCGGCTCCAATTCTGCCATCCGGACTTCGATATCATTTTGCTTTGTTAAAATGCTTGCAGACTGAATATAATTTCGAACCAATGCTACAATGTCAAAGCGTTCCATATTGACCACATCATGACCAAATTCCAGCTGATTCAATGTCAAGAGTTTCTTAACCATATTATTCATCTTATTGGCTTCATCCATGATAACCTCACAGTAAAAATCCCTGCTTTCCTTATCATCACTGATGCCTTCCATCAGCCCTTCCGCATACCCCTGGATCAGCGCAATGGGAGTCTTTAACTCGTGGGATACATTTGAGAGGAATTCCTTACGCATTTCATCAATCTGTTCTTTCTTCTCAATATCCTTCTTTAGCTCGTTGTTGGCCGTTTTCAATTCCGAAATCGTCTTCTCCAATGTGGACGATAACTGATTAATATTATTCCCCAATAAGGCAATTTCATTTTTGTCTTTTCCGATATATCGTGCTTCAAAATCCAAATGAGTCATTTTTTCAGATATATCCGCCAGTTCCAGAATGGGTTTCGTAAAACGTTTTGAGACCGCCCATAAAACAATACTACCTATCAGAACGGAACAGGCACCTATATAAGCAAGAAATCGGTTTGCCAACCTTACGCTGTCCCGGATACTTTCCATAGCAGATGTAATAATGAACCAATCATTATTATCCAGCTGACCATACATTTCGATGGTTTCCGACTGATTCTTAAAATCCATCATTCTAAAGATCGTATTTGGTTCTGGATATTCTCCATTCAAAATTGCCAGCGGACGCCTGAGAATATACGAAGTCAGCTTTCTGTGCAGCTCCTCCTCTGCAAAAGGTGCCGCTAAAACGATTAGTGAATTGGCATTAATAACCTCTGTCTTGATGTTATATCTGACAGCATATCTGAGCATTTCATCCTGAAACGCTTCAGTCCCAAGAGTTCCCTGCGCCGCCGCTTCATTTATCTTTTCATAAGCTGTCTGAATCGTCTCACGCTTGTCCAGCTCATAATATTTTTCCAAAAAGGTACTATTGATAAACCAGCATATTACCAGGGTTGCCACTAAAAGCCCGATGGTAATTACTGCAAATTGTTTTCTGATGGATGTTTTCATAGCTTTCTCCTGCATATCACAAGCTTCGTCATCAAATCAGACCATGTATTAATACCCTAACTCCTCATTGATCAGAATAATCTCATACGCACTGCCCGCTGGCTTCTCCCACAAAACAGTCAATGCACGACAAATTCTGTCATGGCTCTTGCAGTCGTAGCACTTATCCGCATTTACGGCACAAGGTGTTTTCTTGCCCAGCCTTCTTGCATTGGGCGGTGCTGCAATGTTGCGGGCACGCTCGATTGCACCATTCAAATCCGGTGCAAGCTTATTGATTCCTGCCACGAGATAAACCTTTTTGTGACCATACAAGGTTGCCGCCACTCTGTTGCCGGTATTATCAATATTCACGATTTCTCCGGTTTGAGCGATACCATTCGCAGAAGAGAAATACACATCTGCTTCTTTTGCAGCCTTCAACATATCTGCCCCAGTCTTTCCTTCGGGAACTCGCCAGTGCCAGATAACCTCATTGCTTTCGGACAATTTTTCATAAAGCCCCATCTGATCCAATGTCATAGAGCCGCCAAAGCCAATCTTCTGACCCTTTAAACTGCCACAGAGATACTGCGCCGCTTCCTCTTTCGTCTCAAAACAACTTACCTGAAAGCCTCTCTGTTCCAAATTGGTTTTTAATGCTACCATACCCATACTCGCTTCATCCTTCCGTTACCCTTTTTCATATATTTATTGCTTCTTAATTATTTTACCAAACACGGAGTCTCAAATTTCTCCCACAGACCTTCTCAAAAAATCCACTCATACAATATTCCGTACAGTTCCCTGACATAATAAGTAGGAAAAAGCCATATAGCCGTCTTTGCAGAATTTGCGCCATATTCCATGTCCAAAGCTTCTGCTATTTTGCCAGCACGGTACTGATGATACTCACTGGTGGTAATTGCAACAGCCGGATTCAGCTCCTGCTCCTCAATCAACTGTTTCGAAAACTCTAAATTCTCTCTTGTACTGGTGGATTGCTCCTCCTTATACAGACGAGCCGGTTCAATCCCCTTGTCCACCAGATAACGATGCATACACTCTGCTTCCGTAATATCTTCTCCTTCGCCCTGTCCACCGGACAATACACAAACAGCTGTTGCATTCTCTTCCAGGTAATCATATGCCGCTTCCAGACGCTCCACCATCATCAAGCTCGGTCGAGTACCGTACACTCGACATCCCAGCACTACTACTGTGGCATCCCCTTGAGGTGCTTTACATGCTGCCTGAATCATACAAGTGGTTTCTACAACCACCAATCCTGCAACAATACCTATAATCGCCAATATTGCCCGATATATCCACCTTTTTACCTTATGCATTTTCCAAGACGAAAGCAATTTATGGATACGAGCCATAAATATTGCATATCCAAAAAGAATTAAGGACACAGCCATACCGGTCATATTTCCAATGTTCAGACTGACGGACAAACTCAATGGAAGTACAAACCATATAAGTGCGATTATGCTGATGATAATGAATAGAAGTTGAACTTTTTTCATATGTGTACCTACCCTTTAATGGAAGAATCCTGTTTACGCTAAATCGAATGTTTATTTCTCTTCAAAATTATTTGAAGTAAATGACCTTTACCTTACTGCTGCAGCCACTCCACAATCTCTTCAA
>JAZNXM010000017.1:0-7849 GCA_045593865.1 Acetatifactor sp. | reverse complement strand
AGGACAAGGGTATCGCACATATCGGTATCGGTGCGGGCAAGGGTGATGACAAGGCTCTGGAAGCGGTTAAGATGGCTGTGGAAAGTCCATTGCTGGAGACCACCATTTCCGGTGCTACTCATGTGATCATCAATGTATCCGGTGATATTACCCTGGCGGATGCATCCGATGCAGTCGGATATGTTCAGGATATTGCCGGTGATGAGGTCAACATCATCTTTGGTGCTATGTATGATGCTTCTAAGAGTGATGCATGTACGATTACCGTTATCGCTACAGGTCTGGAGGATATTGCCAATGCAGCTGCAGCAAGCAGACTTGGCACAAGCTTTGGCTACAAGAATCAGACTCCACATGTAACACCGGGTGCTTTAAAAGGACTTAGTATACCGACGGCTCAGCCGGTGAAGCCTCCAGTTTCGCCAGCACCGGTGAAACCACTTCCCGGTATCAACAAACCGGTTGACATCCGCAGCAATGTAGAGGAGAAGTCTCTGACGATTCCCGCATTCCTGCAGAAAAAATAGTGTTTGGTCTTATTGTAATATATACGGCAGGTACGCAAAATGCGTACCTGCTTTTTTGTCGTTTTTTTTCTATAAAAAAACAGGTATCATCGTGAACTTTCGACCTCTTTTGCGCGGATTATTTCTTAGAATAGACAAGAATCAAATGACCGGAAGAAGGAGGTGTAACTGTGCACTATGAGATATACATAGACAGTCTCTTTCTATTGAACCTGGGAATGAATCTGTATCTGCTGGAGCTGACTAATTGTATTCTGCATGACACTGCTACATGGAAGCGGATTGTGCTTGGAGCTCTGTGTGGAAGCATTTTCTCGATCATTCCTTTCCTTTTACCGGGAAAGCTGATTGTTGTCATAGGGGTAGGTTTTCTGCTTGATGTTTTCTGCATGAGCGTCATCGTTTTCCGGACGACCGGTTTTTCAGCATATCTGAAGGTGCTGGAAGTGCTTTCGATATTAACGATAGTCATAGGTGCGCTTTTGCAGTATGTCATGAACCGGATTCAGGAGAAGTTACAGTTGCCGCTGCTTGCACTTCTCTTGGGAGGCGCTGTGTGCTTTCTGGTCATTCGCCGTCTGCTGTACAGGAATCCCCAATCCTATGAATGTAAGGTGGTGCTGCAAAATGGTAAAGCAAAAGTAAAAATCAATGCACTTGTGGATACCGGGAACAGCTTGATAGAGCCAATCAGCGGCTCTCCCGTGGCGGTTCTGGATAAGAGTGTGTTTGAAAGTTTGTTTTTGGGGGATAAGCCGGGAGGATTTCGTGTGATACCTTATCATAGTATCGATAAAAAGGCGGGACTGCTGCCCGGATATCTGATACCGGAAATGCAGATTGAATGGAAGGGATTTTGCAGAGAATACCACAATGTTTATGTGGGAATCCGCCAGGAACACATGTGGCTGGGGGAAAATTATAAGATGATCATTAATCCAGAAATGATGAAAGAAAGGAAGACAGAATGATTTTAGAGGAACTGGTCATTCGAATGAAAATTATATTGGATTTACCAAGGTTTGATGATTGGGACAGAATAAAAAGGAAAAAGGCTGCGCAGGGAGAACTTTTTTACATAGGAGGCAGTGATGTACTGCCTGCTCCGCTGGAAGTGGAGCAGGAGAACCGGATGATTCAGGAATTGGGGACAGAATCAGGGGAGGAAGCCAAGGCTGTTCTGATTGAGCATAACTTAAGATTGGTGGTGTACATTGCCAAAAAGTTTGACAATACCGGTGTGGGAGTGGAGGATTTGATTTCCATAGGCACCATAGGTCTGATCAAATCCATCAATACTTTTAAGGCGGATAAAAATATCAAGCTGGCAACCTACGCATCCCGTTGTATTGAAAATGAAATCCTTATGTATCTGCGGAGAAATCACAAGACACGCTTGGAGGTGTCCATAGATGAACCCCTGAATGTGGATTGGGATGGCAATGAACTGCTGCTTTCTGATATACTGGGAACGGAAGAGGATGCAATTTACAGGGGAATTGAAAGTCAAGTAGAATGCAACCTTCTGAGGAAAGCGATCAATCATCTGTCGGAAAGAGAGAAGAAGATCATTCGTTTGCGTTTCGGACTGGGTACCAGGGATAATGAGGAGATGACGCAGAAGGAAGTGGCCAGTCTGCTGGGAATTTCACAGTCTTATATTTCCAGACTGGAGAAGAAGATCATGAAGCAGTTGAAGAAAGAGATGAGCAGCAGTTTTTAGACGGCTGCTCATCTCTTTTGTGACAGACAAGGTCTTTTAGGAGCCACAATGTTCGGCCGCATCTATTGCGCCTACACCGGCTTCCCGCTCTTTAAGATGGGCTGAATGGTCACAAAAGAGTCAGAAAAATATGCGCAGGTACTGGTCAGCTATACGGAAATTTGATATAATATATAAATACGCGATGCGGCGAGTAATGAAGGTAAGTTTGAAAGGACAGCAGGCATGATCCGGAGAGAAGACATTCTATCAATAGAATATTTGAAGAAATCGGAATATACGGGAAGTCATCAGGGCATGCGCTATCGTCTGGAAGGAACCGTGGTGAAGGATGGTAAGAAGCTGAAGGCTACTATATGGCCGGAACCTTTTAATTTTTTTACGACGCCGGAAGAAGAAAAGCAAAGCGAAATTTTTGATTTCAGTGAGGATGGTATCGTAGACGCCGTTAGCTGGATGAATAATTGTTTGTTTGAAGGACATGATAAGTATAAGAAGGCTTCCGATAACTGGAGCTGCTATCAATTACAATAAATGAGACTTGAAAGGTAACTTATGTTTAAATATTTGATACAAGACCTGAGATGGGCCTTGGGCTACCTTCCTTATGGGATGTTGGCGGCAGGAATTCTGTTCCTATTCTTTTTGGTAAGGAATACCAGCAGGATGAAGCAGGGAAAGGAAGCTCGGCCACTGATGGCATCCGTGTGCTTTTGTACCTATCTTCTGATTATTTTTTGCCTGACATTGCTTTCCAGAGAGAATGGAAGCACCAGCAAAATAGATTTGGAAATCGGCTCAACCCTGAGAATTAATACCCGCAACAATGCTTATGTTGTGGAAAATGTTTTATTGTTCATACCATACGGCTTTTGTCTGGCATGGAGATTCGGCCGCAAGAAAAGATGGTTGTGGAATCTGATCGTCGGACTGGGGACAACACTTGCAGTGGAGTATATTCAGCTGCTGACGGGCAGGGGAGTATTTCAGTTGGATGATATCCTGACCAACACCCTGGGCTGTACATTTGGTTTGATGATTTTCAGTTTATTTGCCCGCATTGTGGGTAGCAAAAAGCAGTAGAATATTTGAAAAATGCGTGTTTACTTAAGATAAGTAAGCACGCATTTTTTTCAGGGCATTTTTTTCCAGTCGGGAAACCTGGGCTTGTGAAATGTTGATCATTCCGGCTACTTCCATCTGTGTCTTGCCCTCAAAGAAGCGCAGGGAAATGATTTCATGCTCCCGGCTGTCCAGATGCTTCATGGCTTCCGACAGGGACAGATTTTCCACCCAGTTCTCCTCTTTATTCTTTTTGTCGCTGATCTGATCCATCACATACAGGGTGTCGCCGCCGTCCGTGTAGATGGGCTCGTACAAACTCATGGGATTCTGAATGGCATCCATAGCATATACGATGTCTTCCGTGGAGATACCGATCTCTTTGGAAATTTCCTCGATGGTAGGCTCCTTCAGATTTTTTCTGGTCAGGTTCTCTCGGGCGTAAATGGCTTTGTAGGCAGTATCCTTGATGGAGCGGGACACTCGGATACTATTTCCATTGTCTCGTATATAACGTTTGATTTCCCCGATGATCATGGGTACAGCATAAGTGGAAAATTTTACCATAAGGGAGGAATCAAAATTGTCAATGGCCTTGATAAGACCGATGCAGCCGATCTGGAATAAATCGTCTACATTTTCGTTGCTGGAGGAGAAGCGTTTGATAATACTCAATACTAATCTTAAGTTCCCTTCAATATATTTTTCTCTGGCTTCCGTGTCACCCTGTTCGATCAGAGCAAACAGTTTTTCCTTTTCAGAAGCTTTTAGTAACGGCAATTTTGCTGTATTCACACCGCAGATTTCAACTTTTCCGATTGCCATGACTACCTCTTTCCTGCAGTACACAAGCTCACTTGTGTAACTGTGCTAATGGGTTGGTTTGAAAAGCATTTTCCGTTTTGGAAAGTTTTCAAACGGTTACTTCCATTTGATAAAGATAGTATTGCCACGTCATGGAAAATTATTCATATAATATTAATAAAGGACGCGTATGGAGTAAGGATATGATGTTTTCAGAATTGAAGCGAAAAGAGGTCATTAATATCAGGGATTGTAAGTCTCTGGGGAGAGTATGTGATCTGGAGCTGGACGAATGCAGCGGCTGTATCTGTAAGATCATAGTGTGTGATTGCTGTAAATGGTTCTCGTTGTTTACTTCAGATAGGGAGTTCGAAATCTGCTTTAAAGACATACGTCAGATAGGTCCGGATATCATTCTGGTTGACATAAACTGTTGAATAAATTATAATGTTTGTAAAGTTTAGCCATGCCACAGCAGGGTCACACTGTATTGTGGCAAGTACACCTGTACATGGTTATGCTGGTTGTTTAACATTAGCGTAGTTTCACAAGCAGGCTTGTGAAATACAGAAAAGAGGTACATATGAAATGTCCGTTTTGCAGTCATGAAAATACGAGAGTTATCGATTCCAGACCTGCTGAGGAAAACAATTCCATCCGACGCAGAAGAGTGTGTGATATCTGCGGTAAGCGTTTCACTACTTATGAAAAGATTGAGACCATTCCGCTGATCATCATTAAAAAGGATGATAATCGAGAGACCTATGAACGTTCCAAAATCGAGGGCGGAGTATTGCGTGCCTGCCATAAGAGACCGGTAAGCGCGCAGGCGATTACCAATCTGGTGGATGAGGTGGAGACGGAAATCTTCAATATGGAGGAGAAGGAGATTCCCAGCCAGATCATTGGTGAACTGGTAATGAATAAGCTAAAGGATCTGGATGCAGTTGCATATGTACGTTTTGCTTCTGTTTATAGAGAATTTAAGGATATCAATACTTTTATGGATGAATTAAAGAAGGTTCTGCAGTAAAATGGCAGGGGACTCCCCTGCCAGCTGTTTTGTCGGGGATATTCCCGTGGAGAGGCTGCCATTTGGATTTCATTTGACACATGCTTCCCAATCCAAACAATTATCAAGAAAAATTGAGAGGTCAGATATGTTTTTAGAGCGTTTTTATCCGGATTATGAGAAAGCTTCTGTTTACAAAATGGATTTTGAAGGGTTGTATGCGAAGGGCTATCGTGGTATTATTTTTGACATAGATAATACACTGGTTCCCCATGGTGCACCGGCAGATAAGCAGGCAATCAGGCTGTTTCGGCGTCTGCACAGAATTGGATTTGATACAGTGCTTTTGTCCAATAATAAAGAACCCCGCGTAAAGCCCTTTGCGGATCAGGTACAGTCCCAATATATTTTCAAGGCGAACAAACCGGCTGAGGGCGGTTATCAGAAAGCCATGGAACGGATGAATACCACCAAAGAAAATACCATTTTTGTGGGCGACCAGCTTTTCACAGATATATGGGGTGGGAAAAAGGCGGGCATTGTTACCTATCTGGTAAAACCCCTGCATCCCAGAGAGGAAATTCAGATTGTGTTAAAGAGAAAGCTGGAGCGGATCGTGCTGTATTTCTACCATTGCAAGAAGTAAGGAGAAAGAGAACATGCAATATAACGGATATACAAGAACCTGTGGTTTGATCGGCAATCCTGTGGAACATACCTTGTCTCCATTGATACATAACCATATTGCTGAGGCAAACGGGGACAATATGGTCTATGTGCCCTTTCCTGTGGAGAACGGCAGGTTGGGGGCAGCTATAAAAGGTGCCTATGCCTTGAACCTGCTGGGTATGAATGTGACCGTTCCCTATAAAAGTGATGTGCTGGAACATCTGGTTGCAATAGATGGTTTGGCTGCGAAGATTGGTGCGGTCAATACTCTGGTGCGCATGGATGACGGTTATAAAGGCTATAATACGGATATGCCCGGACTGTATCGTGCCATGGTCAAAGACGGAGTGGAGCTGACAAACCGCAAAGTGATTATATTGGGTGCCGGGGGTGTGGCAAGGGCTGTTGCCATCATGCTGCTGGAGAAAGGGGCGGCAGGGGTAATTCTTCTGAACCGCACGGTTCAGAAGGCGTTGACAATTGCACAGGAAGTGAATGACCTGGCCGGCTTTGCATTCGCACAAGCATTGGAGACGTCCGATTACATAAAGCTTACAGAAGAAAAATATCTGGTGATCCAGGCCACCAGCGTGGGTATGTTTCCCAAGGTTGATCAGGCTGTAATCGAGGATGAGGAGTTTTATAAAAAGGTGGAAATCGGCTATGATTTGATCTATAATCCGGGGAAGACCAAATTTATGAAATTGACAGAGGCCTCTGGGGGAAAAGCGTATAATGGTGCCAGGATGCTTCTGTATCAGGGGATCATTGCTTATGAGTTATGGAATGATACGGTAATCTCGGATGAATTGGCAGATGAGGTGTACGACAAGATGCTTGCTGTATATTTTACGACCGAAGGGATAAACAGATATGAAGAAGAACAATGTAGTGCTCATCGGCTTTATGGGCAGCGGTAAGACCACAGTGGGAATCAGACTGTCTTATCGTCTGCGCAGAGTCGTGGAAGATACGGACAAGTTGATCGAAAAGAAAATGGGCAGAAGTATTTCCGATATTTTTTCGGTAGAAGGTGAAGCTTATTTCAGGGAACTGGAAACAGAGATGCTGAAGGACCTTACTGATTATAACACGGAAAAGATTATTTCTGTGGGCGGAGGTACCCCGGTAAGGGAAGTGAACAGATCATTGCTGCAGGAGTTGGGAACCGTTGTATACCTGCGGATTCGTCCGGAAACCGTATATAACCGGTTGAAAAGGGATACCACCAGGCCGCTGCTTCAGGGAGATAATCCCCGGGAGAGGATAAAGACGCTTTTGACGTCCCGCAAGGAAGCTTACGAAAGCTGCGCGGATTTGATCATTGATGTGGATGAGCTGGAGGTAGCAGATATACTGGATAAAATTGAAGAATACGTGAAAAGGAATGAGAGAACATTATGAAAATACTGGTTATTAACGGACCAAATCTCAATTTTCTGGGAATCCGTGAGAAGAGTGTTTATGGCAATCAGGATTACCGGTATCTGTTACAGATGCTGGAGAATAAGGGAAAAGAGTGCGGTCATGAAGTGGTAACCTTTCAGAGCAATCATGAGGGTGCTATTATAGACAGACTTCAGGAGGCGTATTTTGACGGAACGGACGGCATTGTGATTAATCCGGGTGCGTTTACCCATTATAGCTATGCGATCCGCGATGCACTGGCAAGTATCGTGGTACCCAAGGTAGAGATTCATATTTCGGACATTACAAAGAGAGAGGCGTTCCGGAAGATATCCGTGACGGCACCTGTATGTGACAAGCAGATATACGGACAGGGTCTGCCGGGGTATTTGCAGGCCATTGATTATGTGATGGATGAGGTGGAACGCCGCAGTAATGGGAAAATGTAATGCAGCAGCCTTTGAAAGGGAGTTTGTACAATTTTTTCAAAATATTTTGGTTGTCCTGAAAAAAAATTAAAAAATAGTTGAAATATGTGTATTTTTAGTATAAACTAGTAAAGAATTATTAACGTGATTATTTTTAGGAGGAATATACTATGATTTCTGCAGGCGATTTCAGAAATGGTATTACCATTGAAATGGA
>JAZNXM010000016.1:0-7445 GCA_045593865.1 Acetatifactor sp. | reverse complement strand
ATGATTATGGTAATCGGTCTGTTTGCATTCGTAATGGATACCATCGGTGGTTGTCTGTTTGCCAAGTTCTTAAATCTGTTCCGCAAGAAGAAGATTAACCCTATGATTGGCGGTTGTGGTATTTCTGCATTCCCTATGTCTTCACGTGTTGTGCAGAAGCTTGCACTGAAGGATGATCCTACTAACATTCTGATCATGCATGCTGCAGGCTCCAACGTAGCAGGTCAGATTGCATCTGTAGTGGCAGGCGGTCTTGTAATCAGCCTGGTATCTCAGTTCTTATAAGAAGAGTAGAAGGGAAGGTTTATTATGAATACAACAGTAATTCTGCAGGCTCTGGAAATTATGTGGAAAGGTATGCTTGGTATTTTCGTTGCCCTTGTTGTTATTATGATCTTTGTATGGATTATGGCAAAGCTTGGCAGCAAGAAGCCGGAAAATAAGAATAACTAATGATAGTTTGCTTTCATTATTTAAAATCGACTTTATGGATCAGTACGGTTATCAGTGCATTTGAATAAAATCGTTCTAAAAAATACCTCCCAGAAATGACAGGATTCATTTTTATAGGATCCGTTCCTTTCTGGGAGGTATTTTTCGTGTTTGCGGTATTCGACAGTTTACTAATAGAATGAACAACAACATCTTGTGTATTTATCTGAAATTCACACTATACAACCACAAGATTTAGTGCTATAATAAGAACTGCACCAATGAAAAAAGGGAGAAGGTAGTATGAAAGTAATAAAAAGAAACGGTTCCGAAGTAGATTTTGACTTAAGTAAGATTATAAATGCGATTTCAAAGGCAAACAAGGCAGCAGTCAAGGAAGAGCTTACCCAGGCTCAGATTGAAGAGATTGCTGAGTATATCAATTTCAAATGTACAAAGATGAACCGTGCTATTTCCGTCGAGGAAATGCAGGATATGGTAGAAAACCAGATCATGGCACAGGGGGCATTCAACGTGGCAAGATGCTACGTTAAGTATCGCTACACAAGATTCCTTGTCAGAAAGAGCAATACCACAGATGACAGGATTCTGTCCCTGATCGAATGTAATAACGAAGAAGTGATGCAGGAGAACTCTAATAAGGATCCGATCATTAACAGTGTACAGCGTGATTATATGGCAGGTGAGGTAAGCCGTGACCTGACCAGACGACTGCTTTTGCCGGAGGATATTGTAAAGGCAGATAAGGAAGGTCTGATCCATTTCCATGATTCTGACTATTTTGCACAGCATATGCACAACTGTGACCTGGTAAATCTGGAGGATATGTTACAGAACGGCACTGTGATCAGTGAAACATATATAGACAAGCCACACAGCTTCTCAACAGCATGTAATATTGCTACACAGATCATCGCACAGGTTGCAAGTAACCAGTATGGCGGACAGAGTATCAGTTTAACACATCTGGCACCTTTTGTACAGGTTTCCAGAGAAAAGATCCGTAAGGAAGTTCAGGAAGATCTGGAATTGATCGGACAGAATGCTACGGATAATGTGGTAAATGCCATTGTTGAAAAAAGATTAAAGAAAGAAATTGAAAAGGGTGTACAGACCATTCAGTATCAGGTAATCACATTGATGACCACCAACGGACAGGCCCCTTTCCTGACCGTATTTATGTATTTGAACGAGGCTAAGAATGAGCAGGAAAAGAAAGACCTGGCTTTGATTATCGAGGAGATGTTAAAGCAGCGTATTCAGGGTGTTAAGAATGAGAGTGGTATCTGGATCACACCTGCATTCCCGAAACTGATTTATGTTCTGGAAGAGGATAATATCAGAGAAGGGGAAGAGTATTATTACCTGACAGAGCTGGCTGCAAGATGTACTGCAAAGAGAATGGTACCGGACTATATTTCAGAAAAGATCATGAAGCAGTTAAAGGAAGGCAATTGCTTCCCGGTAATGGGCTGCAGAAGTGCACTTTCTCCATGGCAGGATGAGCAGGGAAATTACAAGTTCTACGGCAGATTCAATCAGGGCGTTGTGACCATCAATCTGGTTGATGTGGCACTTTCCTCCGGCGGCGATATGGCTAAGTTCTGGAAGATTTTTGACGAAAGACTGGATCTGTGCTACAGAGCGCTGATGATCCGTCACAATAGGTTAAAGGGTACCCTGTCTGATGCGGCGCCGATCCTCTGGCAGCATGGTGCACTGGCACGTCTGAAAAAAGGTGAACCTATTGACAAGCTGTTATTCAACGGATATTCCACCATTTCACTGGGCTATGCAGGTCTTTGTGAATGTGTAAGATATATGACCGGTAAGTCCCATACAGATCCTGCCGCGAAGCCATTTGCATTGGATGTTATGAAGCACATGAACGATGTATGTGATAAATGGAAGGAAGAGACCACACTTGGCTTCGGTATCTATGGTTCGCCTATTGAAAGTACCACTTACAAGTTTGCAAAGTGCTTACAGCAGAGATTTGGCATTGTAGAAGGCGTAACCGATAAGGGTTATATTACAAACAGCTATCATGTAAATGTAACAGAACCGATTGACGCTTTCAGTAAGCTGAAATTTGAATCCGAGTTCCAGTCACTGTCCACAGGTGGTGCGATCAGTTATGTGGAAGTGCCTGATATGCAGAATAATATTCCGGCAGTTATCAGTGTGATTCAGTTCATTTATGATAACATCATGTATGCAGAGTTGAATACCAAGAGTGATTATTGCCAGCAGTGTGGCTTTGACGGCGAGATTCAGATTGTGGAAGAAGACGGCAAGCTGATCTGGGAATGCCCACATTGCTCAAACCGTAACCAGGATACCTTAAATGTTGCCCGCAGAACCTGTGGCTATATCGGTACACAGTTCTGGAATCAGGGCAGAACACAGGAAATCAAAGAAAGGGTGTTACATCTGTAAGATGAAATATGGGGAGATTAAAAATTGTGACATTGCCAATGGGGAAGGTGTAAGAATTTCGCTTTTTGTATCGGGCTGCACCCACCACTGTAAAGGATGCTTCAATGCAGAGACATGGGATTTCAATTATGGAAAGTCTTTTACTGAGGAAGTGGAAGATAAGATTCTGGAGGATTTAAAGCCTGCCTATATTGCAGGGCTTACGCTTCTGGGAGGGGAGCCTTTTGAACCAGTAAACCAGAGGGTACTGGTGGACTTCGTCAGAAGAGTCAGGGAGCAGTATCCGAAGAAGACCATCTGGTGCTATACCGGATATACTTTCGATACGGATCTGGCAGCAGGGGGCAGGGCTCATTGTGAATGCACGGCTGAGCTGCTTGGCATGCTGGATGTGCTGGTGGATGGCGAGTTTGTGGAAGAACAGAAGGATATTACCCTAGTGTTTAAAGGATCCTCTAATCAGAGAATCATCGATGTGCAGAAAAGCCTTAAGGAAGGTCAGGTTTGTCTCTATCCTGTAAAGTAAATAATACGAGAAATGACGAAAAATAAAAACAGTATGAAGTCGGATAACATTTTAAATAGAGAGACTTCATGCTGTTTTTATGTTATTTTATAATATTTTAATAAGTATCTTGACAAAGTGGAAAAATGGTAGTATTCTAAGATAAATTTAGCGCTTTAAAGTGTTGTTGTTTAAAGTGCTAAAGTGGAAGACTGACGAGAATTATGATGTAGCATCATAGTATATTGCAGCAAAAGAAAGAGGAGTGGACAGTTATGAGTGGAAGGCATGGTTCATTGATTTCCGTTCGTCAAGATGTCAAAGTGGTAGATTGTACTTTGCGAGACGGCGGTCTATGCAATAATTTTGGATTTTCAGATGGATTTGTAAGAGACTTATATCTGGCAAATATCAAAGCCGGAGTGGACTATATGGAGTTTGGTTATAAGGCCTCCAAGGAGATTTTTGCCCCGGATAAGTTCGGTAAGTGGAAATTCTGTGATGAGCAGGACATCCGAGCAATAGTGGGTGAAAACAATACAGATATGAAGATTTCCGTGATGGCAGATGTGGGACGTACCGATTTCAGGAGGGATATCGTGGACCACAAAGACAGCGTGATTGACATGATCCGTGTAGCCACCTACATCAATACCATTCCGGCGGCCATAGAGATGATCGAGGATGCACATGCCAAAGGATACGAGACTACCGTTAATATTATGGCGGTATCCAAGGTAAACGATGCAGATTTGGAGGCAGGTCTGGAGATGCTGGCTCGGACAAATGTGGATGTTATTTATCTGGTGGACAGCTTCGGAACATTCTATCCGGAGCAGATCGAGCGTCTCACCAACCGATACATGGAGATTGCGAAACAATACAATAAAATTATCGGTATCCATGCACACAATAATCAGCAGCTGGCGTTTGCCAATACGATTGAAGGATTATCCAGAGGGATCAGTTTCCTGGATGCTACCGTAAACGGTATGGGACGGGGGGCAGGCAACTGCTACATGGAATTGCTGTTAGGATTCCTGCGTAACCCTAAATACAATAAGGTTGCGATCATGAGCTTTGTGGAAAAGCATATGCTGAAGCTTCGTGAGGAAGGCGTTCAATGGGGATTTGAGCTGCCGTATATGCTGACAGGAATGCTGAACGCACATCCATCCACGGCAATACAGTTTATGAAGGAAAAGAGAACAGATTATGCAATGTTCTATCAGGAATTGATGGATGATGCGTTATAGGAATCTATCAAAAGGAGAGCTTTCTCATATGGGAGGGCTCTTTTTTTATGCAGATTTTCAAGAATGTCAGCAAGGATGAAAGTAGATTTTTGGCACAGATTTTGTAAGGTATTACATTGAACTTTCACAATTCATATAGTATAATGCGCTAAAAATATTCGTTAGAAGGTTGTTTATTACTATGTGAACCGGCACCGGAAGAACGGCGAAAAATGCAGTGTATCCGGTAAAATTTTGTCAAAAAGAGGAGAAAAATTATAGATTATGAAAAAGAAAGCTATGATAAAAGAAGTGCTTTTGCCGGGAGGGGGTTTTTGGAAGGATCTGATAAAATTTGCAATCCCGATTGCACTGCAGAATCTGACGGTTGCATTGTTCGGCATTATTGATGTGTCTATCATCAGCAATATGGGAGAGGTGGCGGTGTCATCGGTTTCCATAGCGAACCAGGTGTCGTACATATCCAGCCTGATTACGTTTGGAATCACAAGCGGGGCATCTGTCATTCTTTCCCGCTGTTACGGGGCAATGGATAAGCAGGGAGTGAGAAAGGCATTCGCAATCATGTTGCTTTTGTGTACTCTGTTGAATGGTCTGATCACAGTGGTTTCCTTTGGGATGCCCGGACAGATGTTGGCTTTGTATACAAATGATTCCGAGCTGATAGCCCAGGGTGCCATATATTTGGTCATTACAGCGGTTACCAACCTTTTTTATGGGGTATCCAATTCCATTACTTCCTTTTTTCGGTCCATGCAGAGACCATTTGTACCCATGTTCGCCGCTATTTTGACGGTAAGCTTGAAGACGGCATTGAACTTTATCTTTATATACGGAATGGGACCCATACCGGCTATGGGAATTGCAGGAGCTGCAATCGCTACATTGCTGGCGAAGCTGGCGGAGATGATAATATACGTATTCTTCCTGCTGCGCTTCAAAGAAAAAGAATATGTCTTCCGGTTTAGGGATATCCTCGGCATTAAGGCAGGAGAAATCAGGGACTTCATGAAGGAGACTGCCCCTATCATCATCAACGAAAGCATGTGGGGAATCGGTCAGTCTGCCTTCAATATGATATTTGGCAGGATGGGAGTCACTGCAGTTTCTGCCGTCAGCGTGGCCAGACAGATGGAGAATCTCTGCAATGCCTTCTTTTATGGTATCGGAATCGGAGCCTGTGTTACCATCAGTGGCCAGCTTGGTGCCAGAAAGTATGAGGAGGCCAAATTGGCAGCGAAGCGTTACGCTATGGCCGGTTTTGAGGTTGGTATCCTGATCATGCTTCTGATGCTTGGATGCAATAGTCTATATGTAGATACTTTTTTTACAGATTTGTCGAAGGAGACATGTGATACTACAAAATGGCTGATCGCAGTGTATGCTGTATACATGCCATTCCGCAGTCTTGCAAGCTGTCTGATCATGGGATCGTTACGCGCAGGCGGTGATGGGAAGCATGCCATGTACTATGATGTATTGCCGGTGTATATCTGGTCATTGCCGGTTGGGTTTCTGCTGGGAATCGTGTGTCAGCTGCCTATCGCAGTGGTGCTTGCAGCGATGCAGTTCAAGCGTGTGATCAAGTGTTTCTTTGCACTTCGCCGACTGCTTTCAGAAAAGTGGTTGGTAAATAAATTATAATGATTGGGGCTGGTAAAATCGTGGAGAAAGATATAAAATATAGTCAATCAGAGAAGTATTACCGATTTATATACCATAACGTAATGCGAAACACACCCAGTAGGAGAAGAGGAATACGATGAAAAACCAAAATCGTAAACGTAGAATACATAAAATGCGTATGGAGGCAGCCCAGGCACTGTTGGTTGCGGCATTTTTGCTGACCGGCTGCAGTAATGCGGAAGAACCTGTTTATATTGAAGATTTGAATGTGGCAAATACTGCGCAGCAGGAAGCCGGTAACAGTACGGGAAATGGGTTGACGGATATGCAGGAGAGCCATTCTGAAACTGGTTCGGAAGGATCATGGGAAGCTGGCAGCAGTACAGCCGATAATACCGGGGAATCCCCGGATATGGAAACAGAAACGACAGCAGAGTCGGAGGTTGCACCGACTGTGGAACCTCCGGTGGAGGAAGAACCCAAGGAATACGATATTCAACTGATGATGGTGGGCGATAATCTGCTGCACATGGGGGTTATCTATACCGGAAAACAGGCGGATGGCGGTTACAACTATGATTTTCTGTTCGAGGGGATAGAAGAATTCCTCGGGGAAGCAGAGATTAAGATGATTAATCAGGAGACGATCTTTGGGGGGAACGAATTGGGATTTTCCGGCTATCCGACATTTAACTCTCCTACAGAGGTGGGAGATGCAATCGTGAAGGCCGGGTTCAATGTGGTGTTGCATTCCTCCAATCATGCCGCTGACAAGAAGATAGATGGGCTGCTGCATTGCGTGGATTATTGGAAGCAGTATCCGGAAGTAACTATGGCAGGCATTCATGAAGCGGGAGAGTCGCCTATTCAGATACTGACAATTGATGAAATTGATTTTGCGATATTGAATTATACTTACGGACCGAATCTGCCGGCTCTGCCGGATTCCATAAAAGGTCATTTGGACATGCTGTGTAATTATGATGAAGCTACAGGCAGTATTGATTTTACGCAGCTGCATCCCGATGTGCTTACAGACATTGCAGAGGCGAAAGAAATGGCGGATGTAGTCATCGTATGCCCCCACTGGGGAAGGGAATATACCACAAAGCCTTCTCCCTATCAGCAGAAATTTGCATTGCAGATGACAGAAGCCGGCGCGGATA
>JAZNXM010000015.1:0-6892 GCA_045593865.1 Acetatifactor sp. | reverse complement strand
ACTACATATAAAGATTTTATGATAGTAACAATCAGGACTGTTTTGCAATTTTGCAGAATATGAATTTTGAAAGGAGAGTTTGTGTATGGATTATCAAGTCCGGCCAAAGAAAAGTCCATTTGCAGGCGCCGCTCTGATTTTAGGTATTTTTGCTATATTATCCATTCCTACTGTGTTTTTTCCGCTTCCCCTGTCAGCACTTAGCATTCTGTTTGCCGTTCTGGCACACAGAAGAGGAAAAAAATGGGAGCTTTCCTGCATTGCAGGGATGGTTACCTCTATTGTCAGTCTGGTAATATCACTTACCCTGATCATTACCTCCATAGCAATGATTCCCACACTTTTAAAGACTCCCGCCTATCGGGATCAGCTCAATGCTATTTCCAAGCAACTCTATGGGGAAAGCTTTGACGATGTAGTGGAAGAACTCTACGGAGTAGATCTGGATGCTCTTTTTGATATTGATTGATATTGAATAGAAAGGATAAAATAAATGAAACGTCATAAATCGAATGCCGTATTAAAAGATCTGGCAAAGGAAAAGCTGACCGGCAAATTCAGCCACGCCCTGTTCGCACTCTTCCTGGTAGATATGATCTCCAGAACGGTTTCCAGTGTTGCGGCATCTTTCCTGCCCAGCGGTGGATTATTCTGGAGTATTGTGGCACTTCTGTTTACTTCCCTGATCTCCGTATTTTTAGGGATATTACAGACAGGCATCGCTTATTTCTTTCTGAATGTTGCCTGCAACCGCACACACAGTTATTCTAATATTGTCTACGGATTTCAGGAACGCTCCGAAAAATCCATAAAGATTTCAGCAGTACACACCATTGCAAATACCATTTGCCTGCTGCCGTATCAGATACTCCTGCTGCTGTTTTTGCAGACTTTCCGTTACACATACCTGGCAATTGCCTGCATCGCCCTGATCATCGGATATATCATTTTGACGCCGTTGAGTCTGGCAATCTCCCAGGCATATTACCTTCTACTGGACTTCCCGGATGCTTCTGCGGAAGATATTATTAAGACAAGCATCCGAATCATGAAGGGACATAAACTGCGCCTGTTCCTACTGGATTTAAGCTTTCTGCCGCTGTATCTTCTGTGTATACTTACTTTCGGAATTGGCTTTTTGTGGTTACACCCTTATATGCGTATGACATATACCCTTTTCTTCCTGGATCTGATGAATCCGGAAGAAAAGAATACAGCCAAAACAGGCACTGACAAAACAAACAATGCCGGCTCATACCCCTATTAATTTATATCTTCTTTCGAGCAATGGCACTTACCCTTTGCGCTGTGCGGACAGATTCCGCCCGAAGGACAACCGACACATTTCACTCCGCGCTTTTTTTCTCTTACAATATAGGCAACTGCCACGCCCACAATCAACAGGATAATGAGTACGATGATAAAATCTACCATACGGCTCCTCCCTTCAAAATTTATACGCCACGGAATCTCTTGCAGGATTGGGCCAATGCTCTGCGCCAGCCCTATGCGGCCTTTTTCCCTGCATAAGCTGCATCAAATTTCTTCTCTGCCTTTTTAATCAGACATACCAACACCCCCACCATAACCGCTACGGCGATCAGACCGGGTACAAAGCCTGCGCCCACACCTGCGGTGGTAATCAGGGTACCAACCTGGTATACCAGGAATGCTACCGTATAACCGGTTCCCAACTGAAGGGCAACGCCGCCCCAGAACCATTTTGCACTCTGCATTTCAGAATTCATAGCACCTAATGCCGCAAAGCATGGCGGTGTGAACAGATTGAACATTAAGAATGCAAGTGCAGGTACCCACGCATGCTCAGGGTTTTCAGTAAATCCTATGGCATTTACCACTTCATTAGCACCGCCAACCAATGCAAGTGCTTCTGTATCAATAAAAGCACTCAGGCCATAGCAGACTGCCAATGTACCAACAACATTCTCCTTTGCAATAAATCCTGTAACAGCTGCCGCTGCCAGCTGCCATGCAGCAATACCTACAACAGGTACCAGTAAAACTGCGATAGGAGAAGCAATGCTTGCCAGAATAGAGGTATGTTCCATACCTTCCTCTACCGCCTGGAGCTGCCAGTTAAAGGTCTGCATGATCTGTACCACTGCGTTACATACCAGAATAATGGTACCCGCTTTGATAATATATGCCTTACCACGTTCCAGCATGGAAATACAGGCTCTCTTTAAGCTTGGAAGCTTATATTCCGGAAGCTCAATAATAAAGAAGGACTTTCTGTACTTATGCCCGGTAATCCTGTTTACCAGCAAGGCTCCGAACAAAATCAGAAAAATTCCCACAAAATACATAACGGTTCCAACCCAGGAAGCCTCTGGGAAGAAAGCTCCCACGAACAAAGCAATAACCGGAAGCTTTGCACCACAGGGCATGAAAGGTGTCAGCATGGCTGTTGCTCTGCGCTCTCTCTCGTTACGGATGGTACGGCATGCCATAACACCGGGAATTGCACATCCGGTACCGATTACCATAGGGATAACGGATTTACCGGAGAGACCGACTCTCTTGAAGATCGGGTCAAGCACTACGGTTGCACGCGCCATGTAGCCACAGTCCTCCAGCAAAGCAATCAGGAAGTACATAACCATAACCAATGGCAGGAAACCAACAACGGCACCTACACCGCCGATAATACCATCAACCAAAAGTGACTGCAGGAAAGGATTTGCACCTTCTACCAGTCCTGCAACCCATTCCCGGAAGGTCTCTATCCAGCCTACCAGCCAGTCTGCGATCCAGGTTCCCACCGTCGACTGAGAAATATAAAATACCAGGAACATCACCAAAGCAAAAATTGCAATGCCTGAAACCGGCTTGGTTAAAAGAGCATCTATTTTATCCTGCCCATTTTTATTTTTCGTAAGCACTTTACGAGATTCAACAGCGGATACAACCGTATTTACAAACGCAAAACGTTTTCTGTCCGCAGCTACCACTTCAGCCTTGTTATGTAAATCAATGTCTTCCTGTACATATGGAGCCTTCTGCCCTTTTCCGATCTGCGCTGCCGCTACTTTTACAAGCTCTTCAAGACCATTTGCACTGCTTGAGGTGGAAACCGTGCTTACAACCGGACAATACAATTTTTCTGAGAGCGCCGCCACATCGATCTTGGTTTCCTTCTTTGCATTCACATCACTCTTATTCAGAGCAACAACTACGGGAATCCCCAATTCCAACAGCTGGGTTGTAAAGAACAGGCTGCGGCTCAGATTGGTGGCATCCACAATATTGATAATCACATCCGGTGCTTCATTTTTCACATAAGCACTTGTGATGCTTTCCTCTGAAGTGAATGGGGACATGGAATAGGCACCCGGAAGGTCTACCGCAATCAATTCCTCTGCTCCGCCATAATAACTTTTCTTGATAGGACTTTCTTTCTTGTCTACGGTAACGCCGGCCCAGTTACCCACATGTTCATTTTTTCCGGTAAGCGCATTGTACATGGTAGTTTTACCGCTGTTTGGATTACCTGTTAAAGCAATTCTCATTTTGATTCCTCCTCATTGTCACTCACAAACATCATCAACCTAACCTTAGGTAGTTTCAACTAACCTGGGTCCAAAAATATATGTGGTGAACTATCACCACTATATTATTATGGCTTCCGCCAGTTGATTATCCATGTTGTATCTGCCATCCTTAATTGAAACAACACACCCGCCCTTCAGGCGCGAAATCACGGTAATCGGTTCTCCGCTATAACAACCCAGAGAAAAAAGAAATGCATCCAATTCCTCATCATCCGTCTGTATCTCTTTAATAATATATTCTTCGCCTATCTGTGCATCTAATAAAGTCATGTGTTTTTCCGCCTTTCAGACAGTGATTAGTCTCAACTAACTTCTATAAAGATAACACTTAAAAACTTTTCTGTCAAGCCTTCTTCTATTTATTTTTTCATATTTTTCCCAGTGGCCTATTTTTTCCAGTATTTTTCCGGTACCGATTTGTTCAGCCTTGTTCTCCTGCTATTTTCCGGTCAACCTTTTTCCATCTATTACTGAGCCATAAAAAATTCTTCCAGCGAAGCCTCATCAATCATAATCTGCCAGCCTGCACAACAGGTATCCGGACATTTGTCCGCTATACATTTAAAATCATCAAAATAGGATGGTCTGATATATCTCATTTATACTTCTTTTCCTTGCCTGGATACACTGATCCATTTCAAATATCCGTTGATAAAGGTATCCAACGAGCCATCCAGCACCGCATCCACATTGCCGCTTTCCACATCCGTTCTGTGATCCTTGACCATAGTGTATGGCTGCAATACATAGGAACGAATCTGGTTGCCCCAACCGATTTCCTTGACCTCTCCACGGATATCGGAAAGTTTTTCGACATTTGCTTCCTGTTTTAATAAAAACAGCTTTGCCTTCAGCATCTGCATCGCTTTGTCCTTGTTCTGGAACTGGCTTCGCTCATTCTGACACTGTACCACAGTGCCTGTAGGAATATGAGTGATCCGGATCGCAGAAGAGGTCTTGTTAATATGCTGACCGCCCGCTCCGCTGCTTCGATAAGTATCGATACGCAGATCCTTTTCATCGATTTCCACATCCAGATCCTCTTCAATCTCGGGCATAACATCCAGCGAAACAAAGGATGTCTGGCGCTTCCCCTGCGCATTGAAAGGCGAAATTCTTACCAGACGGTGAACACCTTTTTCCGATTTCAGGTAACCATACGCATTGATACCGTTTACCTGAAACGTTACCGACTTGATACCGGCTTCGTCACCATCCAGATAATCCAGCACTTCCACTGCAAAGCCTTTCCGTTCAGCCCATCTGGTATACATCCGATAGAGCATGCTGCACCAGTCACAGCTTTCGGTACCGCCTGCACCGGCATTTAGTTTCAAAATTGCATTATTTTTATCATATTCACCTGAAAGCAGGGTTCCGATTCGCAATGCGTCAAATTCTTGCTTAAATTCTGCAAGTTCTCCTGCAATCTCAGGTATCAGAGACTCATCATTCTCTTCGTATCCCATCTGAATCAGTGTCAGAATATCTTCATACTGTTCCTCCAGCTTCTTATATTCTGCTACCGTATCCTTCAAGTTTTTTAATTCTTTCATTTGTTTATTGGAGCGGTCAGGATCATCCCAGAATCCCGGATCTTCCATCTCCCTCTCCAATTCTTCCACTCGCTTCGACTTATTTTCTAAGTCAAAGTGAATCCCTCACTTCCGCTAAAGGTGTTTCATATGTCAGGATCTCGGATTTCATCTGATCTAATTCAACCACTTAACGTCACCTTCTTTCTATTAATATATACTATCATCCATATAATATACTATCACAAATGATATCTATTTATTCTTAAACATCAGGAAGCCAAAACCATATATCCTGCATGATGCAAGGCAGTAAAAGCAGACGCATTCTCTAGGCTTTGCGGCCACAGCACTGCTTATACTTCTTGCCGCTTCCGCACGGGCATGGATCATTAGGATACACTTTTTCGTCCGTACTCTTCACAGGCACCTTCGGCGTATTATCCTTGTTGGTTCCGGTTACCTTTGCAACCTGCTCTCTCTGTACACTCTGCTCCACACGTATATGGAACAACGCTCTGACCGTCTCTTCCTTGATGTTCTGGGTCATTTCGTCGAACATCTCATAACCGGCGATCTTATATTCCACGATTGGATCTCTGTGACCGTAAGCCTGCAGACCGATACCCTGACGGAGCTGATCCATATCATCAATATGGGACATCCACTTTCTGTCAATTACCTTTAAGAGAATCACTCTTTCCAGCTCGCGGATAGTCTCTGCTTCAGGGAATTCCGCTTCTTTTGCCTCATATAATTTAACCGCTTCTTCTTTTAACTGCTGCTTCAGGCTGCTTTTCTTCGCCTTCATGACTCTATCCATAGAAACGGGTTCCAGCGGAATCGTGGGCAGAAGCAGCGCATTCAATTCCTTGAAATCCCACTCATCCGCATCCACATCATCATTGACACTGATATCCACACAATTTTCCACAATATCCGTAATCATCTTATAGATAACGTCTCTCATGCTTTCGCCGTTCAACACACGAAGCCTTTCTTCGTAAATAATCTGGCGCTGCTCGCTCATAACGCGGTCATATTCAAGCAGATTCTTACGAATACTGAAGTTGTTATTCTCAATCTTCTTCTGGGCAGATTCAATAGCATTGCTGAGCATTTTATGCTCAATCTCCTGATTCTCAGGAATACCCAGTGTATTAAACATATTGATCAGACGTTCGGAACCGAACAATCTCATCAGATCATCCTCCAGGGAAATGTAGAATCTGGATTCCCCGGGGTCTCCCTGACGGCCGGAACGTCCACGCAGCTGGTTATCGATACGTCTGGATTCATGCCGTTCTGTACCGATGATCTTCAAACCGCCTGCCGCTCTTGCTTCCTCGTCAAGCTTAATGTCCGTACCTCGACCAGCCATGTTGGTAGCAATGGTAACCGCACCATGGGCACCTGCATCTGCAACAATTTCTGCTTCCAGCTCATGAAATTTTGCATTCAATACTTTATGCTGGATGCCTCTTCTTGTCAAAATCTTGCTTAGCTCTTCACTGGCTTCAATGGTAATAGTACCAACCAGTACCGGCTGTCCCTTTGCATGAGCTTGTTCCACAGCTGTCACGATAGCACGCAGTTTTTCTACTCTTGTCTTATAAACCGCATCCTGATGATCCACACGGATGACAGGCATATTGGTAGGCACTTCCACAACATCCATTCCATAGATTTCGCGGAATTCATTTTCTTCCGTGAGGGCAGTACCGGTCATACCGGCTTTCTTTTCATATAAGTTAAAGAAATTCTGGAAGGTAATGGATGCAAGGG
>JAZNXM010000014.1:0-4693 GCA_045593865.1 Acetatifactor sp. | reverse complement strand
TTGCTATAACGGTCAGAATCCCATTCGGATATTCTTCCGACTATGCGGCAAAGGTGACAAGAGATGTTATGGCATATTATTATGGACTGGAAGATATTGACCGGATTATTACAGATACAGCCAATACCGACTCTACGGGTGTATCCAATAATGAAATGTAAGTAGTAAATTATGAAAGAAACTTTCAAACGACACATTAACGCAGTTTCGCAAGTCTCCTTGCGAAATGCAGGAAAGAGGTAAAAGTGAAAGATGCTTGTATCATAAAAAGTTTTCCAAACGGAATAAATCTGATTCTGAACGAAGAGGCTTCGTTTGAAGCTTTGCTGGAGGAGATTGGCAGTAAATTCGGCAAGTCAAGAGCTTTCTTTGGGAATGCCAGTGTGGCATTATCCTTTGAGGGCAGAACGTTGAATGCTGAGGAAGAGGCTGCAGTGGTAAATGCCATCCATAAGAACAGTGATATCGATGTGATCTGTATCATGGAAAAAGATGCTTCCACTGATCGCCTGTTTGTCAAAGCTTTGCAGAATGTGGCAAACCAGATTCCTGACGGAGAAGAAGGATATTTCTTTAAAGGCTCTCTAGTGGATGATAATGAGCTTGAGAAGGAGCAGAGCATAGTTATCCTGGGAGATGTGAATGCCGGTTGTGTGGTAAAGTCCACGGGCAGTATTATCGTACTGGGAGGACTATATGGCAAGGCATATGCGGGCACAGAAGGGAATGCAAGAACTTTCGTTGCAGCGCTTGAAATGTCGCCGGAAAAAATTAAAATCGGCGAGTTCAAATATATCAACAACAAGAAAAAGCGGAGTCTTGGCGCAAGATCCAAGGCACAGATTGCCTATGTACGGGATAATAAAATCCAGTTGGATAAGTTTACCAAAGAGGTACTGACGGTCTTATAAAGAAGGATGTCAGGTGACAAGAACTTCGAAAAGAGTAACAAGTACGAGAAGTTCAAAGACTTTAAGAACATGTAAACTGGAGGTAATTGGCATGAGTGAAGTCATTGTTGTCACATCAGGTAAAGGCGGTGTAGGAAAGACCACTACATCGGCAAACATAGGTGCAGGTCTTGCAAAATTAGGGAAAAAGGTCTGTCTCATTGATACCGATATTGGACTACGCAATCTGGACGTGGTCATGGGACTGGAAAACCGCATTGTGTTCAATCTTGTGGATGTGGTGGAAGGTAGTTGCCGGATCAAGCAGGCGCTGATCAGAGACAAGAGAAATCCGGGGCTGTTTCTGATGCCCTCAGCTCAAACCAGGGATAAGACATGTGTGTCGCCGGGGCAGATGGTCAAGGTTGTGGAGCATCTGCGGGAACAGTTTGATTACATAATACTGGATTGTCCGGCGGGAATTGAACAGGGATTTCAGAATGCCATAGCGGGTGCAGACAGAGCGATTGTGGTTACCACACCGGAGGTTTCTGCCATACGGGATGCTGACAGGATCATCGGACTTTTGGAATCCAACGGTTTTAAAGAAATTGATCTGATCATCAATCGTCTGCGTAGTGATATGATTAAGCGTGGGGATATGATGTCTTCCACGGATGTGACGGATATTCTGGCAGTTCCACTGCTCGGGCTGGTTCCGGATGATGAAAATGTTGTAATTTCCACAAATCAGGGCGAACCTCTGGTGGGCGAATCTACCCCGGCAGGTTATGCTTATCAGAATATCTGCGAAAGAATCTGCGGTAATGAGGTCCCGTTTATGAATATGGAAAAGAGCTTTTCCTTCTGGGCAAAAGTAAGCGGCATTTTCCATAAAGCATAAGGAGGTCTAAGATGATGATGATAATGAGAAATTTTTTTCGCAAAAAGAAGTCTTGTGAAATCGCAAAGGACAGGCTGAAAATATTATTAATATCGGATCGAGTGAACTGTTCTCCGGAAATGATGGAACTGATCAAGTCTGATATCGTAAAAGTGATTTCTAAATATATGAAGATAGATACGGTCAATATGGATATACAGATTAGCAAATCCAAGCCTGCACTGTATGCAAACATTCCCATATTGGATCTGAACAAACAATAAACCGCACGAAAAGGAGTTCTGAGTTTTCGCTTAACGTCCGGAATTCTAAGCTATTTACATCGCTCACATACCGGACTAAAAACATCTTCCAAGATGTGTTCGAAAGGATAAAAAATGCTCAAAGGTTACAGATTACGTGATTACGACTTTAAACTTGTTATGATGGTGCTGGCATTGTCGATCATCGGTTACATGGCAGTCGGAAGTGCCAAGGAATCCCTGCAGACGAAGCAATTGCTGGGAATCATCATGGGATTTATCGTGATGATTGTCCTGTCTCTGATCGATTATAAAGTATTGATTAAGCTGAACTGGTATATGTACATTGGCAATATCATATTGCTTGTCCTGGTGCATCTGATCGGAAAGACAGCCGGTGGTGCTCAGCGATGGTTGGTAATAGGAAGCAATTTTACGTTCCAGCCATCGGAAACGGCAAAAATTTTGTTGATTTTATTCTTCGCACAGTTTATTATGAAACATAAGGAACATTTTAATACATTTCGTATGATTGCTCTTTGTGTCGTATTGATATTGATTCCCTGGGTGTTGATCGTAACGCAGCCGGACTTATCCACAAGTATTGTACTTTTAGTGATATTCTGTGTTATAATGTTTATAAGCGGACTGAATTACAGGGTAATATTCGGGGTGCTTGCAACGGTAATTCCGGCAATCGCAATATTCCTTTCCGTGATCCTGCAGCTTGATGAAGCGATTCTTGAGGAATATTATATGATAAAACGCGTACTGGCTTTTATCGACCCCCAGAAATATGTGCTGGAAGGCGCCATGCAGCAGCTGAATTCCGTTACAGCCATTGCTTCCGGCATGCTGGACGGAAAAGGGTATATGAACAATGAGATTACTTCCGTTATCAACGGAAACTTTGTCTCAGAGCCCCAGACTGACTTTATTTTTGCAGTGATTGGTGAGGAATTTGGTTTTAAAGGTTGTTTTCTGGTCATTGCATTGATCATTGGTGTTGCACTGGAATGTGTGTCAGTTGCTCGCAAATCCAGTGATCTGGCCGGAACGATCATATGTGCCGGTGTAGGAGGTCTGATAGCCGTTCAGGGATTTTTTAACATGGGCGTGGCAACTTTTCTGTTGCCCAATACAGGATTACCGCTGCCTTTTGTCAGTTATGGTCTGACATCACTTTTAAGCCTTTATATCGCCATGGGATTTGTGCTGAATATACGATTGCAGGCAAAGCGATAAAAATGGTTTAAAGAAAGTAACTAACTACAAATGATGAAAAGAGGGGTATAAGTTTATGAACATAGCACTGATAGCGCATGATGCAAAAAAGAAACTCATGCAGAACTTTTGTATTGCATATCGTGGAATCCTCAGCAAAAATACTTTATTTGCTACAGGCACAACAGGAAGACTTATCGAAGAAGTAACAAATTTAAATGTTCATAAGTATCTGGCAGGACATCTTGGGGGAGAGCAGCAGATTGGTGCGCAGATCGAGCATAACCAGATAGATCTTGTGATCTTTCTGCGTGACCCCTATATGCCCAAAACACATGAGCCGGATGTCAATAATGTTGTGAAGCTCTGCGATATGAATAACATTCCTTTAGCGACAAATCTGGCAAGTGCGGAACTAATGGTCAAAGCATTGGACAGAGGAGATCTTGAGTGGCGTGAAGTATTCAGGTAGAGTTTTTAAAGTACGGAAAATCTTAAATTTATGTTTGGCGTCAGCGCTCACGCTGTCGCTTACAGCATGCAGTAATACCGCCTACGAAATGCCATATGGTATCAATAGTAACATAAGCGGATACAATGTGCTGGAAAAATCAAATGAAATGGTAGTTCCGGGATTTGCACAGGGGTTATGTATTGCGAGCGGCAATGTGGCAGCAGAAGAAGTGGATATGACCGCAGCTGCTGCGGCACTTCTTTGTGATGTGAACAATGCCTCTGTTTTATATGCCAAGAATCCTCAAGAGCGGTTATATCCTGCCAGTCTGACCAAGGTCATGACGGCGCTGGTAGCCATTAAATACGGCAGTATGGATCAGACAATGACGGCAACCAGCAGTGTCAATATATCAGAATCGGGTGCGCAGCTGTGTGGTCTGAAAAGCGGAGACCGCATGACACTGAATCAGGCATTACACATCTTATTACTGAATTCCGCTAACGATGTGGCGATGCTGATTGCAGAGAATATCGGGGGGACAGTGGAAAAATTTATCGAAATGATGAATCAGGAAGCGAAAGCGCTTGGTGCTACCAATACCAGCTTTGTAAATCCCCATGGTTTGACAGATAATAACCATTATACAACCGCATATGATTTGTATTTGATTTTTAATGAAGCGATCAAATACGAGAAGTTTACAGAAATCATACAGATGTCCAGCTATGAGACTACATATTATAATAACAAAGGAGCAGCGAAAGAGTTTTCCTGTCGGACAACCAACTGGTATCTGAGCGGTAATGCCGCCGCACCGGAAAATATTACCATAATCGGTGGGAAAACGGGTGTGACCAGTGCTGCACAGCATTGTCTGTTGCTTCTTTCCAGGGATACGACAGGAGCTCCTTACATATCGGTTATATTAAAATCAGACTCAAGAGATGTAATTTATGCACAAATGACAGATTTATTA
>JAZNXM010000013.1:0-5023 GCA_045593865.1 Acetatifactor sp. | reverse complement strand
CAGAGATGTGGACAAGTTTAAGGAACTGAACCTGTCTGCGGTTCCGGGAGTGGAGGTAAATGCACCGTTGATCGGGGAAAGTCCGGTGTGTCTTGAGTGTAAGGTCAGAGATATTATGCCTCTGGGCAGCCATGATATGTTTATCGCGGATATCGTAGCAGTGCATGCGGATGAGAAATATATGGATGAAAATGGTAAATTTCATCTGGAAAAAGCGGATCCGATCGTGTACTCTCACGGTAGCTATATGACTACCGGAGAGACAGTGGGTACATTTGGTTATAGTGTGAAGAAAAAATAATACTAATGTTTCTGGAAGTCATCGGAGGAGGCCATCAGGCTTCCTCTTTTTATAATGTCTTTGCCGTATTTATTGCGCAGACTGTCCAAGGCAGAGTCCAGTTTTTTCTGTTTTTCTATACTGGTATTGTAGCTCTGACCACTGCCGGTCCGGTTTTGGTGTGTTTGGGAAATGCCGGCACCATTTCTGCAGAAGTCTGCATCCCTCTGTGGCAGATCAAAGATGCTCATCTGTACCGGTTCCGTGTCGGGTGTCAGCTTGGAGGTACGGATGCCCAAAAGTCGTATGGGTGTACCGTCCCAGAGTTCGTCAAACAGCTGGCAGGCTGTCCGGTAAATTGCGTCAGTTGAAGCAGTGGGCATAGAAAGACTGGTCTGGTGGGATACCGAGCGAAAGGTAGCGTATTTGATTTCGGTACTGATCATGGAAGCTGCTTCATGGGAAGCCCGCAGTCTTGCACCTACGGATTCTGCCAGATTTAAGAGTGCCAAGCAGGCAGTTTCTCTTGTCAGCGCATCTTCCTGCAGGGTAATGGAGTTACCGATTCCTTTCATTTTTGCGGGGACAACACCTACGCTCGAGGAATCAATGCCGTTGGCATATTCCCAAAGGGTCACACCATGGCTCTTTAGGTGTGCAGTCAGTATCTCTACCGGTGTATGGGCCAGATCGCCGATGGTCCGGATGCCCAGATTGCGCAGTGTCTCCGAGCTGGAATGTCCGCACATGAACAGGGATGAGACAGGCAGAGGCCAAAGTTTTTTCTCGATTTCATAAGAATACAGGGTATGGACCAGATTGGGCTTCTTAAAATCAGATGCCATTTTTGCCAATACCTTGCGGTCGGAAATTCCTACATTGACGGTAAAGTGAAATTTTTCATAGACAGAATCCTTGATGAAAGCCGCCGCCGCTTCCGGTGTGGGATAATTTACAGCGACAGGGGTATAATCCATATAGCATTCATCAATACTTACCTGCTCCATATCCGGGCAGATTTGGAACAGATAACTCATCAGCTCTTTGCTGCGTGTTTCATACATGGCATGATTGGGTGGTACCATGGTCAGATTGGGACATTTGCGGAATGCATTGACAACCGGCTCCCCAGTCCGGATACCATATGCTTTGGCCGGAATGGATTTCGCCAGCACGATACCATGTCGCTTTTCCTGATCCCCGCCCACAATGGAAGGAATGGTGCGCAGATCAACTTCAGCGCCATTTTCCAACTGCTCCAGAGCCGTCCAACTGAGGAACGCAGAATTTACGTCTATATGAAATATAATACCCATGCTACACCTCCCATTTTTATTTCTTAATTTATTCTAACCTATGATTAACTACTTTACAATTAAAATAATTGTTGATAGAATGAAAGTGTTACGAAAATGTTAAGGAAAATACAAAAGTTAGAAACAGGAATTTAACAATGCATCTTACAAAACATAGATTAAGCACAAGATACGCATATATAAAAGCTACATTAGGTACCCTGTTAGGTTGCTTGCTTTTATTGAAAGGGTATATTACCTTTGAAGAGACCGGTGATAATTTTTTTCACGTATTTGTCAACGGTACAGAAGTGGGTACGGTAGCAGATACAGATACTGCAGAAGATCTGCTTCTGCAGGCAAGAAAGGAAATCGCTTCAGAGAGCGATGACCTGGTTTTCATGGACGTGGAATTGTCCTATACTGGGGAAGAGCTCCTGTGGGGACGTGTGGATGAAAAAGAGCAGGTGCAGGAGAATATTCTTGCAGTTCTGCAAGATAATGTAATCGAGACCATGCAGCGTTCTTACACCGTGAAGGTAAATGAATACATGGTCAATCTGAGTAGTGAGCAGGAGGTCATTTCACTGCTGCAGGCGGCGGTGAACAATTTTGATCCCCAGGCCAGATTTGGTATTGAGCTGGAGCAGGATCATGACAGAGAGTTCAACGTATTGGATGTAAAGGTTGTAAATCAGGAAGAAAAGGCACTTCTGCAAAGCGAAAAGGAAGCGGCAGGGCTTTTTCCGTCAGCCGGTATTCAGGAGACCTTGGATGAATTGTTCCTTCAGGATGTAGGGAAAGAGGAAATGGAATTCGAGGATTATGAGCTTGGTATCCGGAATATGAATTTTTCGGAGAAGATTGAGATCGTGGAAGCATATCTGCCTGCCAGTCAGTTGAAGACTTTGGATGAGGCGGTGGATGAGCTGACCAAGGAACAGGAACAGCAGCAGATTTATGAGGTTGTCAGCGGGGATACCCTTACGGAAATTGCCATCAAGGTGAATATTCCCATGCAGACCATCGTGGATATGAATGAAAGCCTGGAGAGCATAAACTCTACACTGCATATCGGGCAGCAGCTGGTGATTACGGTTCCGGAGCCTGAGTTGTCTGTGGAACGTCAGGAAATCAATTATTATGAAGAGACTTATAATGCAGAGGTTCAGTATATTGAGGTGAATACCTGGTATACCAACCAGACTGAGGTGATTCAGCAGCCATCCGCGGGCTTCAGAAAGATTGTGGCACTGGAGACCTTTGTCAATAATAAGAAGGTTTCCCAGGAAATTTTAAAAGAAGAGCTGGTAATGGAAGCGGTGCCTAAGATTGTAAAACGAGGGACCAAAACCCCACCGACTTATATCAAGCCGCTTTCCGGTGGTCGTGCAAGCTCAGGCTTCGGACCACGCACAGCACCTGTTGCGGGAGCAAGCACTTATCATAAGGCTCAGGACTGGGCAACTCCTACGGGAACTCCCATTTATGCATCCAGTGGCGGTACGGTTGTGAAGGCCGGCTGGGGTAGCGGCTATGGTTATGTTGTTTATATTAACCATGAGGATGGCCGTCAGACCAGATATGCTCATTTGAGTAAGGTACAGGTGAAGGCGGGTCAGAAGGTAAAACAGGGTCAGCAGATTGCATTAAGCGGCAATACCGGTATTACCAGCGGACCGCATTTGCACTTTGAGATGCTGATAAACGGTAAACAGGTAGATCCAATGAAGTACATTAACAAGTAAGAACGTTGCGAACGTTTGTTCCGTTTACAAACGATTCTAAATATGGTATTCTTTAACTAAGAAGATACTAAAAATAGATGTTTATAAAAAGTTTTAGATATATAAAAGAGGTAATATAATGGAACAGTACGCAATCAAAGGCGGTAATCCATTAGTAGGAGAGGTGGAAATAGGGGGTGCAAAAAATGCAGCACTTCCTATTCTTGCTGCTTCTGTTATGACGGATGAAACAGTATTTATAGACAACATGCCAGATGTCAGGGACACCAATGTATTGCTGAAGGCAATGCAGAATATCGGTGTTATGACTGAAAGAACAGGCAGACACAGTGTGACATTGAATGCCGGACAGATTAACCGTCTGGTTGTTGAAGATGATAATATTAAGAAGATAAGAGCATCCTATTATTTGCTGGGAGCTATGTTGGGAAAATATAAACATGCGGAGGTTGCACTTCCCGGCGGATGTGATATCGGCAGCCGTGCGATCGATCAGCATATCAAAGGCTTCAGCGCACTTGGGGCAGAGGTTAAAGTGGAATATGGGATGATCAAGGCTCATGCGGAGAGACTGGTGGGCAGTCATGTTTATATGGACTGTGTTAGTGTAGGCGCTACAATCAATGTAATGATGGCAGCAACCATGGCGGAGGGGCGCACGATCATTGAAAATGCTGCAAAAGAGCCACATGTGGTGGATCTGGCAAACTTCTTAAACAGTATGGGTGCTAATATCAAGGGCGCTGGTACGGATGTGATCCGAATCAAAGGTGTCAGCAGGCTCCATGGCACAGAATATACCATTATTCCGGATCCGATCGAGGCAGGAACCTTTATGTTTGCGGCAGCAGTTACCAAGGGTGATGTTACCGTGAAAAATGTAATTCCCAAGCATCTGGAGTCCATCACGGCAAAGCTCATTGAAATTGGCTGTGAGGTGGAGGAATCCGATGATTGTATGCGTGTAGTGGCTTCCAAGCCTGTAAGGCATACTCATGTAAAGACGCTTCCTTATCCGGGCTTTCCTACCGATATGCAGCCTCAGATAGTGGTTGCACTTGGTCTGGCACAAGGAACCAGTATCGTTACCGATACGATTTTTGAAAATCGTTTTAAATATGTAGATGAACTGAACCGTATGGGTGCGTCCATTAAGGTGGAAGGTACTACGGCGATCATTACCGGTGTGCCTCAGTATACAGGTACCAGCCTGTTCTCGCCGGATCTGCGTGCCGGTGCGGCACTTGTAATAGCAGCTCTCAGTGCAGAAGGCGTTTCTACTGTTGACAATATTCATTATATTGCCAGAGGCTATGAAGATTTTCATTTGAAGCTTCAGTCATTAGGTGCGCAGATTGAGCTCATAAATTCTGACAGGGATTTACAAAAATTTAAGCTGAAAGTGGGCTGATTAGTGGTTGATGAGTCATAAAAACGATAGTATTAAATGATTATTAATTTTTGAAAAAATAGTTGACAAGCAGGAATGCATGGTGTATTGTTATTCCGCAAGTAATGAATATAACAAAATAATATCCTACTTATTCAGAGTGGTGGAGATACATAGGATCTGTGAAGCCACGACAACCCCTTACATAAGCAAGGTGCCAACCTGAGCGAGAGTAACTTGAACAATAAGTGGATTTGATTAGTAAAAGAATCAGAGTCCGCTAAATTTGCGGGCTCTTTTATAATTCCCG
>JAZNXM010000012.1:0-6190 GCA_045593865.1 Acetatifactor sp. | reverse complement strand
GCATGAAAAGATTTTTGATTTATTTACTTATGAGGCATGAAATGGTACAATCATAAATAAGATTATTTATGCTATATTGGAGGCAATATGAGTTGGTTTGAGAAAAAATTCGGAAAATATGCGATTTCAAATATTTCGTTGATGTTGATCATGTGCTATGCAGTGGGTTATGTACTGCAGCTGATCAGTCCGTCTTTCCTAAATATGCTGACGTTGAATCCTTATGCTATTCTGCACGGTCAGATCTGGCGAATATTTACTTGGATCATCGTTCCGCCGGATTCTTTGGATCTGTTTACCATTATTATGCTGTATTTTTACTATTCCGTAGGTACTTCTCTGGAGAGGACACTGGGAACTTATCAGTATAATGTGTATCTGTTCATGGGTATGTTCCTGACAGTTGTGGGAAGCTTTGTGTCCATGGGAGCATGCTATATTTTCTACGGAGATATGCTGGCCAACCCTGCAATGGCAGAAGCCTTGTTCACAATGTTCAGTCCTCTGTTTTGCACCTATTATATAAATATGTCCATCCTGCTGGCATTTGCAGCAACCTTCCCCAATGTACAGGTGCTGCTGATGTTTGTGATACCGGTTAAAATGAAGTGGATGGGTATTGTCTATGGTGTGTTGCTGGTGCTTCAGCTGATCAATGGCACCGGTTTCCCCATAGGAGACTGGTTCTATAGAACTGCCATTGCAGCTTCTTTGCTGAATTTTGTGATATTCTACTTTAAAAGCAGGAATATGATTCACATGACGCCGAAGCAGATGAAGCGCAGGCAGCAGTTCAAGCAGGAAGTAAAGCGCAATACCAGAATTACAAAGCACAAATGCACCATCTGCGGAAGAACGGAGGATGATGATCCTACATTGGAATTCCGCTTCTGCTCAAAATGCGACGGTAATTACGAGTATTGCCAGCAGCATCTGTTTACCCATGAGCATGTGAAGCAGTAGAGGTTACGGATGTCCGCTACGTTTTTCGCGGAGTGAGAACGTGGTCAAAAAGGATATTTATACTGCGGATCTGTAAAAATCAAAAAGCTTAAAAGTACAAAATCATGTAACAAAAGCAGCAGGATTTCTGACTATTTTTATGAAGGGAAAAAGTGTGTAAAATCCATAAATCAAAGATTTACACCCGGGAAATTTTATGAAGAAAGAGCTTTTATTTGCCAAAACGCTGGAGAAGGTAAAGGAGATTGCAAGAGACCAGGGAAATTGTATCAGTCAGGAGCAGGTACAGAAGGAGTTTGAAGTGCTGGGCTTGAGCGGTATGCAGCTTCAGATGGTGTATGATTACCTGTTGAAGCACAAGATTGGCGTGAATCAGCCGGTAAATGTGGACGATTATCTGACGGATGAGGAAAAGGACTATCTGCAGACTTATCTGGATGAAATCGCACAGCTTCCCCGGGTCAGCGCAGGCCAAAAGGAGGCAATTACCCTTTCTGCCATGGCAGGAGATACAAATGCCCAGAATAAGCTGACGGAAATATATCTGCCGGATGTTATTGAAATCGCCAAGCTCTATGCAGGACAGGGTGTGCTGCTGGAGGATCTGATCGGAGAAGGCAATGTGGCTGTGGCGATTGGCGTGACCATGCTGGGATGTCTGGAGCATGCCCGGGAAGTCCAGGGGATGCTGGGTAAGATGATCATGGATGCCATGGAGAATTATATAGATGAAGCTTTATCCAATGAAAAGGCTGACCAAAGAATCGTAGACAAGGTTAATAAGGTGCAGGATGCAGCAAGGGAATTGGCCGAGGCACTCAATAGAAAAGTAACGGTGGAAGAGTTGATGCAGGAGACCGGTATGTCCAGGAATAAGATCATGGAGGCCATCCGGTTCAGCGGCAACAATATGGAATATATCGATGTGTGAATGGCGTTCGGAAGCGATCCGCTTCCTGGTGCATCAAAAGAACACATATTACAGAAAAAGTGAGACCTAACGTATGATAAAGCAAAAATTTGAGGATTATAAATATGTGATGATGGATACCAGCTATCTGTATCTTGGGGCCAAGTACCATTATGGGGAACTGATGGAGCATGAGATGGTGCCCTTTAAGTTTCTAACGGTACTGGAGCGGTATATTATACCGGACATGGGTGCAGATACCACCTTGGAGAGTCATTTTTACTATATGCAGCCCGGTGATTACACCTACAAAACCTTTTTGCAGCTAAAGACCAAGGTAAAGATCAGCAGACTGGTTATCAAAAAGAAGCTGTTTGGCGAAAAAGAAAGGGTATATAAAACGGAGCTGATTCCGCTGCAGGAATTTGTGAAGCTGACACAGGATCAGAAGGTAAGGGATGGTGTCTTTATACAGGAAATTGCCATCAGTAAGCTGGGACTGATTTCCTTTGTGGTGTAAGAGTAGTATAAGTTTCGCAAACACAGAAAGATATATAGGTGTGAGGAAAATAGAATGAAAAAGAAAGCGTTGTCAGCATATGAAATAATACAAAAAAGAGAGCTTGCAGACTTAAATTCTGTAGGATATCTGTTAAAGCATAAAAAAACAGGGGCAAGAATCGCTTTGATATCCAATGATGATGATAATAAAGTGTTTTACATTGGTTTTCGGACTCCCCCTGCAGATTCCACAGGTGTGGCACATATTCTGGAGCATTCGGTGCTGTGCGGTTCCCGGGAGTTTCCCATCAAGGATCCTTTTGTGGAGCTGGTAAAGGGTTCCCTGAATACATTCCTGAATGCTATGACTTATCCGGACAAGACGGTTTATCCGGTTGCCAGCTGCAATGACCAGGATTTTCAGAATCTGATGCATGTATATCTGGATGCGGTATTTTATCCGAATATTTATAAAACGGACAAGATATTTCGTCAGGAGGGCTGGCATTATGAGATGGATGCTGTGGAGGATGAGCTGAAGCTCAATGGCGTAGTTTATAACGAAATGAAGGGAGCCTTTTCGTCGGCAGATGATGTGATGATGCGGGAGATGATGAATTCTCTGTTCCCGGATACCACTTACGGCTATGAGTCCGGCGGTGCTCCTGACTGCATTCCGGGACTGACTTATGAAGCTTTTCTTGATTTTCACAGAAAATATTATCATCCCTCTAACTCCTATATTTATCTGTATGGCGATATGGATATGGCCGAGAAGCTGGCCTTTATTGATGAAAAGTATCTGTCTAAGTTTGAGAAGCTGAATGTGGACAGCGAGATCGGCATCCAGAAGCCATTCAGGGAGATAAAGCGAGTGGTAAAGGAATATCCCATCAGTGACAGTGAGAGAGAAGAGGAATGTGCTTATTTAAGTCTGAATATGGCAGTGGGCGACAGCCTGGATAAAGAGTTGTATGTTGGCTTCCAGATTCTGGATTATGCCCTTTGTTCCGCACCGGGTGCACCTTTGAAGCAGGCACTTGTGGATAAGGCAATCGGCAAAGATGTGTACAGTGCATATGATAACGGTATCAAGCAGCCTACCTTCAGCATTGTGGCAAAGGATACCGGCATGGATAAGGAAGCAGAGTTTATGAGCACCATCAAAGCTGTGCTTACAGAAATCTGTGAAAAAGGCTTTGATCCCAAAGCATTGCTTGCAGGTATCAATTATTACGAATTTAAATATAGAGAGGCGGACTTTGGTTCAGCACCCAAGGGACTTATGTACGGTCTTCAGATTATGGACAGCTGGCTGTACGACGATTGCAAGCCATTCGTGCATATGGAAGCCAATGAGACTTTCAGAAAGCTTCGGAAAAAAGTGGAAGAGGGCTATTTCGAAGGTCTTGTAAAGGAATATTTATTGGACAATACCCATAAATCTATAGTGATACTGAAGCCAAGAAAAGGTCTGACAGAAGAGCGTGACAGACAGCTTAAGGCAAAGCTGGCAGAGAAGAAAGCATCCTTCAGCCGGGAAGAGCTGGAGCAGATTGTTGCCCAAACAGATGCACTGAGAGTTTATCAGGAATCCGAGGATAAGAAGGAAGATTTGGAGAAGATACCGCTGCTGTCCAGAGCGGATATCGGGAAAAAGGCGCGCAAGCTTATATTTGAGGAGAGGTGCTTTGGGGATATTCCGGTGCTTTTCCATCCCATTTTTACAAATGGCATCGGCTATCTGCGGATGATTTTCAAGGTGGATGGCATTCCGGAGGAGATGTTCAGCTATATCGGAATCCTGAAGGGTTGTCTGGGACTTCTGAATACAAAGAATTATCAGTACGGCGACCTGTTTCATGAGATAAACATCATGACGGGGGGCATGGCTGCAGTAAACAATGCCTATGCCAATGTGGATGACCTGAATAAATGTCAGCTGACCCTGGAAATGAAGACCAAGGTGTTATATGAGAATATTGGCAAGGCCATGGGGCTGATGCAGGAAATCATCATGACTTCTGATTTAACGGATACCAAGCGCCTGTATGAAATCATTGCAGAGGGTAAATCCCGCATGCAGGGACAGATGATGTCATCCGGTCATACGGTGGCTGTAAACAGAGCATTGTCCTACGGAAGTGTGTCCGGCGAGGTCAGTGAAAGAATATCCGGTATTCCGTTCTATCGCTTAAGTGCTGATCTGGAAGAGCATTTTGAGGCAAGAAAAGATATGCTGGTACATGCATTACAGACCCTTGCAAAGATGATCTTTCGGAAAGAGAATCTGATGATCGATTTTATCGGAACAGAGGATGGTCTTAAGAACGTGGAAGCACCTGCAGCAGCGTTTGCAGAGGCACTTTATACCTGTTCTGTTGAGAAACAGCCATTTGCTATTCAGGTCAGCCGCAAGAATGAAGCATTTATGACCTCCGGTCAGGTGCAGTATGTGTGCCGTGCAGGTAACTTCCGTAGATACGGGTTGCCCTACACAGGTGCGCTGCGTATGCTGAAGGTCATGATGGGGTATGATTATCTGTGGAATAATGTCCGTGTCAAGGGCGGTGCTTACGGATGCATGTGTAACTTCGGCAAGTCCGGTGAAAGCTACTTTGTATCCTACAGAGATCCGAACCTGAGCAAGACCATTGAAGTGTATGAGAAAGCAGCAGAGACCATTGCCGGCTTTGAAGCGGATGAAAGAACCCTGACCCAATACCTGATCGGTGCCATAAGCGATCTGGATATTCCCATGAATCCATCGGCAGTAGGGATGTTCTCCTTAAGCGCATATATGACAGGACTTACCCAGGAAATGTTGCAGAAGGAGAGAGAGGAGCTGCTTTCGGCAACTGCGGAGGATATCAGGGGATTGGCTGCATATATCAGAGCTTTTATGGATGAAGAGTTTCTGTGCGTGGTGGGTAATGCAGAAAGGATAAGAGAACAGAGCGGGCTTTTCGGAAGGATGGAAAATCTGTTTTAAATCTCGCAATTACCTAAATCTCACAAGTATGAAGGGAGGAGCAGTATGAAGAAAAGGAAACTTATTGTTGGATTGTTGATGGTGTGTATGATGCTGTCACTGGTGGGCTGTGGACGCTCAGTTAAGAGCAACGATATGGCATATACGGAGTCCATGAGTATGGCGCAGTCGGCTGCAAAGGAGGAAGCTTCCGAAATATTTTATGACAAAGTCATGATTGAAGAAGACTATTCCGACGGGGCAGAGGTGTCTGGCGTGGAAAGCGGAAATACTTCGAATTCCGGCAATGGTAAGGAAAATACAACCGTTCAGGAGAATCGCAAGCTGATCAAGACCGTGGATATGAAGGTGGAAACCAAGGAGTTTGACCGGACCCTTGCGGCACTGGAGGAGAAGATTGCTGAGCTGGGGGGCTATATTGAAAATCTGGAAACCTACAACGGCAGCAGCTATTCGACCTATCGTTCATCCAGGGATGCGAACATGACGATTCGCATTCCCAAACAGCATCTGGACACCTTTCTGGAAGCAGTGGAAGGCGTCAGTAACGTAGTCAGACGCAGTGAAAGCGTGGAGGATGTAACCCTTACATATGTGGATCTGGAAAGCCACAAGAAAGTTCTGCTGGCAGAGCAGGAGAGATTGCTTGAGCTGATTGGAAAGGCAGAAGCGATTGAGGATATCATTAAAATCGAAAGCAGACTTTCAAATGTACGTTATCAGATTGAAAGCATGGAGTCCCAGCTGAGAACCTTTGACAATAAGGTGGATTACAGTACCATTTATCTTTATATTGATGAAGTGAAGGAACTGACTCCTGTGGC
>JAZNXM010000011.1:0-7184 GCA_045593865.1 Acetatifactor sp. | reverse complement strand
GCAGAGAATATTATTATGGGTGTAGAACCTATGAAGAAATTATTAGGTATCTTCCCATATGTAGATATAAAATCCTCAAACGAGAAGATTGCAGCGCTTTCCAAGGAGTATGGTCTTGAGGTGGATCCCACAAAGAAAATTCAGGATATTCCGGTATCTATCCGGCAGCGTGTAGAAATATTGAAAATGTTATATCGGGAAGCGGAGATACTGATTTTTGACGAGCCAACGGCAGTGCTTACTCCCCAGGAAATTGAATTTTTACTGGATATCATTAAAGGACTAAAGGAAGCCGGAAAGACAATTATTCTGATTACCCACAAATTAGAGGAAATTAAGAAAGTAGCAGATCGTTGTGCGATCTTAAACAGAGGCAGACTGATCGATGTTTTGGACGTGGCAGCTACATCCACAAAAGAAATGGCCAGCAAGATGGTTGGACGTGAGGTGTCCTTTGAGAGAGAAAAATCCAAACATCAATATGGTCAGGTAGTGCTTGCCTTCGAAAACCTGACCGTAAAAGATGAAAATAGATTTGATATAGTCAAAAATGCTTCTCTTACGGTTCACGCAAGAGAAATTGTAGCTATAGCCGGTGTGTCCGGCAATGGTCAGGTAGAGCTGGCAGATGCTATCGTAGGTTTGCTGCCGGTTGCGTCCGGAAAAGTTATTTTGAATGGAAAAGATATTACAAACTATCCCATTCGAAAACGAATCTTAGAAGGAATTTCCTATATTCCGGAAGACCGACAAACATATGGTCTTATTCTGGATTTTACATTAAGTGATAATCTGGCACTGAAAAACTATCATCAGGAGCCGTTTGCGAAAAAGGGTATTACCAATCATCAGAGGTTTGATGAATTTGGTGAGAGACTTATTGAACTGTATGATATCCGCAGCGGACAGGGAAACAAGACAGTCGTTCGTTCCATGAGCGGTGGGAATCAGCAGAAAGCTATTATTGCCCGGGAGGTAGAACAGGACTCTTCACTGATTATTTTTGTACAGCCAACTCGCGGACTGGATATCGGAGCCATTGAGAACATCCATAATCAGATTATTGCAGAGAGGGACAAGGGAAAAGCTATTTTGCTGATTTCTCTGGAACTGGATGAGGTTATGGGTCTTGCAGATACCATCGCTGTTATTTATAATGGACAGATTTTAAAATCCGCAGAAGCAAAATCTCTGACCGTGGAAGAGGTCGGCCAGTTTATGATGGGGGTGACAGAGTAAATGAAGCGTAAAACCAATCCAATTACAAAGTTCTTTGTGAAACTCCTTGGAAATGAAATGTATCAGAGCTTTACGGTTCCCGTCTTTGCCATTCTTTTGAGTTTGATTGTGGGAGCAATTGTAATTTTAGTGCTTGGCAAAAATCCTATTTCCGCATTTGGAAACCTTCTTCAGGGTTCCGGTATTTTGCCCAAGTTAAGATATGCCGGCGGAAAAAGTATGTTGACGGATTTTTTTAGTTTCATGAATTACTGGACACCAATGATTTTTGCAGCACTTGCAGTTGCAGTAGCTTTGAAGGCCGGTCTTTTCAATATTGGTGTTTCCGGTCAGATGTTAGCTGCAGGATTTGTTTCCTCTGTATTGATCGGTTACAGTTCTTTGGCCGCACCCATTGCAAAGCCGCTTGTAATTCTCATATCTCTTGCAGCAGGCGGGCTGGTAGGGGCTCTCATTGGATGGCTCAAGTACAGATTCAACATCAACGAGGTAGTATCGTCAATTATGCTTAATTATATCATTCAGTATGTTGTGGCCTTTCTGATCAATACAAAATATGTGGATCCTGTTTCCAGACAGTCTGAAAATGTCAGTGCTGCAGCCAGATTAACGCTTATGAGTACTGAAATCAGCGGTTATAAATACGATATACCCCTGGGAATCATCCTGGCAGTAATTGCTGCATTTATCATTCGATTCCTATTTAATAAGACCACCTTTGGCTACGAGTTAAAAGCGGTTGGCTCCAACCGAAAAGCTGCCCAGTATGCAGGTATCAATGTGGGAAGGAATATGATCATGGCAATGCTGATATCCGGTGCTTTGGCAGGACTTGCCGGAGCAACATATTACCTGGGATATTTCTGTTCCATGCAGCCCAAAGTACTTGCAGCAACCGGATACGATTCCATAGCGGTGGCTTTGCTTGGTAACTCCAATCCAGTGGGAATTTTATTTTCCTCGTTTTTGATATCTGTGATCGGTAAGGGAAGTACTTATATGAGCTCTGCCGCAGGTCTGGATGCAGAGATCGCCTCAGTTATAACAGGTCTCATCCTGTTATTCAGTGCATGTGGTGCATTTATCCGTTATAAAGTGAAAAGAGCCAAGGACAAAATTAAGGAAATGGAAAAGAGTAATGCGGAGGTAGAAAAATAATGTTAGATAAAGTTATCATCGATGGTTTATCATTTGCTTTACCTCTGTTTGTCATGGCGATCGGCGGAATTTACAGCGAAAGAAGTGGTATCACAAATCTGGCTCTGGAAGGTCTTCAGGGTGCCGGTGCGTTCGTGGGTGCTTTGGTGGCTGTTATACTGATGCAGTTCATGGGCGCAGATTCACAGATTCCCTATTATGCATCCATGCTGTTTGCTGTGATTGGCGGTATGCTTTATTCCATGCTGCATGCTCAGCTCTGTATCAAATTTAAAGCGAATCAGGTTATCAGCGGTGTTGTAATTAATATTCTGGCCATTGCGTTGACGGCTTTCCTGACTAAAGTAATCAATCGTGTAGCGTTCGGAGAACCGTCTGATAAATTTGATCTCGGCGTTTCACAGAAATGGACACTTCCCGGGATCAGCGAGATTCCTGTTTTAGGGGCAGTGTTCACAAATATGTATCCATTTGAAGTTATTATTGTATTAGTAGCTGTCGTGGCATGGTATGTTCTTTATAAAACAAAATACGGTCTTCATCTTCGCGCCTGTGGTGACAATCCAAATGCGGTGGATGCAGCGGGGATCGATGTTGGAAAGATCCGATTTACAGCAGTTATGGTTTCCGGTGCTTTATCCGGTCTGGCAGGTATGTGTTTTGCATACTCCATTTCTGCAAAATATTCTTCCGGAATATATGTTGGGTATGGATATCTCTCCATTGCAGCATTGATCTTTGGAAATTGGAAGATTATACCTACTTTAGCAGCCTGTCTTCTCTTCGGATTTGCCAAATCCGGAGGATACCGGATTGTGCAGGCAGCAGAACTTCCAAGCAGTTACTCAGACCTTATCATGATCTTGCCGTATGTATTGACATTATTGCTTTTGGTGTTCTTTTCCAAGCAGAATGATTCGCCAAAAGCGCTTGGAGAAATTTATGACAAAGGAAAACGTTAGCTCTTTAAACACTACGTCGCATGATGGGCATCTTTTCGGCATTGGTCTTTGCAGAGACCAATGCTGTTTATTCCTAAGAGATTTGAGGCTGTAGCAACAGCCTCAAATTCGGAAACATATCGGCCGGATGATTTACTGACATCCGCAATTGCAACTCGTATTATCTACACCCTTATCAAATCCGGGATTGAACATATAGAAGTTCCTTGCATCCATATTATCCTGGGTAATCCTGAGAGCTTCGCCGAATCTCTGGAAATGTACAATTTCCCTTGCACGCAGGAATTTAATCGGAGCACATACATCCGGGCAGTCTTTTACAAGGCGAAGGATGTTATCATAGGTGGTTCGTGCCTTTTGTTCTGCTGCCATATCTTCGAACAAATCTGTGATAATGTCCCCCTTGGACTGGAACTGATTTGCATTGAAGGGAACACCGCCTGCGGCCTGAGGCCACAGACCTACAGTATGGTCGATATAATATTTATCGAAGCCGGTTTCCTTGATTTCATCCATGGACAGATTTCTGGTCAACTGGAATACGATGGCACCGATCATTTCCAGGTGCGCTAATTCTTCCGTACCGATATCTGTCAGCAGACCTGCAACTTCCTTATATGGCGTTGCAAAGCGCTGGGAAAGATATCTCATAGATGCTGCAAGTTCCCCGTCAGGACCGCCGAACTGTGAGATGATAACCTGAGCCAGCTTGGCATTGGGCTCTTTGATGTTTACTGGAAACTGTAACCTTTTTTCATAATTCCACATATACTAACACACTCCTTCCCATGGAAGCGGTCCGCTGTTCCATTTCCACTTATTATTTACAGCAGCATATTCCTTAGTCAGCGGTTCAAAGGTTGTGGAATATTCTTGCATCATTTTTGCCTTGATCCTAGAGTAGTAATTAAAGTATTCTATGGCTTCCTGGTTATCCGGATGAGTGTCAAGGAAGAGCATTAAATCAACTAATGTAAAATCTACGATACCGATATCGTTGAGCATGCGATTTCTATCCATTAGTTTTTGCACCTCCTTCCGAGAAATGGCTTATTTAATTCGGGGAAGATGGTGCCGACCTGATAGGCATCTTCCAGATTTTCGTACATTTTAAAGCGTTGCCATGGAACATAAGCCATAGCAATGGTCATGTTTTCGGAATACCTGTCAAAAGGACGTTCTTTCATAAAACTCCTTTCATAAAATAACGAATTCTTTAATATTATGGTATGTTGCGATAAAATTTGTGTGCAGGTTAGCAGTAAAAAAGATATTTTGGAAATGATTTTTGAAATTAAGTAAATTTACTCTTTTTCGATGATACATTCAATGGTATACTATAGAAATGAATTCAGAAAGCAGTAAAAGCAACAGAAATAGCATGAGAGAATAAAAGAAAGTCCAACAAGTAGGAATATAAGCACATAGAGAGGAAAATTAGTAATATATGAGCATGAGAGGTATAGATACCCCGGTCAGACAGCGCAGGAGAATGGTTTTTAAAGAAGTTGCGAATCTGGCATTCCATTCTAACGATCTGAAGGACGATATGGAAGCTCTGCCTTACAAAATGGTAGATTACGAGGAATCCGAATATTGGGAGAGTGTGTATCGGGACAGAGCGATTACTCGTGAACGTCTCCGTCTGGCGATGGGGATGAGTATTCGCCCGGAGAATCGTAATCGACCGGGTCATTTGACAGAAGGTGTGGAGGAAAGTAATATTGATGAAAAATATTATGAACCACCGCTGATGCAGGTAATTCCTTCCGCATGCAATGCCTGTCCTGAGAATCAATATGTGGTAACCAATGCGTGCATGGGGTGTGTGGCACATCCCTGTCAGGTGGTATGTCCCAGAGGAGCAATTAAATTTGTAAACGGTAAGTCCGTAATCGATCAGGAAAAATGTATCAAGTGCGGAAAATGTAAGTCGATTTGTCCATATGACGCCATCACCCACAAGGAAAGACCCTGTAAATCCGCCTGTGGTATTGGAGCGATCAAGAGTGATACCCATGGCAGAGCAGTGATTGACAATGCTATATGTGTTTCCTGCGGTCAGTGCATGGTAAGCTGTCCCTTTGGTGCAATTGCGGACAAGTCCCAGATATTCCAGCTGATCAAGGCTATGAAATCCGGACGTAAGATCATTGCGCAGGTGGCGCCTGCATTCGTAGGTCAGTTTGGTCCCAAGGTGTCTCCTGAGATTTTCAAGACGGCTTTAAAGGAACTGGGATTCTTTGATGTATATGAGACGGCGATCGGTGCTGACCTCGGATGTATGGCAGAAGCAGAGCACTATGTAAAGGAAGTTGTTTCCGGTAATCAGGCATTCAGTCTGACTTCATGCTGCCCGTCCTGGGCTGTGATGGCAAAGCACCTGTTCCCGGAGACAATTGACAAGATCAGTAACGAGCTGACACCTATGGTGGCTACTGCGAGAATAATTAAGCAGGATCATCCCGATGCATCGGTGGTATTTATCGGACCCTGCGCTTCCAAGAAGCTGGAGGCTTCTAGAAGAACCATCCGTTCGGATGTGGACTTTGTCATTACATTTGAAGAGTTGGCCGGTATGTTTGAGGCAAAAGGAATTTTGCCGGAAGAAATCAAGGCTATGGATCAAATGCAGGATGCTACAGGAGCCGGTCGCGGTTATGGTGTAGCCGGCGGTGTTGCAAGTGCTATTGAGGAATGTATCAAGAAATATCATCCCGGTATCGAGGTAAAGATTGAGCATGCGGAAAGTCTTGCAGAGTGTAAGAAGATGCTGCTGTTAGCCAAGGCCGGTAAGAAGAATGGATGTCTGATTGAGGGTATGGCATGCCCCGGCGGCTGCATTGCGGGAGCGGGAACGAATATTGGGTTGCCCCAGGCGGCGAAGGAAGTAGCAAAATTTAAGGCTGCAGCCTTGAAAAAGATACCGGATATGGAGTAAAATAAAGCAAATATAATTTACTCATATTATTAATGAGAATAATAAGTAAATGGAGGAAAATGAAATGACCAAGATAAGAACAAGGTACGCACCAAGTCCGACCGGCAGGATGCATGTTGGAAACCTGCGTTCCGCATTATATGAGTTTTTGATTGCAAAGCATGCCGGTGGCGATTTCATGCTGCGTATTGAGGATACGGATCAGGAGAGATATGTGGAGGGTGCGGTTGATATTATTTATCGTACCATGGAAAGGACCGGTATGATTCATGATGAAGGGCCGGACAAGGATGGAGGTTATGGTCCTTATGTGCAGAGTGAACGTATGAAGACAGGTATCTACATGAAGTACGCTAAGGAGCTGGTAGAGAAGGGGGAAGCATATTATTGCTTCTGTGATAAGGAGAGATTAGCTGCCCTGAAAACAGAGGTTGTGGAGGGCAAGGAAATTTCAATCTATGACAAACATTGTCTTTCCTTATCCAAAGAGGAGATTGAGGCAAACTTGTGTGCCGGCAAGCCGTTTGTAATCCGTCAGAACAATCCTACAGAGGGTACCACCACCTTTCATGATGAGCTTTACGGTGATATTACCGTAAATAATTCTGAACTGGATGATATGATTCTGATTAAATCAGACGGATACCCAACCTACAACTTTGCGAATGTTGTGGACGACCATACCATGAATATTACTCATGTGGTAAGAGGAAATGAGTATCTGTCTTCCTCACTCAAATATGTTCGTTTATATGATGCATTTGGTTGGGAGGTACCGGTATATGTACATTTGCCTTCGTTTACCGCTCAAAATCATAAGAAGTTATCAAAGAGAAGCGGACATTCTTCTTTTGAAGATTTAATAGAACAGGGATTTTTAACAG
>JAZNXM010000010.1:0-8463 GCA_045593865.1 Acetatifactor sp. | reverse complement strand
CCATGGTTTCCACAAATTCACCGTAACAGTTATCTACCATACAGATCACATCCGGTTTGATTTCTTTCACAAAAGCAATCAACTCGCCGATTCTTGCAACGGAAAAGGTAGGTCTGGTCTGATATCCCTTGGAACGCTGGATGGTAACCAGTTTTGTACGCTCATTGATGGCTTTTTTAATATTCTCATAATCGAAAGAGCCATCCTCCAGCAGATCCACCTGTTTATAAGTAATACCATACTCTGACAGAGAGCCGGGGGTCTCCCGGATACCAATCACCTCTTCCAGAGTATCATATGGTTTGCCTACCGGCGAAAGCAATTCATCCCCAGGACGTAAGTTACTCATCAGTGCCAGTGCCAGCGCATGAGTTCCACAGGTAATCTGAGGCCGAACCAGAGCATCCTCCGTATGAAACACAGAGGCATACACCGCTTCCAGCGTGTCCCTGCCCAGATCATTATAACCATATCCGGTGGTTCCTGACAGGCAGGCTTCACTTGCCTTATTGTCCTGCAGAGCCTTTAACACCTTCATTTGATTTACTTCTGCATTCTCATCTATTTTATCGAATCTGCACCGCAAACCGGCGAGAATAGCTTCTCCGTATTCATATACCGCTTTACAGATGCCCATATTCCGGTACATTTCCTGTTTGTTGATCATGTTCCCTTTATCCTTTCATACAAATCACTCTATCAATCCACGTTCTTTCATAACTTCCATCACATATCCAAGTATCTTCTCCTGATCATACCCGAACTCCGGCTTATCTACCCAGATTACCTCTTTCTCTCTCTTAAACCAGGTTAGCTGTCTCTTGGCAAAGTGTCTGGTATCCCGCTTGATCACATAAATTGCTTCATCCAGTGTGCATCTGCCCTCCAGATGATCCACGATTTCCTTGTATCCAAGTCCCTGCATGGCAACCATATCTCTGGTGCAGCCCTTCTCTACCAGTCTCTTTACTTCCTCCACCAGACCATTTACAATCATCTCATCCACACGCTGTTCAATGCGTTCATACAACAGGCTGCGTTCATCATTTAAGACGAAATAACAGGCGTTGTAAGCATTCTCTTTGTGCGCTTCCTGCTCATTGTGCAGAGAAATCTTCTCACCGGTCAGGTGGAAATATTCTAAGGCACGAATCGTCCGCTTGATATTGTTTGCATGAATAGCATCCGCTGCCTCAGGATCCACCTCAAGCAACATCCGATGCAAGTGTTCTGCGCCTTTTTCTGTCGCCAGCTGTTCCAGATAGGTACGATATTCGGTATTTTCTTCGTTCTCCATAAAATCAATATCCCGAAGCACCGCCTGAATATAAAAACCGGTACCACCTGCCAGAATGGGAATATGACCTCTTTCGTAAATTTCTTCCATGCATTCCTGACATTTCTGCTGAAAGACCACCACATTGAATTCTTCCCAAGGCTCCAGTATATCGATCAGATGATGGGGCACCCCGCACATCTCTTCTGGCGTGATCTTAGCCGAACCGATGTCCATGCCCTTATACACCTGCATGGAATCTGCAGAAATGATTTCCCCGTTTATGCACTTTGCCAGCTGTACGGACAGGCTGGTCTTACCGACCGCTGTGGGGCCGGTAAGAATAATCAGTGGACGCTTCTTCATTCCTTCATCCCCAATCTTTTCATGTATTCAAATCCAATTTTATGATGTGCACTTGGCGTTACAGAGATTAGCGCTTAAACCTCTTCTCCATCTCATACTTACTCATGGTAATAATGGTTGGTCTTCCATGAGGACAATGATAAGGGTTATCTAACGTCAATAATTCATCCATCAGCTTTTCTGCCTCTGCACGATTCATTGACTGGTTGCCCTTTACCGCTGCTTTGCAGGACATGGAAGCGATCTTTTCTTCCACAACTGTCGGATTGCCCCGCAGTCCCATGCCTGCCAGTTCATCCAGCACCTCCAGAAACATCTGCTTTTCATTACAGCCGAACAGGTCCATGGGAACGCTTCGCAGTGTATATTCATTACCGCCGAATTCCTCCACCTCAAAGCCCATAGCTGCAAAAGTATCTTTATGTTCCTTCAGAATCGCCTCTTCCTGACCGGTCAGGCTGATGACAACAGGCGGCAGCAGGTTCTGACTTTCTACCTGTTTCTCCTGATAATGCTTGATCAACCGCTCGTATTTCACCTTTTCATGAGCAGCGTGCTGGTCAATGATCAAAAGTTTATCTTCAAACTGTACCAGCCAATACGTATCAAACACCTGACCTATCATGGTGTATTTCGCACGATTTTCCTGTGTCAGAATCTTAGTCTCAAACAAGGTTTCCTGTACAAAATCCTGCATCCTGTTTTGCTCCGGCTCATCCTGCATCAAGTTACGCTCCGCCTCATACTTCATCTCTTCCATGACCTTGTAGCCTGCGGTACGATTTATCTCAAATGGCTCCGGAATGGCTTCTTTCTTCGCCTGATCCATGCTTTCCACGACTTTTTCAATCACATCCAGACCGTTACCGGTTGAGGTACGGTTTTGCGGCATGAATACGCCTGCCATTGGAGCTGCTTTATACTCTGTGGATGTTTTATGTGATGCCGTAACATTTGTTGCTACAGATGCATTTCGTGCTTCTGTAATATTGGATGTAGCAGATGCATTCTGTGCTGACGCAGCATTTGCTATCGCAGATGGAGTTTGCTTTGCCGTGACCTTCTGCTCGGTTTTAACAACCGGTATCGTTGCCTTCTCAAAAGGCAGCTTGGCTTCCGGAATCATCTCCTTTGAACACAGCCTCTCTGCGACCGCCTTTGTGATCAACTGATACACACTCTGTCCATCCGAAAAACGCACTTCCATCTTGGTAGGATGTACATTTACATCCACCTGAGACTTATCCTCCACGGTCATATGCAGTACACACAATGGAAATTTGTGCTGCATCAAATATTCTTTATAACCTTCTTCAATAGCTTTGGACAATATCTGACTGCGGATAAATCTGCCATTGATAAAATATATCTCAAAATTCCGGTTAGAACGCACCATGGAAGGATTACCCAGATACCCTTTAATGGTAAATCCATTCTCTTTATAATCAATCGGAATTACCGAGGCTGCAATATCCCGTCCAAAAATACGATAAATTACCTCCTTCAGTTCCCCATTTCCGGAAGTGTAGAACTTTACCTGACTTCCCACAATGAACTTGAAAGAAATATCCGGTCTGGACAAGGCCAGATGCTCCATCAGGTCAATAATATATCCGCCCTCCGTAGCCGGCTGCTTTAAGAAATTCCTTCTGACCGGAACATTAAAGAACAGATTCCTAATAATAAATGTGGTTCCTTCCGGTGCACCGATCTCCTCAAAGACTTTTTCCTCACTGCCCTCCAGTATCATTCTGGTTCCGGTCAGTGAATCCCTGGTCTTTGTAATCAGCTCCACCTTAGAAACTGCCGCAATGCTGGACAAAGCCTCACCTCTGAACCCCAGAGATGCAATGCGACTTAAATCCTCCGCATTGGAAATCTTACTGGTAGCATGGCGTAGGAATGCCGTCCGTATCTGCTCTCTCTCAATACCGCTTCCATTGTCCGTAATACGGATAAAGCTGATACCACCATCCTTAATTTCCACCGTTATGGAAGTGGCCCCCGCGTCAATGGCATTCTCCACCAGTTCCTTTACCACACTGGCTGGACGTTCCACCACCTCACCGGCCGCGATTTTATCGATTGTTTCTGCATCTAAAACGTGTATTTTATTAATCATATTAATCCCCATGCACAACACAAGCCTTGCTTGTATTGTTGCTCTTCCTTTAATGCCACCGGTTCTTCAGCTTATTCTGCAGCCTGTACAACGTATTCAGTGCATCTAACGGTGTCATATTGGACACATCGATCTCCTGCAGCTCTTTGATCACATCTTCATCCTTTACCGTATCAAACAGGGACATCTGTGCCAGATCCACCTCGTCATACACAGGCATCTTCTTACTCCTGTTTTCGCCTTTCACGTCTACCACAATACTTTGTACCTTTTCGATGATGTCATTGTCCGTCAGCTGCTCCACGATTTCCTTCGCCCTGCCGATCACCATATCCGGCACGCCGGCCTGCTTTGCCACCTGAATACCGTAGCTCTTGTCTGCACCGCCCTTGATGATCTTACGCAGGAATACAATATCATCCCCGCATTCCTTAACTGCGATGCAGTAATTATTTACATTGCTCATCTTGCCTTCCAGTTCCGTCAGCTCATGGTAGTGGGTGGCAAACAAAGTCTTTGCCCCCAGGAGCTTTCGGCTGCTGATATGCTCGATTACCGCCCAGGCAATACTGAGTCCGTCAAAGGTGGATGTACCACGGCCGATCTCGTCTAGGATCAGCAGACTGTTGAAGGTGACATTTCGCAAAATATTCGTCACTTCGTTCATCTCCACCATAAAGGTGGTCTGGCCGCTTGCCAGGTCATCGGAAGCACCCACACGGGTAAATATTCTGTCCACAATACCGATATTTGCTGATTTCGCAGGTACAAAGCAGCCTATCTGGGCCAACAGTACGATCAATGCGGTCTGTCGCATATAGGTGGATTTACCTGCCATATTCGGTCCTGTAATAATGGAAATCAAATGACTTCCATTGTCCAGATGGGTATCATTGGTAATGAACATATCATGGTCGATCATCTGCTCCACCACCGGATGACGACCTTCCTTGATATCGATAATACCCTTCTCATTCAGCTTTGGACGAACATACTGATTTCTCTCCGCCACATAGGAAAGAGAGGCAAATACATCCAGATTTGCCACCGCCTTTGCGGTTTTCTGGATTCTCTCAATCTGACTTGCTATCCTGTCACGAATTTCGCAAAACAAGTCATATTCCAAAGCATAGAGCTTGTCCTCTGCATTCAGGATAGTGTCCTCCAGTTCCTTCAGTCTGGGAGTCGTATATCTCTCTGCATTAGCAAGGGTCTGTTTTCTCATATAATCATCCGGCACCATATTCTTGAAGGAGTTGGTCACTTCAAAATAATAGCCAAACACCTTGTTATACTTAATCTTCAGATTTTTAATTCCTGTGCGCTCTCTGTCTTCTTCCTCCAGAGCCGCCAGCCACTGTTTACCATCCCTTTTGGCCCCCCGCAGCATGTCAATGGTCTCATCATAACCATCTTTAATGATTCCGCCCTCCCGAATGGTAATGGGCGGCTCCTCTTCAATGGCTTTATCAATCCATTCATAAATATCTTCCAGTCCATCCATATCCTGACGAATATTGGTAAGCAGCTCTTTCTGGAAGCCTTCCAATACCGTCTTAATATGGGGCAGCATCTCCAGTGAGCTTCGAAAAGCGATCAAATCCCTGGGATTTGCCGTTTTGTAGGTAACCTTGCTTAACAAGCGCTCCAGATCATAAATAGGGTTTAAATACTCTCTCAGTTCATCCCTGGACACAGAATCCTTATTTAACTCCTCGATAGCGTCCAGACGCTTCTCCATCTCCTCCTTCTCCAGAAGGGGCTGTTCCAGATGCTGCCGCAGAGTCCGGGCTCCCATGGCTGTTTTCGTCTTATCCAGAACCCAGAGCAGGGATCCACGCTTATGCTTTTCCCGCAAGGTTTCCGCCAGCTCCAGATTTCTTCTGGTGGAGCTGTCCAGGAGCATATATTTACTGGTCAGATAGGAGGTAATATGTGTAATATGAGGCAAATTGCTTTTCTGAGTCGCAAACAGATATTGCAGCAATGCTCCTGCCGCGATCGTACCGGTGGGAAAATCCTCCAGTCCCAATCCGATCAGACTCTTGGTGTGAAAATGACGCATGATCACATTTTCACAGGCATTATCATCAAAATAATGAGAATCCACTGCGCCCACTGAAATATGCAGACGGTTCCGCAAATCGGCCACATCTACACCACTTACCAAAAATGCATCGTTGCAGACAATTTCTGACGGCTCATACTTTGCCAGCTCATCCATCATCTTTTTCAGGTCCTCCACCTCTGTCAGGTAAAAGTCTCCGGTGGTAACATCACAGGCTGCCAGCCCAATCTTGGTAGGAGTATATGTAATGCACATGATATAATTATTTCTGGATTCCTCCAAAGCCTGGGTATTCATATTGGTGCCCGGAGTCACTACACGGACCACCTCCCGCTTGACAAGCCCCTTAGCCAGCTTGGGATCCTCTACCTGTTCACAGACAGCCACCTTAAAGCCCTTGCTGACCAGCTTGGTCAAATAGCTTTCCGCAGCATGATATGGCACACCGCACATAGGCGCTCTCTCCTCCAGACCGCAGGCCTTTCCGGTCAGAGTAATTTCCAATGCCTTGGATGCCTTCAATGCATCATCAAAGAACATTTCATAGAAATCGCCCAGACGATAGAAAAGGATACAATCCTCGTACTCCTTCTTAGTCTCCATATACTTTTGCATCATAGGGGTTAACCCTTCCAGGTTCATCATTTTGTGCCTCACTGTTTTTGTTTATCCTTTATAACTGCAATACATGCAACAATCTCCTTATTACGTTTCTTGAACTCTCATGACACTTCAGGAAGTATGCTACTCATATTCCCATAGAAGCTTTGTCCGCATTCTTTCAAGCAACGAAAAAGAACGAACACACAAATTTGTGCATTCGCCCTTATAATACCACAAAATGTTGTGGTTGTAAAATCAAACTTAACGCGGTTGATCTTTTGATCCGTCTTTTTTGGATTAGTCTTCCTTTCTTTGTGAGCAAGCTCACAAGTGTACTTTATCTTTCATTCCTGCCATGCCCAGCTCGCTTGCGACGCACACGTCTACATCTCGCTGACTTGAGAACCCAGGTAATAAAATCCGTGACATTCATCCAATCTGACATTCACGAATTTTCCAATCAGTGACACATCCCCCGGAAAATGTACCGTAGTATTGTTTGACAGACGCCCGGTAACCAGACCGGAATCCTGGGTGTTGATCTCTTCCACCAGCACTTCCAACACCTGCCCCTGATATATGCCCACTCGCTCCTTGGACATATCCTGTACTGCTTTCAGTACCTTGTCAAAATGGACCTTTACTTCCTTCTCCGGCACCTGATTTTCCATGGCGGCAGCGGGAGTACCGGTTCGTCTGGAATAAAGAAAGGTAAATGCATTCTCATATTTTACATGCTTGATCACATCAATCGTCTCTTGTACATCTTCAGCAGTCTCGCCTGGGAATCCTACAATAATATCCGTGGACAAAGATATATCCGGAATCTCCCTGCGGATCTTATCCGCAAGCTCCAGATACTGCTCCTTGGTATAACACCGGTTCATTTCCTTCAATATCCTGGTGGAACCGGACTGCAACGGCAGATGCAGGTGCTTACAAATCTTTTTGGACTCCTTCATAACCCGGATCAGCTCATCGGACAGATCCTTGGGATGAGAGGTCATAAAACGGATTCTCTTCAGACCCTCTATCTTCTCAATCTCCTGCAGCAGCCGGGCAAAAGTCATGGGCTGTTCCAGATTCTTGCCATAGGAATTCACATTCTGGCCCAAAAGCATCACTTCCACCACACCCTCTTTTACCAGATTTTCGATCTCTCTGATTATGTCCTTGGGCTGACGGCTTCTCTCGCGGCCTCGTACATAGGGCACAATACAATAGCTGCAGAAATTATTGCAACCAAACATAATATTAATACCGGACTTAAAAGGATACTTTCTCTCCACCGGCAGATCCTCCACGATCTTGTCCGTATCCTTCCAGATATCGATGACCATCCCCTTCTGCTCAAAGGTTGCCACAAGCAGTTCCGCAAATTTGAAAATATTGTGCGTACCAAAGATCAGGTCCACAAAACGATAGCTATCCTTAATTTTAGCAATCGCTGTAGGCTCCTGCATCATACAACCGCACAGAGCAACCTTGGTATTGGGATGCTTCTTCTTATAGCTCTTTAATGCACCCAATCTGCCGTAAACACGCTGATTGGCATTGTCCCGGACTGTACAGGTGTTAAAGATCACAAAATCGGCCTGTTCGGATTCGATCATTTCATATCCTACCAGCTCCAGAATACCTACCAGTTTTTCGCTGTCGCGTGAATTCATCTGACACCCGAAAGTCGTCACACAGCAGGTCGGCCTTCTGCCCAGTTCCAACGCCAGCTTATCCACATAGTTTTTGGCTTTTGCCATGAAATAATACTGTCTCTGTGGCTCATCAATGGGGACGGGTGAGGTTAAATCGTATTTCGTCAAATCTATGCTATTGTACATATGATGATTCATCCTTTCTTTAATCATCCAATACAAATCTCTAAATAAATCTTAACTATCCACGAATCTGTCCTTCCCCTCGTACCATATACTTGTAGGAAGTCAGTTCCTTCAGGCCCATTGGTCCTCTTGCATGAAGCTTCTGGGTACTGATACCGATTTCCGCACCGAATCCGAATTCAAACCCATC
>JAZNXM010000009.1:0-7873 GCA_045593865.1 Acetatifactor sp. | reverse complement strand
TGTAAGATATTGATTTCATCAATACGCTCCGGTCCTACTATACCGATGCCCACTGCCACTGCCTTTTCCATAATCTCATCATAAAGCATTTCCCGCTTTTTTTCGGACAGCTTTTTGGAATCGTTAATATATAAAATATCGCAATCCTTCGGCAATATAACCGCTCCGGCTACCACCGGACCTGCCAAGGGCCCCCTTCCCACTTCATCAATGCCGCAAATATGCCGATAAATGCTGTATTCCCTTTCATACTTTTGCAGATTCCGAATACGTTCTTTTTCCTTGTCCAATGCCTTCAACTTCTTCTTGGCGGTTTCCACCAGCTTCTGCACACCGCTTCTTTCATCGCCCGCAAAACGGCTGATAAATTCAGGCAGCTCATTCTCACAAGCCGCCTGATATATTTCTTTTACGTCGCTGATACTAAGCACCATACCTACTCCCTCTTCCTTTTCGTATATTTCATAACATTATATATCTTGAAGTGTAATCTTAAAAGGAGCATTCTACTGGTGCTTTAAGACTCCGAATTCACTGAGGGGCCAGATTCTTACCCATGCACGACCAATAATATCTTCCCTTTTGATATTACCCACCTCCGGCACACGACTGTCTGAACTGTTGTTGCGATTGTCTCCAAGCACAAAATATTCATCCGGACCCAGCTGGATTTCTTCCGCCGCCAGACCGATAAATTCCGGCCGGATAACCTCTCTGCCGTAGGATTCCACCAACACCTCATCATTTATGTATATCCTTCCCTTTTCGTCAATCCTGACCCTTTCGCCAGGCAGACCGATAATTCTCTTTATGTAAAAGGTATCCTCCTTATACCGGAATGGAAATACGATAATATCAAATCTTTCCGGGTCATGGAAACGATAGGTTAATTTATCTACAACCAGATTATTTTCATCACTGAGTGTAGGCTCCATACTATCACCTCTGACTACCGTACGCTGCCCTACATATGTGAGTAGCAAGTAAATTGCACAAATCACTGCCGCAAGATAAAGCACTGTGCTGATGACCTCTCTTAATACTTCTTTCATGTCAATTTTTCTCCCTGTAAGTTTATGTTATTTTTATCAGCGTTGACATTACCAGCTGCTACGGTCTCTCCAGTGTAATCCGTCCCAATTTGCAGCTTCTGAAATCATCAATCAGGATACCCGCAGCCTTCGCCAGATCCAGCTCTTTACCCTTACTGTAGCATTTTCTGCTCTCGGCAATTCCTTGCAGCACGGCGACCGGACTCTCCAGCTCTGTCAACCCATAGCGATTCCTTAAAGCATTTGGATAGATTTCTGCCAAAACCTGGATCAGATCGCATGCCATTTCTTCCATAATGATGATCTCATCGTTAATAGAACCGATAAACGCCAGACGCATGCCCACTACCTGATCTTCGAATTTCGGCCAAAGGATACCGGGCGTATCCAAAAGCTCCAGACCTTTATTCAGCTTAATCCACTGCTTACCCTTAGTAACTCCGGGCTTATTGCCGGTTTTTGCGCAGGCCTTCCCGGCAAAAGAATTAATAAAGGTGGACTTGCCTACATTAGGAATTCCAACTACCATGGCTCTGACAGGACGATTTACGATACCTCGCTTTCTGTCACGCTCAATCTTTTCCTTACAGGCCTCCTGTACCAGCCCCTGGATGGACTTTATACCTGCACCCGTCTTGGAGTTAATCTCCAGGACATGTGCTCCACTTTGGGCAAAATACGCGTTCCACTGCCTGTTATATTGAGGGTCTGCCAGGTCGGATTTGTTCAACAGCACAATCCTTGCCTTATTTGCCGCCAGATCATCAATATCCGGATTGCGGCTGCTCAAAGGAATCCTTGCATCCACCAGTTCAATCACCAGATCTATTAATTTAATATTCTCCTGCATCATACGCTTTGCCTTCGTCATATGACCGGGATACCACTGATAATTCATTTCATTACCTCGACTATATTATAAAAAGCCCATGCCTGCTTCCTCACTGCCGGCATGAAACCATGCCTTCCCCAGAATATCCACATCCTTTACCGGACCGATATTCGCGGAACGGCTGTCCTCACTGTTGTCCGGATTATCGCCGATACAAAAATAGGTACCATTTCCCAGCACAATTTCATTGGCAGCTATACCGGCTTCTGAAATCTCTTGCTGAACATACGGACTTTTCTCCCCATTCACATAGCAGATTCCGTCCTGTATCTTTACCTTATCTCCCGGAACTGCTATCACCCTTTTTACATAATAGTGGGCATTTTTATTTCCATTGGGCAAAAATACCACCACATCCCCTGCATCCGGATTCCCCAGCATGTAGGAGAATCTGTCGATATAAATTGTCTGACCATTGTACAATACCGGTTCCATGGACTCCCCGATTACCTTTGTGGACATCCCCAGAAAATAAGTCAATACAAGCGCCACAAAGACTGCAATCGCTATTCCAATTATATAAGTAATAATCTCCCTCAAAATAGCAGAACCTATTCTTTTTCTTCGTCTATAAAATCTGATTCTCCGCTGATTAACCATTTAATACAAGCCTTCCTGCATTTTCAGGCAATGCCTTCAAAAATTATTTTTGACAGAGCCTCCAAAGTTCACTTCGGACAGAGCCCTTTACGGATATGATACCACAAAATCATGAAATAGAAAAGGACAACTACAGAAAGTAATTGTCCCATTCAAGCAGATACTTATTTTACTAACTCTTTAACCTTTGCTTTCTTACCAACGCGGTCTCTTAAGTAGTTCAGTTTAGCACGTCTTACTTTACCTCTTCTTACCACTTCAATCTTTTCTACGTTAGGAGAATGTAAAGGCCAGGTCTTTTCCACACCGACGCCATTAGAAGACTTTCTTACGGTAAAGGTTTCTCTATTGCTTCCACCCTGTCTCTTTAATACAACGCCTTCGAAAACCTGAATTCTTTCACGGTTTCCTTCTTTGATCTTACCATAAACTCTTACAGTATCACCAACTTCAAATGCGTCTACGCTTGCTTTTAACTGTTCTGCTTCAATTTCTTTAATAATATTACTCATTGTTGAGCCTCCTTCATAAACTGGATGTTCTTAATACGTTATGTAACAGAGGACCATCTCATTTTGCAACGTCAAAATTTTACCACAGCTTGCTACGGAATGCAAGCATTTTTTTATATTTTTTCGGCAATCTATTTTGTTGGTGTCTTTGTCAGCCACCATACCGGAGTTTCGGACATATACAATCCCAACTTTTCCTGCATATGCAGGGAAGCTGCATTGTCCGCGCTTACATGACCGAATGGCACATAACCATTGTTCTTTACCTGATTAATGTTATACGCCTCCAGTGAAACACCAAGGCCTCTGCCGCGGTAACTCTCATCCACATATAGCATACCCGAACTGCCATCGGAATGGGTACCGATAAAGCCGGCAAGCTGTCCGTCCACAAAAGCCCCATACATTACGCCTGCATTCAATCTGTCTGCAAGATATGCTCTTGAACCTAACGCATAATGAGCAGTGACATAATCCAACGCAGACATATCCAATCTGCGGATGTCCTTGTGCTTTACAGGCAGCGCCTCCTTCATGGTGTAACAGGCCTGATAAAAAGCACCGGCCACCTGCATACCGTAATCCTGCACCAAAACATCTTTCAGAAACTCTTTATTTACAATACACACCGGAATCTGCCCGCCTCTTGCAGCCAGCATTTTTTCGGCATCTTCCCTTGATTCAGCAGTCAACTGATAAATATCCTGCCCTGCCAATATAATATTCTGACCATCCTCATATACAATCTCACCCAGACCCCGGCCGAGGAACTCCATCATGTGAATGTTGATACGTTTCTTTTTGGAAAGACGTTTGATGACTTCCTGCTTTTTGCAATATTTTGCATATAAATCCGGTCGATTCTTCTTTGTGCGCTGGATTGACTGCTCCAGTCTCCATTCCACCACACTTTTATGATTCCCGGATAAAAGCACCTCCGGCACTTTTTTTCCGTGCCAGACTTCCGGCCTGGAATATTGGGGATATTCCAGCAGATCATTGTGAAATGACTCCGTCTCCGCAGAAGCATCGTTGTTCAGCACTCCCGGAATCAAACGTGCAATGGCATCGATCATGACCATGACCGGCAATTCTCCCCCGGTCAGTACATAATCACCGATGGAAACATAGTCCGACACAATCTCCTCCAGCACCCTTTCATCAATCCCCTCATAATGACCGCAAACAAATACCAGTTGTTCTTCCTTTGCCAGCTCTGCCGCCATCTTCTGGTCGAAACGCTTTCCCTGTGGGGTCAGATATATGGTTCTGGGTTTCTTGTCCATATCCGCTGTAATCGCCTGATATGTATCATAAACAGGCTGTGCCTGGATCAGCATCCCTGCACCGCCCCCATATGGATAATCATCGACTTTGCCATGCTTATCCAGAGTATAATCCCGCATATTTACCGCTTCATAGGAAATGATCCCTGCCTTTGCGGCACGACCGATAATACTGGTTCCAAGACCATTCTCAATCATCTCGGGAAACAAAGTCATTACATGAAAGTTCACGTGTGACCTCCTTTATCTATTCCAGCAGTCCGTCCAATACATGGACTTTCATCCGGCGGGCTTCTACGTCCACATCCAGGATGCACTGTTTAATAGCAGGAAGAAGCAGCTCCCTGCCGTCCTTGGTCTTTATCTCATAAACGTCGTTGGCACCGGTGGTAATCACATTCGTCAGCACGCCCAACTCCTGCTGATTTTCATCATATACCTTCATATCTATCAAATCCGCCACAAAATATTCATTACAGCTTAAGCGCACTGCATTCTTTCTGGTTACCCACAGACTCTTTTGACGCAATTGCTCCACATCATTTATATTATCGTAACCCTTGAACTTTAAGATCGCAAACTGCTTAAAAAATTTGACACCTTCAATTTCCAGTACCTGTTGTTCCTTCCCGGTATCCAGAACCACTTCTTTTAATCTTTTAAATCTTCTGACATCATCAGTGGTAGGAAAGACCTTTACCTCTCCTCTGACACCGTGTGTGGAAGTGATCACTCCCACCTGTAACATATCTTCCATATTTCCTCACTCTGTCAATTTTGACTAACTTCTTCTCACACTTTACACAAGAGGCGAAACACGCTATGCATGTTTCGCCCATATGCTAGATAATTTCTACATCTACAATTTTGTTGTCTTTGGAAGATGCAGCTTTCACAACGGAACGGATTGCCTTGGCGATTCTTCCCTGCTTTCCAATGACCTTACCCATATCTGATGAAGCTACATGGAGTTCAACAACGATATTTTTACCCTCGTCCTTCTCTGTTACTACCACCTCATCCGGGTTATCAACAAGATTTCTTGCAATAACTTCAACTAATTCCTTCATATTTACCTCCAAAGAAACCGGTGTTACTATTTCTCGATACCAGCAACTTTGAACAGTTTTGCAACTACTTCTGTAGGCTGAGCTCCGTTTGCTAACCATTTCTTAGCTGCCTCTTCATCAATCTTGAAAGTGCTTGGATCTGTGCTGGGATCATAAGTACCGATTTCCTCGATGAATCTGCCATCTCTTGGGGAACGAGAATCTGCAACGATGATTCTATAGAAAGGTGCTTTCTTCTGTCCCATTCTTCTTAATCTGATTTTTACTGCCATTGTTCTTTACCTCCGTAAATTTAATCTTTATATTGGTTACATTGTTTTATCTATGATAAGAACTTTTCAAGTTCCTTATCTGCTTTATTTCTGCATCCGAAAATTCTTCTGATCAAGCCAACCATTCATTATCCAATATTCACTGTTATCCATAAAACGATAATTCATCAACCATACGCTTCCTGCAAAAATCTTCCTTGAAAGTTGTTATTGGTCAGAATGGAAATCTTCCGCCGCCCATGCCCGGAAATCCACCGAAGCCTCTGCGCTTGCCTGAGCCGCCGAACTGCTTCATTACCTTCTGGCTCTGCTCAAACTGCTTGATAAAACGATTCACTACCGCAATATCCACACCGGCGCCTTTCGCAATTCTGTGCTTTCTCCTAGGATTCAAAACCTTAGGATTTCTTCTCTCCTCAGGAGTCATGGAAAGTACGATTGCCTCCATATGCGCCAGCTGTTTTTCATCGATCATGGATTCCAGCTGATCAGCTTTCATGCCAAGACCGGGCATCAGACCCAGGATACTAGCAAGACCTCCCATCTTCTTCATCTGCTTCATGCTTTCCAGATAATCCTCGAAATCGAATTTCCCCTTCTTCATGCGGCCCGCCATGTCCTTGGCCTTGTCTTCATCTATGTCCAGATTGGCCTGGGCCTTGTCAATCAGGGAAAGCACATCGCCCATACCCAGTATTCTGCCAGCCATACGGTCCGGATAGAACTGCTCCATATCGGAAAGCTTTTCGCCCATACCAACAAACAAAATCGGCTTTCCTGTGACAGCCTTAATGGAAAGTGCCGCACCGCCTCGGGTATCGCCGTCCATCTTGGTCAGAACCACACCGTCGATGCCAATCCTTTCATCGAACTGCTTAGCCACATTTACAGCATCCTGACCGGTCATGGCATCCACAACCAGTAAAGTCTGGTGAACTGCTGCTTGAGACTTAATCTCTTCCAGCTCGTTCATCATGTCCTCATCCACATGAAGACGACCGGCGGTATCCAGGATTACCACATTGTGACCATTCTTCTCTGCATATTTGATCGCTTCTTTTGCAATCTCAGCAGGCTTGTGGTCGGTACCCATGGAGAACACTTCCACCTCTACCTTTTTTCCATTGATCTGTAATTGTTGGATAGCAGCCGGACGGTAAATATCCAGTGCTGCCAACAAGGATTTCTTACCTTTCAGCTTCAGCTTGCCGGCAATCTTTGCAGTGGCGGTAGTCTTACCTGCACCCTGAAGACCGGCCATCATGATGACTGTAATTGCCTTACCGGGCTGCATGGCAATCTCAGTGGTCTCGCTCCCCATAAGGGCAATCAATTCTTCATTCACAATCTTGATCACCATCTGACCGGGATTCAGACCATTCATAACGTCCTGACCGACGGCCCGCTCCTCTACCGACTTAATGAACTGCTTTACGACCTTGAAATTAACATCTGCCTCCAGAAGAGCCATCTTAACTTCTTTTAATGCCACCTTGACATCTTCCTCTGTCAGACGCCCCTTGCTTCTTAAGTTTTTAAATACATTTTGCAGCTTATCTGTTAAACTCTCAAATGCCATCTGCTATCCTCTAAAATTCTTTCATCAAATCTGCTGAAACTTTTTTGATCGCCGCAAGCTTCCCATTGGAATCTGCGTCAGCATCCTCCAGTTCCAGTTCTCCCACAAGCTCCATGATTCTGCCGACTTTATCCTTGGCTCTGGTAAATTTGTTTACCAGCTGAAGCTTATCTTCGTAATCCTGCAATATCTTATCGCATCGCTTAATCAGGTCATGCACACCCTGTCTGCTGATTCCGTACTCCTGAGCAATTTCCCCCAGAGACATATCATTATAAACCGCATCTTCGTAGATACTGCGCTGATGCTCTGTCAGAAGCTCGCCGTAAAAATCATACAGAAGTGCCTGTTTGAATATCTTTTCCATCGAATTTCCACCTGATTTTACAAACACTTAATGAAACACCTTTGCTATCATACACTAAAAGAAAAGAGGTGTCAAGTATTTTTTCTTGACATATTTTTTATCTATGAGCCAATTATGATAATGTCAATATATACCACGAAAAACTATGTCACAGATGTGGTATGATAGCCTCTGGAAAAGGAGGTTGATTTTATCAGAAAGGTAGATTTGAACATGGATGAACAAAAGAAATATGAGGTGATC
>JAZNXM010000008.1:0-6334 GCA_045593865.1 Acetatifactor sp. | reverse complement strand
TATTTTCCTATCGGCACTCTTTGTGCTTCACTTCCTAACATAAAAATTATACCACAGCAACAGCCAATTCGCCCGAAACCACTGCATAATCTGCCAGTATCCACAGCCACGCAGATTATACTCCTTTATCAAGTCAAATTTTGCCTGCAAGCTACGGACATCCTCAAACCAGACTTCATGCTCCAAGCCGGTAAGAGAATCAACATATTGAAAATAAGGGCTTTGTGCAACCTCATCAAACTGTATCGACACCCCTTTCTGCACTGCAATACGTACTGCCTCTACATTCCCTATGGTCTTGGCTCTGGTAATGCCCCGTTCAAAAGGCAGAGGCCAGTCATAACCATAATTGGGAATTCCCAGATCAATTTTCTCTCTTGGAATTTCCGACACCGCATAGTCCAACACTCTCCTGACCTGATTGATCGGAGCCACAGCCATGGGCGGACCATAAGTAAAGCCCCACTCGTAGGTCATCAATAACACATGGTCTGCCGCTTCACCGATTGCTCTATAATCCTTGCCCTCATATAATAGCCCGGTCTGATCAGCGGAAGTCTTAGGTGCCAGTGCCACTGAAGTATGGTATCCATTGACCCGCATGGTCTCAGCCACCTGTTGCACAAAAGCAGTAAATGCATCTCTGTCACTGGCCAGAATGTATTCAAAATCAATATCTACGCCCTGATACCCCTTTGTCTGCATCAGCTGAAGCATATTTTGAATCAGATTGTCGGTGTAAGCCTGATTATTTACAATAGAGGATATAAGCTGATTATTGAACTGTCCGTCCGGGCCAAAAGGTGTCATGGTCAATATCGGCTGCGTACCATACTGCAAAGCCAGACTTATCATCCACTCATCCTCCAGAAGAGGAGGTATCAACTCACCCTGATTCGTGAAGCCGTAAGAAAAAATCGGCAATTCAGACAAATACGGCAGCGTCTGCATAAGCACCCACGGACGGATAAATGGATAGGCATAACCACTGACTGAGATCGTTGCTGTCGGCTGACGTTCTCCTATCCCTACAAAAAGAGCTTGCCCAACGGCAAGCTCATATGGTTCTAATAATTGATTATCATAAATTAATTGCTCTGCATTGATATTATAGGCAGCAGCGATTGCATTGACCGTGTCACCGGGCTGTACTACATAGATTTCCATGATTCCTCTTTTTCTGTCGCATCAGAGACATATCTGAAGTCATTTATATCATCTTATGCTGTATATACGGTAAAGTTTCGCAGATAATATTCCGTGCACAATGTCTGTACCACCGGTTATCTACCCCTGCCCAACATGTACCTTATGTATTTTATGTACAACATGTATACACCAATGTACAACAGTTACACACCGACCTTACCGCAGATATCCTCCAAACAACACCTATCGCAATATGGCTTCGTGCGTGCAGTACACACATCCCTGCCGTGATACACCAGACGATGGCAGAAATCACTGCCCTCTTCAGGAGGAATTATCTTCCAAAGTTCCTTTTCTACCTTTGCAGGCTCTTTGATGCCATCCACCAGTCCCATTCTGTTTACCAGACGGATACAATGAGTATCCGTCACAATGGCCGGCTTACCGAACACATCTCCCATGATCAGATTGGCACTCTTCCTTCCTACACCTGGAAGCTTTAACAAAGCCTCAAAATCATCAGGCACTTTACCGTCATATTCATCACGCAACATTTTCATACAGGCACTGATATCCCTTGCCTTACTGTTTCCAAGACCACAGGGTCTGACTATTTTTTCTATCTCTTTGGCGGGAGCATCTGCCAATGCATTCACATCAGGATACTTCTCGTAGAGTCCCTCTACTACGATATTCACGCGGGCATCCGTACACTGGGCTGCAAGGCGTACACTTACCAAAAGCTTCCACGCCTGGTCATAATCCAGCGAACAGGTTGCATCAGGATATTCTTTTTTTAAGCGCTCTATGATTTCAAGAGCTAATTGTTTTTTATCCATATTGTGTTACCCCATTACTTTATCACGGAATGTGCATTTGTCAGCATTAATGTTTATACTAATGTTTATATTATTTATACTCCTCCAGCACGCTTCTCAGAAGCTGGGGATCATCCGTCATTATACAGTCACATCCAAGTTCTATTAAATCACGCATTTCATCCGGGTCATTTATGGTCCAATATTGAACCGCAATGTTTCTTCTATGTGCCCTATTAATAATCGTTTTTTTATTCAACTGCAATTCCATCCCCAAATCATAACTTGTAGGAATCTGCAGACATGCAAAATCACTGTTATCAAAAATATTCACGCCTAAGAATTGTGTAATAATAAATTTGGCAGCAGTACCTGTGGGCGCTCCCCTTAACAAATCAGGATAATTTGTCTTTAACTCTTCTTCGATCTCATCATGGAATGTACCCACAACAATCTGATCTCTGTAATCCGGGAACTGATCCAGTGTTTCACTTAAGATTCTACACGCTTCATACCCAAGCTCGCCGCTGTTCTTGATTTCCACAATAAACAATAAATCCGGATTGGTTTCATAAAATTCCTCAAATAATTTATCCACCGTCGCTATCTGCAAGCCCGTGTCTTCCAGATTCGTCACATCCTTATAAATTCTTTCTCCACTTTCATCTTCAAAATAGTATCCGAAATTATACTGCTCCAGCTCAGCAAGTGTCAAATCTTTAATATAATGTCTGTTCTCTTTCGTTTCACAGAGTGCTTCAACCTCATCCAAAGACAAATCCCCGTTTACATTACATGTTTCATCAATATAGGAATCATGATTGTAAACCAAATATCCGTCTTTGGTTAAATACAGGTCACTCTCTATAATGTCAACGTTTGCAGTATTTACCGCTTCCCGAAACGCAAGCATCGTATTTTCAGGATTATTATCTCCGCCGCCTCTATGGGCAGCAATCATGGGGAGCTCTCCTTTGCCAACCACAAACGGATTATTTTCAGCGTTTTTCCTTGGTGGAATAATATTGATGGTTACCATAAATAATAAAATAGCCGCAACGATAATTCCAATCAATTTTCGTATTTTGTGTTTTTTCATGATCATTCTCCTTTTACTTTCGCATTTTCTATATCCAAATTTGTACTATTTATGAATCAAATGTTAAAATCTTCCTGTTTTATTTATGATACGGCTCACCATTAATAATCCGATATGCCCTGTAAATCTGCTCCGACAAAATGACCCTCATCAGCTGATGAGGAAACGTCATATCAGAAAAGCTGATTGCCTGGTTCGACCGTTTTAATACCTTTTCATGTAATCCAATCGACCCACCGATCACAAACACCAGATTGCTCTTCCCACACAAAGCCGCCGTCCGGATACAGTCAGCAAACCCTTCCGAGGTAAATCGTTTTCCCTTGATCTCTAAAGTAAATACATATGCATCCTCTTTAATTTTTTCAAGGATCCTGTCGGCTTCCTTTTCTTTTAACTGGTTCTCCTGTACTTCAGAGGCTTTGTCTATGGTCTTTTCATCTGCGACTTCCACAATCTCGAATTTACAATATTTGCTTAAGCGCTTGGAATATTCGTCTATTGCCTGTCTATAAAAATTCTCTTTCATCTTGCCTACGCAAACAATCATAATTTTCATTTACCTATCTCCATATAAAGCGAATCTACCGGAGCACTCTCATCGAATGCCCCGGTAAACATAAGCTTACAGATCTCGTATTAATCATCCCCAAAAAGAGCCTCATAAACCTCATCAGCCATATGATCCTGAAATTCTGCACCGGTATCCGGAAAGTTTTTGTAAAGCACCTGCTTGATTACCTCATATCTCTTGAAATAAACCTCTTCCTCCGAAAGTCCTTCAATTTGTTCCGCAAGTGCTTCGTCAATTTTTTGCGCCGAACAGTTTTCCTGAAACCAGTTAATAACATTTGATTCCCTGTTGCCTTCAGCCTTAGCCTGTGTAGCATACATCTTGGATTTCTTAAAGGAAATAAATCCCGTAACCACAAAAAGAACACAGAGTCCACCCATTACCGTCATGGTCAATATTTTCCCGAAACCTGACATGGGCACCTTGATAATGTCAAGCGCCCCCAAAATGATCACAATTAATCCCATACCGCCTGCAATCAGAAGCGTCCAGGCAGAAGAACGATTGTCCTCTGCTTTTTCTGCACTGTTCATATATTTAGCCATATTACCCTCATTTCCGCACTGTTGTTCACGAATTTATAAATACCGTGCTTTATTATGCTGCCGCATCCCCATGCAGGAACGCCGCGCCTCCTTTGTATTATTTCTTGCTTAAATACTCGTCAATACCTTTTGCAGCAGCTTTTCCGGCACCCATCGCCAGGATTACCGTAGCCGCACCGGTCACTGCGTCACCGCCGGCATATACGCCTTCTTTACTGGTCATACCGTTTACCTCGTCAGCAACGATACATTTCCATTTATTTACCTCCAGACCTTCCGTAGTAGAAGAAATCAATGGATTCGGAGAAGTACCAAGTGACATGATAACCGTATCCAGCTCCATTTCAAATTCAGAATCCGGCTGAACAACCGGTCTTCTTCTGCCGGATTCATCAGGCTCACCCAGCATCATGCGAACACACTTCATGCCGCGTACCCAGCCCTTTTCATCCTTCAGAATTTCAGTCGGATTGGTCAGCAGGTCAAAGATGATGCCTTCTTCCTTTGCGTGATGTACCTCTTCCACACGGGCAGGTAATTCTTCTTCACTTCTTCTGTAAACAATGTGTACTTCTGCGCCAAGTCTGAGTGCTGTTCTTGCAGCATCCATAGCCACGTTACCGCCACCGACAACAGCAACCTTTTTCCCATGCATAATCGGTGTAGAGGAATTTGGATCAATCGCTTTCATCAGGTTGCTCCTGGTCAGGTATTCATTTGCAGAAAATACTCCGTTAGCATTTTCACCGGGAATACCCATGAACTTAGGAAGACCTGCACCGGAACCGATAAATACCGCATCAAAGCCTTCTTCTGAAATCAATCCATCAATGGTTATGGACTTACCAACTACTACATTTGTCTCAATCTTTACGCCAAGAGATTTTACATTTTCAATCTCCTTGGCGACAACAGCCTTCTTCGGAAGACGAAATTCCGGAATACCATATACCAATACGCCGCCAGCTTCATGCAATGCTTCGAAAATCGTTACATCATAACCCATCTTAGCCAGGTCGCCCGCACAGGTAAGACCGGCAGGACCGGAACCGATTACTGCAACCTTCTTACCCTTCTTTTCTTCGGCACCTTCCGGCTTGATCCCCTGTTCTCTTGCATAATCAGCTACGAATCTTTCCAGTTTGCCGATGGAAACAGGGTCGCCCTTGATTCCACGGATGCATTTCCCTTCACACTGGCTCTCCTGAGGGCAAACACGTCCGCAAACTGCCGGAAGGGCACTGGCATCACTGATGATCCTGTAAGCCTCTTCCATGTTACCGGTCTTTATCTTTCCGATAAATGCAGGAATATCAATAGAAACCGGACATCCTTTTACACACTGTGCATTCTTGCAACCGATACATCTGTTTGCTTCTGCAATTGCTTCTTCTTTGTTATATCCTAAACATACCTCATCAAAGTTCTTTGCACGAACCTGAGGATCCTGCTCTCTGACAGGTACTCTTTTTAAAACGTCCATACTTTTTCTTTTCCTCCGAAATTTATATACAACATTAATTTATACTGTTCTTTTTTCAAAATGCAGGAATTTGAGTTACCATATATCATGCAATACAACGTCGTAAAAACAGACGAACAAACGTTTAATCGCAATGTCCGCAACCACCATGATGGGTATTACCTTCTTTTGCAGCCAGATAAGCCCTGCCCTCCGCAGTCTTATAAATCTGCTGACGGGTCATAGCCTCGTTAAAATCAACCAGGTGTCCGTCAAATTCAGGACCATCTACACATGCGAATTTAACCTTACCGCCTACCGTTACACGACACGCACCACACATACCGGTACCGTCAACCATAATCGGATTCAAGCTGACGATAGTAGGAATCTCCAGCTCCTTTGTCAGCAGACATACAAATTTCATCATGATCATAGGACCGATTGCAACGCAAAGGTCATATTTCTTCCCCTCGGCAACCAAATCCTTAATTACCTGTGTAACCATACCGCTTCTTCCATAAGAACCGTCATCCGTTGTCACATAGAGATTGCCTGCAACAGCTTCCATCTCTTTTTCAAGAATCAATAAATCTTTGGTCTTGGAACCAACAATTACATCTGCAGCAATGCCTCTCTCATGAAGCCATTTAACCTGAGGATAAACAGGTGCAGTACCTACACCAC
>JAZNXM010000007.1:0-7898 GCA_045593865.1 Acetatifactor sp. | reverse complement strand
TGCGAGAGGCAGCATACAAGATAATAGAGCTTGAGAAAATGAAAAATCCTGCAGGGCTTACCTGTAACTGCGGCATTATTCATGGGGGTACGGCAGAAAATACGGTGCCAAATAAATGCATATTTACTGCAGATATCCGTTTTTGCAATAATCAGGAAAAGCTGGAAGCAGACCGCATCGTGAAAGAGCTGGCTGCAAAATCCTTTGTGGAAGGAACCACCTGTGAAGTGACATTGAAGAGTTACCGCTGTGCCATGGAAAAGACAGAGCAGAATATGGCGCTCCTGAAGAGGATAAATGAGATTTACGCTGCGGAGGGCATGAGGGTTCTGGAACCAAATCACAGAAACGGAGGAGGAGATTCTTCTGATGTCACAGAATATGGTCTTCCATGTCTGGACTCCTTTGGTGTAGATGGCGACCGTGAGCACAGCAGATCAGAATTTGCGTATCTGGATTCTCTTGCGGAGGCTGCAAAGAATCTGGCGGCAGTGGCATATTGTATCTAGAATTTATGGGAGGAAAACCATACAACAGTTGGCAAGCAAAAGAAATCAAGACCAATGCCTTGCGTATTCTATATACGGACTTATATTTTGTGATTTGGGATTGAGAGAGAAGGATATATGAGAAGACATATAGATTTAGCCGCAGTATCCGACGGAAAACTTTATGACATTAATGATATGGCTAAGTTGGGATGCCGGGATTGTGAGGGATGCTCTGCATGTTGTCAGGGGATGGGGGAATCGATTATTCTGGACCCGCTGGATGTATTTCGCATTACGCTCCATCTGGACAGATGTTTCGAGGAGATGCTGAATAATGAATTGGAACTGAATGTTGTTGACGGGATTATCCTGCCCAATGTGAAGATGAACGAGGAGAATGTCTGTCCATTTCTGAATGCGGAAGGCAGATGCAGTGTCCATGGAAGCCGTCCGGGTATCTGCAGGATTTTCCCTTTGGGAAGATATTATCAGGATCATAATTTTCAATATTTTCTGCAGAAGGATGAGTGCGTCAGAAAGAACCGTACCAAGGTAAAGGTCGGAAAGTGGGTGGATGATCCGGATTATGAGAAGAATAAGGAATTCTTGATTACCTGGCATTATTTTCTCAATGATATGGAATCTCTGATGAAGGAGAAGAACGATGACATATTCTCGAAGCAGTGCTGTTTGTTGATTCTGAGACTGTTTTATATGAGTCCTTATGACTGCGACAGGGATTTCTACGAGCAGTTTGAAGAGAGAATGGTTAAGATGAAGAGAGGTATTGAAATTACCATGTAGAGCATCGAAAAATTAAGGTTTCGGGGCTGCATTGCTTAGCAGGATTATGTTTTTGGATAGACGGCGTTATTGCCATAAAATTAAAAAGAGGATTCCAGATATCAGAAGCGGTCGGTATAATTATCGGCCGCTTTATCCGATATGGAATATTTATCTTCGGCTCGTGTATAAAAATAAAGAAGTTCGTTTGTAAAGGATTCATCTTTTTCCATATTGACATTGTTCTCTAATATGCATATCATAATAAATAAAAGATTGTTCAACTGTGAACAGTTTTAAAATAAAGTGTTTGATGTCGAACCGTTTTCAGGTAAACAGACAATTTCAGGCTATACATATCAAAATATGTTTGAGAAAGGTTGGGAGAAAATGAGGGATATCGATAATAAGGTTGGTTTCCGTCTCCATAAACTGGATATGGAAATGAAAAAGCTGATGGATACAGGCATGCGGGCCGCAGGCTACGATGAGGTAACCCTGACTCATGGTTGGATCCTTAAGTATCTGTACGATAATCGGGATCAAGAGATCTATCAGAGAGATATCGAAAAACACTTCGCACTTGGCCGTTCTACGGTTACGACAATCATTCAGCTGATGGAGAAGCGTGATCTGGTCTGCAGGGAGTCCGTGGAATGGGATGCAAGGCTGAAGAAGGTAATGCTGACAGAGAAAGGTTATCAGCACCACGATCATGTAGTTGCAAATATTAGTGGTTTGCACAAAAAGATGATGGTAGGAATTTCCCGGGAGGAAAAGGAAAGGATGCTTGAGATCATCGATAAGATTTCCGGTAACATTTCCGATTGTAAACCGTATCAAAATACATTACATCCTACAAAGAGAGCGGAATCGAAGGAGGTTTAAAATGTTAAAGACACTTTTAAAAGAAGTAAAGGAGTATAAGCTGCCGTCCATACTGACGCCGTTGTGTATGCTTCTGGAAGTATTCATGGAAACATTGATTCCTTTCCTGATGGCATCTATTATTGATAATGGCGTAAACGCAGGAAATATCAATCATATTTACAAAGTGGGTGCATTGATGGTTTTGACGGCTTTTGTCGGACTTTTGGGCGGCCTGCTGGGAGGCAGATTCGGTGCGACGGCATCCACAGGTTTTGCACGAAACTTAAGAGAATCTATGTTCAACAGAATCCAGACCTATTCTTTCTCGAATATTGATACATTCAGTACAGCTGGTCTGGTAACAAGATTAACAACGGATGTAACCAATATCCAGATGGCTTACCAGATGATGCTGCGTATCGCCATGAGAGCACCGGCTACCATGATTTGCTCCCTGGTAATGGCATTCCGTATCCATGCAAAGGTTTCCAGTATTTATCTGATCGCGGTATGTTTTCTTGCGGTATGTCTGTTCTTCATAATCAGGCGGGCTACCAGTACCTTCCGCCAGGCATTTCCCAAATACGATGAACTGAATGCATCCGTTCAGGAGAACGTATCCGCCATCCGTGTGGTAAAAGCCTTTGTAAGAGAAGAGGAAGAAATTCGAAAATTCAAAAAGGCAAGCAGCAATATTCACAATATTTTTACAAAAGCAGAAAGCAATGTGGTACTCAATGCGCCCTTGATGCAGTTTACCGTATACACCTGTATGATTCTGGTAAGCTGGATCGGTGCAAAGATGATTGTAAGTGGCAGCCTGACCACCGGTAATCTAATGAGTCTGCTGGCATACTGTATGAATATTCTTTCCAGTCTGATGATGGTATCCATGGTATTTGTTATGATTTCTATGAGTACCGCGAGTATGGAGCGTATTGCAGCAGTATTGAGGGAAGAAAGTGATATTAAAAATCCGGAGAATCCGGTTATGGAAGTGGCTGACGGCAGCATCTGCTTTGAAGAAGTTGCATTCGCTTACAAATCCAATATGAGTAAGCCGGTACTTAAGAATATCAGTCTGGAGATTAAGTCCGGCGAGACCATTGCCATCATCGGCGGCACCGGCTCTGCAAAGACCAGTCTGGTAAATCTGATCAGCCGACTTTATGACGTCACCGAGGGTATCGTATATGTAGGCGGTAAGGATGTTAAAGAGTATGATCTGGATGTGCTGCGTAATCAGGTTTCCGTCGTATTGCAGCAGAACGTATTATTCTCAGGAAGTATTCTGGAGAATCTTCGCTGGGGGAATCCAGAAGCTACGGAAGAAGAATGTAAGCAGGCATGCAAACTTGCATGTGCCGATGAATTTGTGGAGAGATTTCCAGACAAATACGAGACACGCATTGAACAGGGAGGCACCAATGTATCCGGTGGTCAGAAGCAGAGACTTTGTATTGCCAGAGCGCTTTTGAAGAAACCCAAGATTTTGATTCTGGATGACAGCACCAGTGCGGTGGATACTGCAACAGATGCGAAGATCAGAAGGGCTTTCCGGGAAGAAATTCCGGGTACTACCAAGATCATCATCGCACAGAGAATTTCCAGTGTGCAGGATGCAGATCGTATCATCGTTATGGATGATGGCCGTGTCAACGGTTTTGGTACCCATGAAGAGTTACTGGAAACCAATGCAATTTATCGTGAAGTATTTGAGTCACAGACAAGTGGCGCAGGCGATTTTGATATGAAGGCAGGAGAATAGTGCTTGCGCCTAAATTTCAGGTGGTGTAGCAAGAATGGAGAGTGAATATGGCAGAAGAGATAAAGAATAGTAAAATTCCGGGACCGGGAGGTCCGAGAGGCATGAGGGGTCCCAGACCGAAGGTGGAGAATCCCGGAAAATTGTTATCCCGGGTAATGAATTATGTTTTTAAAGATTATCTGGTTCACTGTATCTTAGTTGTAATCCTGATTTTTACCAGTGTTATTGCGAATGTGCAGGGAACTTTATTTACCAAGAACCTGATTGACGATTATATTACCCCATTTTTGCTCACGGACCATCCGGATTTCGGTCCGTTGGCGGATGCCATTAAGAGGGTGGCAGTGTTCTATGGTATCGGTGTAATCTCCACATATTCTTATAATAGAATTATGATTTATGTGACCCAGGGTGTGCAGCGCAATCTGAGAAATCAGTTGTTTGAACATATGCAGCAACTGCCGATTAAATATTTTGATACACATGCCCATGGTAATATCATGTCAGTTTACACCAACGATATCGATGCTATGAGGCAGCTGATCAGTCAGACTATGCCACAGTTGCTCAACAGCTCTGTTACCATTGTCAGTGTGTTCATCAGTATGCTGCGTCTGAGTATTCCGCTCACTGTGGTAACCCTGCTCATGATTGTTTTAACGTTGTATTGCTCCAAGACAGCGGCATCCAACAGTGGAAGATATTTTGTGGAGCAGCAGGCAAATCTCGGTAAGGTCAACGGCTTTATCGAAGAAATGATACAGGGACAAAAGGTGGTTAAGGTATTCTGCCATGAAGAGGAGAATAAGAAGGCTTTCAAGGAATTGAACGACGCATTGTTTTACAGTGCGGAAAAGGCAAATACGTTTGCAAATATCATGGGACCGATCAATGCACAGATGGGTAATGTCAGTTATGTGGTATGTGCGATTACCGGTGGTATTATAGCATTAAGTGGTTTCAGTAATCTGACTTTAACCGGTATAAACATGTTGTCTCTGGGTGGTCTGGCAAGCTTCCTGACCTTTAATAAAAGCTTCAATATGCCGATCAACCAGATCATGCAGCAATTTAACGCTATTGTAATGGCACTGGCAGGTGCGGATCGACTGTTCAAATTGATGGATGAACCGGTGGAAGTGGATAATGGTTATGTGACTCTGGTAAATGCAGTGGAAGTGAATGGGCAGCTGCAGCCTTCCGAAAAGCGCACCGGCAGATGGGCGTGGAAGCATACGCATCAGGCAGACGGTACTACCGATTATGTGGAACTGAAGGGTGATGTAGTATTTGATGGTGTGGATTTCGGTTATACCGATGAAAAGATGGTACTTCACGATATCAAGCTTTATGCGCAGCCCGGGCAGAAGATTGCCTTCGTAGGTTCTACCGGTGCAGGCAAGACCACAATTACGAACCTGATCAATCGTTTCTACGATATCCAGGATGGTAAGATCCGTTATGACGGCATCAATATCAACAAGATCAAGAAAGCGGATTTAAGACGTTCACTGGGAATCGTTTTACAGGATACCCATTTATTCACAGGTACGGTTAAGGAAAATATCCGCTTCGGTAAGCTGGATGCTACCGATGAAGAAGTGGTTGCAGCAGCAAAGCTGGCAAATGCACATGGTTTCATCAGTCAGCTACCCGATGGCTATGACACCATGCTGACAGGTGACGGCGCCAACTTAAGTCAGGGTCAGAGACAGCTATTGAGTATTGCACGGGCAGCTATCGCAGACCCGCCGGTACTGATTTTGGATGAGGCGACCAGCTCCATCGATACCAGAACAGAACGTATCGTACAGGAAGGTATGGATAAATTGATGCGGGGCAGAACTACCTTTGTGATTGCCCACAGATTATCCACGGTTAAAAACTCTGACTGTATCATGGTTCTGGAGCAGGGCCGTATCATTGAGAGAGGCACCCACGACCAGCTGATTGAGGAAAAAGGCAAGTATTATCAGTTGTATACAGGTAATGCGATTACCGGTTAATGATGCATAAAAGCTAGAAGATTATGGTAACAATATACGCAGGGTCTCAAACAGGGCCCTGCAATTTGTATTTGTTAAAAGGATGAGAGTATGTGGTGGTTCTTAAGAGTAATCGGTGTGGTGTTACTGTTTTTTATCGTTCTGTATGCGATCTATTATATGGTCTTTTGCCGTAATAAAATGACCATTCTGGATGACAGAACCCTTCCGGAAGGGGAGCAGTATGAGCCGTATAATGAAGGCATATTAAAGGCTATCGAAAGGATGCTGCCGGAACCTTGTGAAGAAGTCCGTATTCCATCCTATGATGGGCTGCAATTGTATGGAAAGCATTATCAGATGTTTGATGATGCCCCGATGGTGGTTTTTTTTCACGGATACCGCAGCTGCAGCGTTCGGGACGGAAACGGCATTTTTTTAATGTGCAAGAGATGCGGCTACAATGTGCTGATGGTGGACCAGCGTGCCCATGGAAAAAGCGAAGGTAAGCTGATGACCTTTGGTATCAGGGAGCGACAGGATGTGTTAAGCTGGATCAATTATGTGCTGGATCGGTGCGGGCGTAAGACACCGATTCTGTTGACAGGGATCTCCATGGGAGCGGCCACCATTCTCATGGCATCGAATATGGACCTTCCGGATAATGTAAAGGGAATCATAGCAGACTGTGCCTATTCTGCACCAAAGGATATTCTGAAGTCGGTAATGCGGTCATTAAATCTTCCCGATGGATTTTTCTACCTGTTGACAAAATGGAGCGCGAAAATCTATGGCAGTCTTGATATTGAAGAAGTTACTGCGAAGGAAGCGGTTTCAGAAAGCAAAGTGCCGATTCTTTTCATTCATGGGGATGACGATAGATTTGTACCATGCAGCATGAGCCAAGAGTGTTATGATGCCTGTGCTTCAGAAAAAAAGCTGGTATTTGTAAAGGATGCCGGGCATGGTCTCAGTTATTGCGTGGATGCGCAGCTGTATGAAAAAGAAGTGCTGGCATTTATAAAAAAAGTGCTGGGAACAAATAAGTAGAGCTTCTGTTTGGTGCGCTTTCCAAACGCTTCCAAAATGTTTAAAAACAGATTATTTTATCTTCATAGACTCTTTATACCGTGAACACAGTTATTCCACAAAGATAGTTTATCTTAAAGGAGTAACCAATAGACAAGAAATGATAAAGAGGAGATGTGATTATGAAAAAACATTACTTGAAGACAGGAAATAAGAAGGTTATGAGTGCAGTGCTCTTGGCTGCGACAATGATGGTAGGCCTGGCTGCCTGTGGCGGTGGAAATGTTGAAGAAAGTACACAGCCGGAAAGCAGTGTTGTAGAAAACTCAGTTGAGAGCAGTGTTGTAGAAAGCATGGAAGCGGATGGGGTAGAGGGCAGTGATGCAGTCGATTCTGAAAATGAAACAGAGACCCGTACCTACACGCTGATGATTGATGGTGTAGAGACTGAATTTGAAGAGATATTATTCAGAAGCGAAGACGGTTTCAGTATCTGGTATCCGGCAGAATTGCTGCAAGCGGCTGAGATTGATGGATATGACGGATTCTTACAGCTGGATGCAGAGGGTGATGCAGAGATTTCCTTCATGATCGTACCAACGGATCCGGCTCTGGATATAGATGAAATGCTGCAGGAAGCTGCAAATGGATATGGTGAAGATGTAAAAGCTACTATTGGGGAAATAATGGAGCTTGAGCTGAATACGGATTCAGAAATCACCGTAAAGAGCATTGATGTATCTTACGATGACGTTGCAGACAGATTCTACGTTGTAAATGATGGCGGAAATGCAGTACTCATCACTGTGAAAGCAAATGCAAAGGTAATGGAAGAGATGGGTGCACATTTTGACAGAATGGCATTGCATTTGGAGTTTGTAGCGAAGGAAGCTGAAGGGTCTGATTCAGCAGTGTCCGGAACGCAAGTATTGGAAGTCGTTGAGTCAACAGAAGGTCAGTCTGCTGGGTCTG
>JAZNXM010000006.1:0-4563 GCA_045593865.1 Acetatifactor sp. | reverse complement strand
TACCTGTTTTTATCTGCGATTTCACTTAAATGTCTCAATCGGTGATTTACTCCTGATTTTCCAACCGGAGGATCCAGATATTCTCCCAGCTCCTTTAACGTGGCCTCGGGATACTCTAAACGCACCTCCGCCATCTGTCTCAAGTTTTCAGGCAGCCTGTTAAAACCATAATGGTCTCTCAGGAATCGGATATCCTCAATCTGCCTAGACGCGGCATGAACGGTCTTGGTAATGTTTGCCGCCTCACAATTGACTCTTCGATTGATGGAATTCCGCATCCCTTTCAGTATACGCAGATTTTCCAAATTCATTAAGGCAATATGCGCCTCCATTACATTGAGCAGATCCACTATCGCTTCGCTTTCCTTCAAATAGACCACATGATATCTCTTACGCCGGATGATCTTGGCCTCGATGCCAAACCCATGGATCACGCTCTGTAATTGTCTGGCTTTATCCTCCCTGGTACACACAAATTCCAGATGATATCCTTTCTCCGGTGCACTCATGGAGCCGATACATAAAAACGCTCCCCGCAAAAAAGCACGCTGACAACAGGTACTTTTTATCAGAAGCGGTTCTACGGTCTGCTCCGGGTCTCCGAATTTATGATATAATTCCTGCATCTGCTGCTCATTTATTGCGTCATCTTCTCTTATATTATATGTTTTTTTTAATAATGTAAAGCCTTTTCTGACTACGTCTTCATTTTCTGTTTGAAAACCGATCATGTACTGACCGGTCTCTGTTCTTCCGTATTGCCCCGCAAAACTTATCATAGCCGCCAGTTCCGCTATCTGACAATGCCTGGCCGAATGTATTTGTTTTGCCAATTCTGCCTTCACTTCATGAGAAAAAGACATGCCCTACCTCCCCATGATCTGTTCATTATGCTTCTCCGCATCCCTATGATGAAGTGTTATTCCATAATTTCCCTTGGATTTCATCTTGCCATACAAAGCATTGGCAAGGGTCACGCTTCGATGCTTACCGCCGGTGCATCCGATCGCAATGATCAACCGATTCTTGCCCTCTTTAATATAGTTGGGTATCAGGAAATTCATCATATCGCAGAGCTTATCCAGAAAAACTCCGGCTTCTTCGAAGCCCATGACATAATCCTGTACTTCCCTGTCGTTACCGGTCTTGTTCTTCAGTTCATCAATATAGAACGGATTGGGAAGAAAGCGCACATCAAACACCAGGTCAGCGTCCACCGGCATTCCATGCTTGAATCCGAAAGACATGACAGTAACCATCAGGCTATTGTACTCTTCATTATGAATGAAGATTCGCTCCAGTTCTAACTTCAGTTCTCTTGTAAGCAAATTGGAAGTATCAATTACATAATCTGCCTTCCTGCGAATCCGGGTCAAAATCTGCTTTTCCCTGCTGACACCCTCCTCAATGCGTCCGTCCGCAGCCAAAGGATGCACTCGCCTGCTCTCCTTGTAACGCTTGATCAGGGATATCTCATCCGCATCCATAAACAGGATTTCCAGACAATAGCCTCTGTCCCTGATATGCTGTAACACATCAGTAGCATCCTCAAAAGAATGACCGGCGCGCACATCTAGTCCCAATGCTACCTTGCTGATCTCTCCGCCCTGATTGTTCAATAACTCCACAAACTTTTCTATCAATGACACCGGAAGGTTATCTACACAGTAAAATCCTGCATCTTCCAACATTTTCAGGGCAGTACTCTTGCCACTGCCGCTCATACCTGTAACAACTACGAACCTCATAACTTTCTCCCCACGCATTACAGCAACCGCCTGCAATAAGCATGCTCAAGTATTTTTATCGAATAATGATAACCTCCGGCTCCAGTTCTACTCCAAAGGTATCCCTAACTTTATTTCTTACGTGTTCTATCAGCTCCAGCACATCTGCCGCGGTAGCATCCCCTGTATTGATCACAAAACCGCAGTGTTTTTCGGACACCTGGGCTCCGCCCACACGATATCCCCGCAGTCCCGCTTTCATGATCAGCTCTCCCGCAAAATAGCCGGGGGGACGTTTAAAGGTACTTCCTGCACTTGCGTATTCCAGTGGCTGTTTGTCTCTTCTGCGCCGAGCCAGGTCTTCCATGGCGGCCAGGATTTCCTCTTTCCTGCCTTCCGTAAGCTGTAGTGTTACCTCCACAACAATCAGGGGCTCGCGCTTAATAAGACTGGTCCGGTAACCGAATGCCATGGCTTCATTATCCAGCTCCAGAATCTCTCCCCGGGGATTCAATACCTTTACCGAAGTGATTACCTGTTTCAACTCACCGCCATAGGCACCGGCATTCATTACCACACCGCCGCCAATGGTTCCCGGAATACCTGCCGCAAATTCAAAACCGGTCAGCCCGTTTTCATAGGCGACTCTGGCTACTTTGGACATAAGCGCACCTGCCTGTACGATCATCCGGGTCCCTTCCACACGGACGACACTCATCTGATCGCAAATTTCCAGTACAACTCCCGGAAATCCCTCATCACTTACCAGCAGATTGCTGCCATTGCCAAGTATCAATACAGGAACATTCCTCTGTTGTAAACAGCGCTGCACTGCTGCCAGCTGCTGCGCATCTTCGATTTTCACAAAGCATGCCGCCTCTCCTCCGATGCGGAAGGTTGTATGCTTCTTCATTGGTTCATTCACGAATATGTTTTCTGACCGTACCAAGTCTGCCAACGCAGTTATAACTGTTTCCATACTCATACTAAAAATATTCCTTCATTTATTAATCGTTACCCTGCATAATACACAAAATTCTCTTATTCTATAAGAAGATGGTGTTCGCAAAACGAAATCTCAGGAACTTCACAATTTCCTAATTTAATAAGAAGAGACCTGCTGCGCCATAAATGCCGGCATCATTTCCCAAAGTAGCCAGTTTCAGCTTTGCAGTATTGCACGCATGGAATACATGCTTCTGAAAGGATGGACGGACATAATCAAGCAGCACCTCTCCTGCCCTGGATACGCCGCCGCCGATAACAAAGGCCTCGGGATTCACTACCGCTGCGATAGCAGCAAGACCAATTCCCAGATATTCTCCAAATTCTTCTGCGATTTCAATCGCCACTGCATCCTTTTCCTTCACTGCATCAAATACACTCTTTGCAGAAATGGGTGGCTTGCTTCTCAGCACACTGGGGACATCATCCTTCGCCAGACGCTGTTCTGCCAGTTTTGCAATACCTGTTGCGGAAGCATACTGCTCCAGACAGCCCTTGTTTCCACAGTTGCAGGCTTCTGTTTCACCATCCTTGACCTGTATGTGGCCCACCTCACCGGCTGCACCGGATGCACCGGTCAGAATCCTACCATTCACAATAATGCCGCCGCCGACACCGGTGCCAAGCGTCACAACCACCAGATTCTTGTAGCCCTTACCGCCGCCCTGCCACATTTCTCCGAAGGCGGCAACATTGGCGTCATTCCCGGACTTAACAGGAATACCCAGCAGCTTTTCCAGAGTTTCAGAAATATTGAACACTCCCCAGCCAAGATTCAAGGCTCTGTCAATGACACCTGCATCATCAACCGGTCCCGGTGCACCGACACCGACACCGATAACCTCTTCTTTTGCAATATTCATCTCGACCAGCACCTTTTCAATGCTGGCCGCCACATCCGGCAGAATCTGTTCGCCGTTATTTTCCTTGGATGTAGTAATCTCCCATTTTGTCAAAACATTGGCATCCTGGTCGAACAAGCCCAATTTCACGGTTGTTCCCCCAATATCCACACCGAATGCATATTTACTCATATTTACTTTTCATCCTCCCTGCTATAGTCCTCTTCCCGCTTTCTTGCCAGAGAATTCTGCACTCTTGCATATAATTCCTGTGCAGCGTTGTAACCCATCTTCTTCTGTCTGTGGTTGATTGCCGCAGATTCACAAATAATTGCCAGATTTCTGCCCGGACGAATGGGAATATCATGGCACACTACTTTTTTACCCAAATACTCTGTAAACTTCTCTTCCAATCCCAGTCGATCATACTCCTTATCCTTGTCCCACTCTTCCAGACGGATTACCAGATCGATGGACTGTGTATCTTTTACGGAAGAAACACCAAATAATGCCTTTACATCCACGATGCCGATCCCTCTCAGCTCAATGAAATGCTTGGTAATATCCGGTGCACTTCCGATTAAGGTTTCCTCACTTACCTTACGGATCTCCACCACATCATCCGTAACCAGACGATGTCCTCTCTTAATCAGCTCCAATGCAGCTTCGGACTTACCGATACCACTTTCACCGGTAAGCAGAACGCCTTCGCCATAGACATCCACCAATACCCCATGTACAGAAATGCAGGGAGCCAGCTTTACATTCAACCAACGGATTGTCTCTGCCATAAAGGAAGAAGTGGACATCTTGGTGGATAAAACGGGCACACGGTTCTTCATGGCAATTTCCATGAACAATTCATCCGGTCTCAAATCCCTGCTGAACACTACCCCCGGAAGCTCATAGGAAAGTAGCAGCTCATAAATCTCTTCCTTCCGTTTTCTATCCAGTCTCTCCAGATACGTATACTAAGTCGGATCGTAGCC
>JAZNXM010000005.1:0-3448 GCA_045593865.1 Acetatifactor sp. | reverse complement strand
GTTGCCACCTCTGGATTACTGCTGCTCCAGGTCATGGTCGCTCTGTCTACCTTCACACCGTTTACATAGACTGTAAATGTACCTGTACGGCCGATGGTCCAGTTTTTCAATTCTTCCGTATTTAAGGTTATCACATCCTGAGGCTTCACTGTTACCACACAGGTGGCTACCGTACCGTTTTCCTTGGTGCAGCTGATGGTGGTGGTTCCGGCACTCTTGCCTACCAGGTAGCCCTGTACACAAGTTGCCACTTCCGGATTACTGCTGCTCCAGGTCATGGTAGTTCTATCTACTTTTTCGCCATTTACATAAGGAGTAAAAGTGCCCGTACGGCCGATAGTCCAATTTTGAATCTGCGTAGCATTTAATGTAACAATATCTATGACTTCCTCTGCCGGTTTTACAAGCTTCGCCGTACCGTACACGGCCGTAGAGGACCATCCCATACCGGTTTCGTCAAACCAGCTTGCAGTACCGATGCGGGTTGCATCTGCGCCTGCATTATTTATCTGGAATTCCAGACCGATTTCCATGCCTGCGGCAGGAGTTATATCAGTCCATTTAAATGCAACTTCTACTTCGTAACCGCCTGTAAAGCTTCTTGCTGCAGAGATTACATTGTCAGCATTACATTTGGTGCCGTTAAAGGACTGGTGATTTGTATAACTGATTCTGTACTGCTTATCGTCAGCCTCGTAACTTTCCGTCTTATGATTGTTTTCATCAATAAATACTTCTACGGAATCCTGCTGCCATTCATCACTGCTGCTGTTATTAAGAGTCGCATCCTGCACTTCCATGAATACATAAAGGTACTCCTCGTCCCACATTGCAGTGGCAGTTGCCAAAGCACCGGAATCTGAATGAATGTTCAGCGGTATCTCCGTACCGTTATTGCCCCATGCATCTTCCCTAATACCATCCACACTTGCGGTTCCGTAGCCAATCTTTGCATAAGGTTTGATAACAGCTTCTGCGTAATACTTGCTGCTGGTCTCCTGGGAAAGGGTTGTATCGTTAAAAGCAATCTTCTTATCGCCCTTTGTCACTACAACATCCAGACCAAGCTTGTCCATAATATCCGCATTAGTAATATTGGTCTCCAAAATAACTCTGTAACCGTTTGCCAGCGTTATCCCGCTCTTCTTGGTAGCGCTAACCTTTACGGGGGTGATGTTCTCACTTTCGGAGTTGGCTCCATCCACATAAAGAGTTACTGTATCACTGTCACTTGTGTTGTCTCCCTCTACGGTAACAAGCACGGACAACTCATTGCCTACCACTATGCTCTGCAGACTTACAGTGGTATCTTCAGCAGTAACACTGTAAGAGGGGGCCATATCAAAGTTCACTTCATCGGCCTGAATAATGGTAACGCCCTGTCTCTCAGGGGGAAGCTTGCTAGCATCCACAAATGCCCAGTAAGCAGGCTTTGCCTGATAATAATCATCGAATAACAGAGGGCACTGTGCACCGCCTGATGCTGCGCCTCCTACACTATTGGAGCTCTGTAACCAGGAATATTTGTCCACAACACCCCACATGGTAATACCGGTGATGTCGATACCTTCCTCTGCATCCAAAGCCTTTAATAAATCGTAAATTTCTTTGTAGCGGTAGCCCATGGCCTTGAATTCTTCTTCCTTGGCAGCGGAAGTACCATCATAGGAAGCACTGGCTTTAATATCAAACTCAGTCAGCTGAATCTTGTCCACGATTGCCGCATATCTGCGTACTGCAGCTTCGATCTGTCCCACACTGGGACCCTGCATATTGTGATGAGCCTGCATGCCCATACCGTCGATTCGGGTGCCCTCTGCATTCTTTACATCTCTTAACAGATTGGCAATACCCACGCTCTTATTAGGGTCGGAGTCATTGTAATCATTGTAATAAAGCTCCAGACTTGCGGGCGCGTATTTATGTGCATACTTAAATGCATTGATAATATATTCGTTACTCTGATCGCCGTATACAGCCGCCCAGGAGGAACTCTCAGAAGCCATACGGGGCTTTGCGGTAGAATCACTGATTGCCTCATTTACCACGTCCCAGCCGTAGAACATATCCTTGTACTTACTGTCTTCGCCTACGAAGTGCTCCAAAACAGTCTTAATGTACCACTCCAGACGCTTATTCATCACGGAAGTGCTTACATAATCACCGTCGGTGCTGTAATTTTCACGGAAAAACCACTCCGGTGTCTGGGAATGCCATACCAATACATGTCCTCTTACCTTGATAAAATCATCCGGATTTGCATCGTTCCATTCCTTGATATAATCCAGCATACTGTCTGCACGAGAAAAATTAAGTACCGGAACAATCATGTTCTGTCCGTTAAAAGTAACGGACTGGGTAGTTCCGGAGCCTAAAAAAGCGTCCGGTTTCATTTCATTTTCAAAAGAGATTGCATTAAAGTGCTTGGTAGTCAGTTCCATCAAAAGTTCATCTGACAGTCCGTGATAAGCCACGCAGGCACCTGCAATGGCATCTGCCCCCAGGTCTCTGGTAATAGCGTCCTTCCAATCGGGAATATCCGTCTGGATACCTTCAGGAATCACAACCTGTGCATCATGGTTTATCTCAAAAGAGATGCCTGAAATCTCCATCTCAATGGGAGTTGAATCTTCCCCGCTGGCAAAATTGGATGTGAGAGCCAGATACTTTATACCTGCCTTTACCGACGCATCCGGTATCACCACGGGATTACCGTACTGTACCTGCGTTTCACCGTTTCCCTTATTAGCATAGTCTGTTTCCGTAAAAAACTTATACGCAAACTGATGTGCATTATCGGAGGTCACATGAAAAGTAACCTTCTCCACCTTACCAAACTCAATGTCCTCGGGCACAGCAAAGAAAATGGATTTCCAGTTGCCGCCAAAAGTCAGCACCTTACCTCCACCGGAAACATTCTCTGCAGTAGTTTCCCAACTGTCGGTCTGCACGATATCTGCCATGGAATAGGTCACAGTTTCTATATTTGCGGCCTTTGCTTCCATAGAGGTCGTGTTCAGACTTCCCAGCATCATCAGCAGGGCAAGTATGCCTGCCATACATTTTCTAATTCTTTTACCCATAATTAGCCTCCACCTTCTATATTTCTCCACTATTATATCGGTATATAAAAGTAATTTCTCTTTTTTCCTTGTGATTTACATCTCAATTATTGCTAATTTAATAAGAAAATACCCTCTTCCTTCCCTTTGATTTGTAGAAGTTCATCTGTCCCTGACAATAACAAAGCAGCATTCCCCTACAGAAATGCTGCTTCAAATAACTTCACATATTCAAATATTAGTGATGGAACAGTCTGATACCGGTAAATGCCATAACCATGTCATGCTTGTTGCAGCACTCGATTACTTCTGCATCTCTTACGGAACCGCCGGGCTGTGCAATATATTTAACGCCGCTCTTGAATGCACGCTCTACGTTATCGGAG
>JAZNXM010000004.1:0-25195 GCA_045593865.1 Acetatifactor sp. | reverse complement strand
GCGGAGGAACTGCGTAAGCTGGCGAAATACATGCAGGGCATAAAAGTGCTTCCAATTTATGGAGGTCAGGACATCGGCAGGCAGATTGCAGGCTTGCGGGGTGTGCAGATTATTGTTGGTACGCCCGGCCGTGTCATGGATCATATGCGCAGACACACCATTAAGCTGGATGAAGTGAATATGGTGGTGCTGGACGAAGCGGATGAAATGTTAAATATGGGATTCCGGGAAGATATGGAATTGATTTTGGGAGAGATTCCGGGTGAACATCAGACTGCGCTTTTTTCTGCCACTATGCCACAGCCGATTCTGGAAATTACCGGCAAGTTCCAGCATGATGCGGAGCTGGTAAAAGTAGCTGCGAAAGAATTGACTATTCCTTTGGTTTCCCAGAAATACTTCCGCATTAAGAGTCAGGACAAGGATGCGGCGACCGTAAGACTGCTGGAGTATTATCAGCCAAGACTTTGTCTGATCTTCTGTAATACTAAGAAAAAAGTGGACGAGCTGACCGGCTTTTTAAAGGAAAGCGGATTTCAGGCAGAGGGATTGCATGGTGATCTGACCCAGTATCAGCGTGATATTGCCATGAATCGTTTCCGTACCGCAACCACCAATATTTTGATTGCAACGGACGTGGCAGCAAGAGGTATTGACGTAGATGACGTGGAGGTGGTTATCAACTATGATGTTCCACAGGATATTGAGTATTATGTGCATAGAATCGGACGTACCGGACGAGCAGGTAAGACCGGGCGCTCCTTTACCTTTGTCAGCGGTCGGGAAATCTTCAAGATACGTGAGATTGAACGTATCTGCCGTACTACCATTGAAGAACAGCAGATGCCGACTACCAGAAAGGTAATGCGTTCCAAGGCATTAAAGACGCTGGATCGTGTTCTGGTATATAAGGACAGCGAAGATATTGATCTGATGAAGAAGTTCATTGAGAAAAAGATGCAGGAGCATGAGTGCGATGCATTGGATGTAGCCGCAGCATTCCTAAAGGAAGCTGTAGGTGATTTAGGTCAGGATATCGAGGAAGATGATTTCGTGCTCAGAAGATTGGTAAAAGGGCGCGATAATCGTGAAGGATCCCGTGGCCGAAGAGGCGTCCGGGAAGATGGACGTGTAAGAAGACGCAGCTTAGAAGCAGAAAGCGGTAGGAGCGACCGGGAAGGCAGACGTGGCAGCCATAATAAACGAGAGGGACGTTACAGCGAAGGAAAGGAATACAGAAGTCGTGATGTCAGGGAAACAAGCCGTGGCAGCCGTGAAAGAAGCCGTGACAACAAGGAAAAGAACCGTGAGAGCCAAGGTTTCTTCAAGCGCAAAGGTGATCGTAAGAACAAGGAGCAGTAATGTGTAATGAGAAGGGAACCGACAGAACGCGTTGCATGAGAGACATATTAACGCAGTTTCACGAGCCTGCTTGTGAAATGCAGAAAAGAGGTAAACTATGAGAGTCGGAATGGGTTATGATGTACATCGTCTGGTAGCAGGACGTGATCTGATCATTGGTGGTGTGAAGATTCCTTATGAAAAAGGTCTTCTAGGTCATTCGGATGCAGATGTTCTGCTGCACGCTATCGCGGATGCATTGCTTGGGGCAGCAGCGTTGGGAGATATCGGTAAGCATTTCCCGGATTCTGATCCTGCATATAAAGGCATTTCCTCTGTTTTATTGCTTCAAAAGGTTGGAGAATTGATTGAGGAGAAGGGATTTCTGATTGAAAATATCGATGCCACGATTATAGCGCAGGCACCTAAGATGCGTCCCTACATTGATACCATGCGTGAGAATATTGCAAAGGCACTTGGCATCACGGTGGAGCAGGTAAATGTAAAGGCGACTACAGAAGAGGGACTTGGCTTTACCGGAACCGGGGAAGGTATCTCTTCCCAGGCAATCTGTATGTTAACCAGTCCTTATAATCTGGTGGCAGAGGAGGTGCGAACCTCAGGATGTGCAGGTTGCAGCGGATGTCACAAAAAATAAGGTCTGTTCAGTAAGTGATTGCCGGTAAGTGCATATCAGTGAATGTATATTAGTGAATATATAGAAAATAGAGTCAATCAAGCGCTGAGGTATGTGGGCGACAGAATAAATGAAAAGTGCGAAATTAATAAAAATCAGTTGACAAAGATTCTGAATTTGCATATTCTAGTAAATAGGTAAGAAATTGATAAGATAAAGGCTGAGAGCGAAAAGAGTATTCCTTGGGAAGTCACAGAGAGGGAGTGTCAGCGACTGGAAGCAGTCCCGTCGGAAAGAGGAGGAAGTGCATTCGTGAGCCGGTTCGGGGAAAGCGCGGGAAGAACTTTTAATCCTGCAAAAAAAGCAGGCTAAGAAGCTCTGCGGTGTCTGTAACACCTTTCTTGTGCAGCGAGTATCCGGATACGTAGGCGTGCGTTAAACGCGTTGAGGGAAAGGCTGATGCCTTTAATTAGAGTGGAACCGCGGATAAATTCGTCTCTTGGAGAGGATTTATCCGCTTTCTTTCATTCATAGGAAAAACCTGGTTGCATCGCAGTGATCAAGTGAGTATTTCCTGGGAATCAAAAACGCTCCGCGAGGATGCGCACGACGCGCAAGCTGTATTTGTCACTGGGTGACTGCGCGTCAGCGCGAGACAGGGCCAAACGGCAGGAGGTGACGTATGGGAATGATCGGTAATATTAGGGATGAAATTCGGATTATTCGGGAGAGGGATCCGGCCATTCATTCTTGGATGGAGGTATTTTTATATCCCAGCTTTAAGGTAATGCTGCATTACCGACTGGCACATAGGCTATATGAGAAAGGGCATTATTTTCTGGCAAGATATATTTCCCAGAGGGGGGTGCGCAAGACCGGTATCGAGATACACCCAGGTGCCACGATTGGGAAAGGGTTGTTCATCGACCATGGTAACGGTGTTATTATTGGAGAGACTGCGGTAATTGGAGATAATGTCACACTGTATCAGGGCGTTACTCTGGGTGGTACGGGTAAGGAGCATGGCAAGCGTCACCCTACTGTGGAGGACAATGTTATGATCAGTGCGGGGGCAAAGGTGCTGGGTTCCTTTACCATCGGTGCCAACTCCAAGATTGGTGCGGGCAGTGTAGTGTTATCACCGGTACCGCCCTATTCTACGGTAGTAGGTGTCCCGGGTCGTGTGATAAAGCGTCATAACCAGTCAGTGCCCCGGGAAGATATGAACCAAACGGATTTACCGGATCCTGTTCATGAGGATATTGCTGCTTTGCAGCGCTCTAACACGGAATTGTTCAACAGACTGTTGGAGCTGGAAGAAGAACTGAAAAGCCTAAAATCGAAAGAGCAGTCGGCAGAATAAAATGAATTATAATATAAGGAGCAAGAAGGATGAAACTGTTTAACACCCTGACAAAAAAAGTGGAAGAATTTGTACCGAATGTGGAAGGCAAAGTCAATATGTATACATGCGGTCCTACCGTATATCATTTTGCACATATCGGAAATTTAAGAAGTTATATTATGGAAGATGTTCTGGAGAAAATCCTGCGCTATGCAGATTATGACGTAAAGCGTGTTATGAATATCACAGATGTAGGACATTTATCCTCCGATGCTGACAGCGGGGAAGATAAGATGTTAAAGGGTGCAAAGAGAGAGCATAAAACGGTTATGGAAATCGCAAAGTTCTACACGGATGCGTTCTTTGCAGATTGCGCGAAGCTGAATATTAAAACACCTGATGTGGTGGAGCCGGCTACCAATTGCATTGACAGCTTTATTCATATGATAGAAGTGCTGCTTGAAAAGAAATATGCATATCAGGCCGGTGAAAACATTTATTTTGATACCTCAAAGCTGAAAGAATACTATGTGTTCGGCAATCAGACGGAAGAAGAGCTGATGGTAGGTGTACGTGAGGACGTAACCGAGGATGAGAACAAGAAGAATAAAAATGATTTTGTACTGTGGTTCACAAAATCCAAATTTGAGGATCAGGCATTGAAATGGGATAGTCCATGGGGTGTTGGTTATCCAGGCTGGCATATTGAGTGCTCCTGCATCAGTATGAAGCATCTGGGCGAATATATGGATATCCATTGCGGCGGTATCGACAATATGTTCCCTCATCATACCAATGAAATTGCACAGAGCGAGGCATACCTTGGCCATAAATGGTGTAATTACTGGTTCCATGTTCATCATCTGAATGATCAGTCCGGTAAAATGAGTAAATCCAAGGGAGAATTCCTTACCGTTTCCCTGCTGGAGCAGAAGGGTTATGATCCTTTGGCATATAGATTGTTCTGCTTACAGTCCCATTACAGAAAGCCTCTGGTGTTTTCTTATGAGGCATTGGATCAGGCAACAGGTACCTACAAGAAGCTGAAAAAGCGTATTGCAGATTTGAGCAAAGAAGGTGTAGTGGATGAAGCGGCTGTGAAAGAATACAAGGCAAAATTCCTTGAGGCAGTGGGCCATGACGTAAATACCTCCATGGGTATTACCTTGCTGTATGATGTTTTGAAGACAGAACTGAATGGTGTGACCAAGCGCGCTATTATGGAAAGCTATGATTATGTGTTAAGCCTTGACCTGTTGAAAGAAGAGGCGCCGGAAGCGTCCGGTCTTGATGCGGAATTGGAAGCTTACGTGTTGGCTAAGATCGAGGAACGTAAAGCGGCAAAGAAGGAAAAGAACTTTGCACGGGCAGATGCCATCAGAAATGAACTGCTTGACAAGGGGATTGCCATCAAGGATACGCGTGAAGGAGTCGTATGGGAGAGAGTGTAGAGAGAAAGTCAGGCAGCAGTGGGAATGCAACCCGGGAAGATAAGGCTGCGGGCAATACAAGTGAGAGCTTAGCATTGCTGGAGCAGATTGCGGGAGCTTTCGCATGCAGGCCAGTGGATGTGCGGGCTTATTCGCCGCTGACATTGGCTTATATCGGGGATGCTGTTTACGATCTGGTCATCCGTACCGTTGTGGTGGAGCGAGCCAATCGTGCTGCCAACGAGCTTCATAAGCGCACGGTCAAATATGTAAATGCCGGTGTGCAGGCGGCTATGATTGAGGCACTGATTGAGGAATTGACAGAGGATGAGAGGGCAGTTTATAAAAGAGGACGCAATGCCAAAACCCACACTTCGGCTAAGAATGCATCCATCCAGGACTACCGCAAAGCAACAGGGTTTGAAGCATTGATGGGATTTTTGTATTTGACAGGTCAAACAGAAAGGATGCTGTATCTTATCAAAGAGGGCATTAAGAAGAACGAAATGACTATTTGATCCGGCGCAATATATATGCCATCGGATATCCCGGTCAAAACCAATGAGCACAGCCATGCCAACAGAATGGCAACAAATTGCTCGTTGTAAACCACAATTTAACCTGCAACTGCAAACAACGAAAGGAAACACATATGGGATACCAGGAATTAACCATAGAAGGCAGAAATGCCGTGATCGAGGCTTACCGCTCCGGCAAGCCCATTGATAAAATTTTTATTCTTGACGGCTGACAGGATGGCCCTATGATGACCATAAAGCGTGAAGCGAAAAAGCATGATACGCTGGTCAAATTTGTGACCAAGGAGCGTCTGGACCAGATGTCCGAAACCGGTAAGCATCAGGGTGTTATCGCGTATACGGCTGCTTATGAGTATTCCGAAGTGGAGGATATTCTGGAGGCAGCACATAGGAAAGGAGAGCATCCTTTTATTTTCCTGCTGGATAATATTGAGGATCCGCACAATCTGGGAGCCATTATCAGAACTGCCAATCTGGCAGGTGCCCATGGTGTGATTATACCTAAAAACAGGGCAGCAGGGTTGACGGCAACTGTGGCACGTACCTCAGCAGGTGCGCTGAATTACACTCCGGTGGCGAAAGTTACCAATATGGCTAAGACCATTGAGGAGTTGAAGAAGGCAGGTCTTTGGTTTGTCTGTGCGGACATGGGTGGCGTGGAAATGTATAAGCTGAATCTGAAGGGACCTATCGGACTTGTGATTGGCAATGAAGGGGAGGGTGTCGGACGCTTGGTAAAGGAAAAGTGCGACATGATTGCCTCCATCCCTATGAAAGGGGATATTGATTCCCTGAATGCTTCCGTAGCTGCCGGTGTACTGGCCTATGAAATTGTGAGACAGCGACTGCAGGGATAGTCGAATGGGCCGCAGTTCATGGAGCATAGAGCAGGGGAAATGTATTGCAGGCAACGTATATGTAGCGGAGAGAGTTATTCATGTATTCAGAGTATACACTGGAAAGTGATGAAGTGTTAATTGGCAGACTCCGGCAGGGAGAGCAGCCCATCATGGATTATCTGTTGGAAAAATATAAAAAACTGGTCAAGATCAAGGCAAAAACCATGTACATTTTGGGAGGCGACAATGAGGACTTGATTCAGGAGGGCATGATCGGACTGTTCAAGGCCATCCGGAATTATGATTTTGGAAGAGATGCCAGCTTTTATACCTTTGCAGACCTGTGCGTCAGCAGGCAGATGTATTCTGCTGTCCGGGCATCCAATTGCCAGAAGCACCTTTCACTGAACACCTATATTTCTCTGAACAGTATGCCCTTTGGCGGTAACGGTGCGGAGGATATGGAGCTTGCGGATGTGGTGCCCTCAGGTGAGATAAATGATCCGGAGGAGCTTTTTCTGGACAAGGAGAGAGTGGAGTATCTGGAGAGAAAAATCGAGGAAGAGCTGAGTGATTTTGAAAAGCAAGTGCTGGATTTGTATTTGACCGGTATGAGTTATTCCCAGATTGCCAAAGTACTTGGCAGGGATGAAAAGTCCACAGATAATGCATTGCAGCGGCTCAAAGCGAAAATAAAAAAATTAATTTGACCGAGAAAGAAAACTTAACCGGATAAATGATTGTTAAGACAATGGATTTGTGGTAAACTATATATATCCTTTGTATGATTATATATGGAGGGTTTTACTAAAACACGGAGGAGGAGAGGCAGTATGAAGAACAGACTGTATTACTTGTTGGTATTGTGTTACGTTATCGTGGTGGGCGTCATTCTGTACATAAACGGTGTCTTTACGGGAAATATTCCGGACAGGGCGAATCTGGTCATTAACCTTCTGTTTTTACTCATTATCGGTGTGATCTTTGGCATTTCTATTGTAAGCTTTACCAAGGTCAACCATCTGGCATCAATTCTGGAGAAGGTAACGGAGGAAATTCACAAGGAATATGCAGAGAAGCGCAAGAATCTCTGGGAAGAGTATTCTAATAAGAAAAAGGTATTTGGGGATATGGACCTGGACGAGCCTTTCCGCAAGTATCAGAAAAAAATGAGAAATTTCCGCACAAAATATGGTATGTCTCAGATTGTAGATATAGAGGATTATATCAATGAAGAGGTTATGGATAGGGTTGGCATGAGCTATTTTAATGCCACCGTAGCAGGCACTATGACTGGTCTCGGTATTCTGGGAACTTTCCTGGGATTGGCGATGGGGCTTGGATCCTTTGATGGTACCGACCTTTATACGATTTCTGATAATGTAGGTCCCCTTCTGGTTGGTATGAAGGTGGCTTTCCACACTTCTGTATATGGTATTTTCTTTTCATTGGTATTTACCTATGTGCACAGATGTGTCATGTCCTGTGCATATGAGAAGCTGGAGGGATTTGTGTCATGCTACAGGGAGTGCGTAGAGCCTGGGGTGGTTACTTCGGATGAAAACATGAAGGCGATGCTTCTGTACCAGGCGAATTTGGCAAATTCCATGAAGGAATTGACCTTGTTAATGAAGGGACAGTCAGAGACCCAGATTAGGGGCGTAGAGGTCATCGTAGATCAGTTTACGGACCGTATGGAGAAGGCGCTGGCCACAGACTTTACTAAGCTTGGTAGTTCGCTGAACAAAGCATGCCAGGATCAGGTGTTCTATGCGGATAATTATAAGAAAATGGAACAGACTACACTGGCACTTCTGAAGGCAAACGGCGAGCTCCAGAGGGCTCTGGAAACGACCATGGACAGACAGGAGAAGCTGGAGAAGCTAATGAAGGCGCAGCAGGAACGTTTGGACGAAACCTGCAATATGATTAACGAGGAGATCAGCAACCAGTTGTTTACCCTGAATCATGTGAAATAAAGGGGAGGTGTAGTGTATGGCTAGAGTTGGACATAAAAGAAGGGCTTACACAGAGCATAGCTATTGGCAATCCTATTCAGATATGATGGCAGCACTTTTGCTGATGTTTATCCTGATTATTGCCATTACGCTGATGATATATAAGCAGAAGACCACGGATCTGGAGCAGACCCAGATGGAACTGAATCTGGCGCAGACTGAGTTGGAACAGGCCTCTGAGAAACTGGAGATTGCCAGAATCGATCTGGAAAATTACAAAATGGAAATCGAGAAGTCCCAGGAAGATCTGAAAAATTCCTATATTATGCTGCAGGAAGCCTATGAAAAGGCCGCATTGACACAGGAGGAGCTGGCATCAGCTTATCTGGAAATTGAAAATGCGAACTTGGAGATTCAAAAGGCGAATGAAGAGCTTGCCAATACCAAAAGCGAGCTGCAGGACATTGTAGGAATCCGGACAGATATTATCGGCGAACTGCAGTCTAAATTCAATAATTCCAGTATGACAGTGGATTCGCAGACAGGTTCCATTACTTTTTCGGCAGATGTTCTTTTCAGCGTGGACAGTGCGGTGCTCAATAGCTCCAGCAAGACAACCCTGCGTGAAATCATACCTATGTATCTGGGCGTACTTTTGCAGGATAACTATATGGACTATATTGCCGAGATCATCATTGAAGGTCATACAGATACCAACGGCAGCTATGAATACAATATGCAGCTTTCGGCAAACAGAGCGAGAGCGGTTGCAAGGTTCTGTCTGGATACGGACAATGGCTTGAGTGAGGCAGAGGTTGAAAAGCTACAGTCTGTATTGACGATCAATGGTCGTTCCTTCAGTGCACCTGTTTACAGTGAGGACGGCGACAAAGTGGATATGGCGGCTTCCAGACGAGTGGAGATTAAGTTCAGACTCAGGGAAGATGAGATGATTCAGAAGATTGCACAGATTCTTGCGGATAAAAATGCTGCGGAGGGTAGTGCAGAGAATTAAATATTGTTTGTATTATGGTCGAAATCGTCAAGTAGATTTTAACCGTGATATAATCGGAAGGGAGCATGTCAGGGCATTAAACCTCGATATGCTTTCTCGTTTTCGGTTGATTTTTGGGAAGAACGGAAAGTCTTTATTTACAATTTTGTTTGTTATTCTTATACTAGAGAAGAAACATTGCTTTTGTTCGGATAGAACATATGCTCTTATTGAGCAATCACACAAGCAAGGCTTGTGCTATGCATGGGGATTCGTATGAAACAGATAAGAACAAATTACACTTTGAAAAATATTTTGGACGTAGGGGAAATCATGCTTACGTCAGGGGCAGAGGTGAATCGGGTGGAGGATACGATTCAGCGAATGCTGCAGGCATACGGATGTGTAAAGGTGGATGTGTTTACGATTACATCCAGTATCGTGGTAACAGTTCAGATGGCGGACGGCGAGACGTATACGCAGACCAGACGCATATATGCTTATGAAACCAATATGAATAAACTGGAGATGTGCAATGCATTATCCAGAAAGGTTTGCATGGAGCCATTACCGCTTGAAGAACTGCAGAAAGAAGTGCAGGACATCCGGGACAGGGCAGATTACCCGGAAATAGTGCACTTTTTTGCATATGGTGGTATTTCGGGGGTGTTTTCTATATTCTTCGGTGGAAGCATAGGAGATGGCGTAGCAGCGTTTTTCTGCGGTTTGCTGCTGTACATAAGTATCAGAGTATTTAACCGGTTGAAGCTGCAACGAATCATTCAGACGATTGCTTCCTCCATGTGTGTAGGATTGGGAGCGGTATTGTTTACTTATCTGGGCATAGGAGATTCAGTGGATAAGATTATCATCGGAAATATCATGCTGCTGATTCCCGGGATATCCTTGACCATCTCCCTGCGGGATATGATCAGCGGTGATACCATCAGTGGTCTGCTGGGGTTGTGTGAGGCATTGATTCGGGCATTGGCGATTGCAGCGGGCTTTGCACTGGTTTTATGGCAATTTCCGGGATAAATACATAAAGGATTAATGAAGTCTTGAAGCTCAAAAAATGCTTGGAGATAAAGGAGCTGATTTATGATAAGTGATGTGATACAGATTTGTATGGGAATGCTGGGAGCCATAGGCTTTGCGTTATTGTTTCATGTGAGAAAGGAGAAGCTGATTGCAGTTGCTTTGGGCGGTGCGCTGTCCTGGGCGGTTTATCTGATTGTGGCAGAGGTTCAGGGAGATATGGCATTTGGCTTGTTTGCATCTACCGTTGCGGTGGCTTTTCTGGCAGAGGTTCTGGCCAGAGTAATGAAAACGCCGATGACAATTCTGCTGGTACCAATGTTGATTCCGTTGATTCCCGGAGGGGATTTATACTATACAACCAGTTATTTCGTGCAGGGACAGATGGAAGAGTGTGTTGCAAGGCTGGAGCTTTTGATTAAGTCAGCGGGGGCGATTGCGTTTGGAATATTATGTGTGACTTGTTTGTTCCAGGTAATTTCACGGCTGGGAAAAAAGATGTAAAATGCTTCTCAATATAAAATAATGGACAAGAAGATATCCCACCAGTATTGGACTGAGTGGGATATTTATAATACGGAAATATAAAAGCGAAAATCCGTTTAAGCGGATTTTCGCCTGTTGAATAAGCTGCTGACGGGAATCGGACCCGTGACCTCCGCACTACCAATGCGACGCTCTACCGACTGAGCCACAGCAGCATGCTTGGAGAATCATCTCTCAATCACAAAACATATTCTATCAAAGCTTCTTATGTTTGTCAACAACAAATTGAATAAATTTTTTAGACATTATAAATAATTTGTCTGCGAAGGTTTCATCAAAAAACGAACCTTATATCCGGTCTCCTCGCAAATGCTGCTGACAATTTCCACAGCCTCTTCCTTGGCATTTTCATTGACGCAGATAATACAATGCTCCCGACGTTTCCCCAGGAAGAATAATCCATTGTTGGTCCATCTGATAAAGTAGGAAATTCGACTTTGCAGCAGAGCTTTTTCAATCAGTTTTTTGCAGTCCTCGTTCTTAACTTCACAAATTTCTATCTCGTTGTTTACTTTTAATGGGGTATATACCTGGCGCATATGAATAACCACACCTTTCCAAAGTAGATTAGAGCCATTAAGGGCCTGAGAATAGAATAACACATAATAAAAGAAATTTCTATCATAAATTATAGTAGAAATTATTTGTGACAGCGGTTATAATATATTCAGATCCAAGAATCTGCGGAAGGTTCTGCGGCAGGAGAGTTTGAGAATTCTCAGAACGGAGGTTTAACATGGACGTATTTGAAAAAATTGGAGCAACTGTAAAACAGAAAAGCAAAGAAGCAGCAGTCAAGGCCAAGGAAGTGGCTGGCGTTGCGCAGTTAAAGATTCAGGTAAGTACGCAGGAAGAATTGATTAAAAAAAATTATCAGAAAATCGGCAAGATTTATTTTGAACTGTACAGTGATATGCCTGAAGAACCTTTTAAGAAGGCTTGTGAAGGGATTAAAGATGCTCGCAAGGAGATTGAAGCATTGCAGGAGCAGATTGAGTTACTGAAAAAATAATTTGGCAGCCTTGATGGCGGATAGACTGAAATTGTATTGTGCGAAAAAAGAAGCCCTTGAGAAGCTTGTTAAGTAAGCTCTCAAGGGCTTCGCTGATTTTATTACTGCGCCTCCATCTAGCGCATTGTAAGTTCGTACCACATCTGATTAATAATTATATCTGCATCCGGGTCAGCAAGAAACATTGCATCATGTGAGCAGACATTGGAGGTTTTGGGCTGTACATAGGTAATGGTGCCGTCCTCGTTCTCTATCTGAACGGTAGAACCCAGGTGAAGGGATTCATCTTCAATGGGTATCAGTTCAAGGGTTCCGTAGTATTGGAACGGACATTCATACGACGCGATAAGGTTCTCATAAGCACAAACCATACCGGCATAGTGTACATCACAGGTCTCTAAGGGAACGTTGTTCTCCGAATAAATTTCGGTCATCAAATGGTTCGCACAGAGTCCATCGGGGTTCGGTAATTTTCCGGAGCGTGAGCATACCTCAACTTCTACTATACCGTTAGGCATTTCAAAATCTGCATACGGAAGACCTTCATGTATCCTTTCCATGATACTGCGCCACAAAGTACGGGCAGTAGTGGTTTTGCTAAGCTTTTTCGGAGTGTCATAACCTACCCATGTAGAACAGGTGTAGTAAGGGGTATAGCCGGAAAACCATACATCCAAACTGTCAGTAGTAGTACCGGTCTTACCTGCAATGGCCATATTGCCGAAATTAACGCTTGTAGCGGTACCTCGGGGACCTGTTACAACGTCTACCATGGCGTCGGTCAGCAGGTACGCAGTGGTTTCTGCTATAACCTGGTGGGATTTCGATTCCGTATTATCCAAAATAAGATTGCCCTCGGAATCGTAAACCTTGGTATAGAGTTTGGGCTCAATATAGGTGCCGCTATTTGCAATGGATGCATAGGCTGCTGTCAGCTCTTCATTGGAGACACCTATGGTAACACCACCCAGAGCCAGCGGCTGGCGGTCATCCATGAGAATCTGACCTTTGCTGTTTACATAATGGTCGGTAATCTTGCGAAAGCCCCAATTCTTGAGATAATCATACCCAAGTCTTGGAGTGATCTGTGTCAGCGCCTTAACGGTAACCACATTCATGGAGCGCATGATACCCGTTCGGATGGAAGTCAGACCTTCATAGCCGGTATCGTACCAGTTGTTAACGGGTTCGCCGGTGTCGTAATTAAAGGGTGCATCATTAAATACAGTGGATAAGGTCATGCCCGCACTGTCTAGAGCAGGTGCGTAGGCAGCCAATATCTTAAATGTGGAACCGGGGCCTCTGTAGGCTTCGGTGGCACGATTCAGCGTCAAACGGCCTTCTTTGGTGCCGCGCCCGCCGGACAGGGCAAGTACTTCTCCGGTGTACTGGTCTATAATCATTACGGAGGTCTGTGGCTGGATGGTTATGTTGATGGACTCATCACTTTCATCTCCGGTCTCCATCACTGCAGCTTTATAAGCTTCAATTGCCTGTAAAGCTTCTTCCCTGCTGTTAAAATACAGGTCAAAATTAGCGTCCACATTTTCCTTAAAATATCTGGTCATCATCTGCTGGCTGTAATTCTTTTGTGTACCGTCTTTTTTGTATACAGTCAGGGCGTATTCAAGCAGCCATTGGATGTCTTTCTGGAAGTTTGCCGGATTGTTTACTTCCTCGTCTACGACAGCCTGTATTTGCGGATCCATGGTTGACAGGATACGCAAACCGCCGGAATTTAGCAGAAAGTCCACGTTGGTCTCACTGTACCCGGCTGCCAGCAGGTCCTCTCTCACATCATAGTATACGGCATCTGAAAAATAAGAACTGGTAGTACTATTTGCAAGAAAGTTCACATTGTGACTTTCAATACGGTCGTATACATTGTCTGCAATAGCCTCATCATATTCCGCCTGAGTGATGAATTCCAATTCCTTCATTTTCTTCAGACAATCCTGACGTCTCTTTGCATTTTGATCAGGATGTCTGATTGGGTTGTACTTGTATGGATTCTGGGTAATGACGGCTATGGTGGCACATTCGGAAATGGTCAGTTCACTGACGGATTTGCCGAAGTAACGCTGTGCTGCAGCTTCCACGCCCAGAGTGTTCTGACCGGTGTTAATGGTATTCATGTAGCGCACCAGGATTTCATCCTTGTCCAGAATCTTTGTAAGCTCCACAGCCAGATATTGCTCCTGAATCTTACGTTTGATCTTTTTGATCATATTGTCGCCTTCGGAAGTCCAATCCGTAAAGATGGTATTCTTCAGAAGCTGCTGTGTAATGGTACTTGCTCCCTGGGTTTCCTTACCCAGCGTCTTGACAAACTGATAACCGGCACGGAGCATACCCATGAAATCTACACCATTATGCTCGTAAAAACGTTCATCCTCGATGGCAACGATAGCATAACCCATATAATCGGGAATTTGTTCCTTTGTCACGAAGATACGGTTAGAGTTGCTTGCAACCAATTCGTCGATCTTGTTGCCTTCCCGGTCATAAATGAAGGTGGCTGCACCTACAGGTGCCACCTGGCTGCTCTTGATCTGTGGTGTGGTGGCAAGAATTCCTCTGTATATGCCGAAGCCTGCTGATACACCCAAAATTCCGATGACCAGAATGGCTGTTAATAATATTACTACAAAACTCAGGGTAAATTTTCTGCTCCATTTTCCAGACTTGGCATTTAGGGTCTGCTGCTTGGCGCGGATCCCTCTTTGTGTATAATTCATATATCCAGTCCTTTCTATTTCAAAACGTTACCCGGATACATACCGGGAATTGTGGGTATAACCCAAACTCTCTGAGGCAGAGCCTCATGACTCTGCCCTATTCGAACATTATACCAAAAATAAGTATGTAAATAAAGAATTTCTTTTTATATTAAGAATTGTTCACGAAATCTTTAGATTTATTCCGGTTGTTGAGGAGTTTTGTATTGGAAAGTAACGTAAATTGGTTTATACTTAGAGCATATGAAAAAATCCGGAAAGGGATATAATAAAATGAAACAGAATCAGGCAGCCTCTTACCGTGTGCTTTTGGAAGGCGGAGCAAGCGAGATCGTGGAAAAAAAATCCCGCTTCATCGCTACTATCCGCAGGGTGGAGTCGGAGGAAGAGGCGGTGGCATTTATAGAAGAAATGAAGAAAAAATATTGGGATGCCAGACACAATTGTTCCGCCTTTGTGATTGGAAGCAGAGGAGAGCTTACCAGGTGCAGTGACGATGGGGAACCCAGCGGTACTGCAGGACGTCCCATGCTGGAGGTGCTTTTGGGGGAAGGAATCCGCAATATAGCAGTGGTGGTTACCCGATATTTCGGAGGTGTGCTGCTGGGCACCGGTGGGCTGGTAAGGGCCTATACCCAGGCGGTAAAGGCCGGTCTGGAGAATTGCAGCGTCGGTACCATGTGCCATGGATATGAAGTTTGTCTGGGGACCGACTATAATGGTATCGGCAAGGTCCTTTATATACTGGCACAGCAGGGGATAGAGGCCTATGAGAGCGAATATGGTGTACAGGTACGGCTGAAAATACGCTTTCCCAGTGAATGGGCGGATCCTCTGCACAAGGAGCTGGTCGAGGCAACCAGCGGCAGAATCGGCTGGGAGCAGATCGGGGATGGATACTATGTGTTGTAGAGTCTGTCGGGAAATGCATTTTGAAAGGAGGTGGTTTTTTTATGTCGGCTCATATAAGCAGCAGTGACAGTCCTCTTCCCGCGGGGCGAATAGAATCGAGAAAACATGAAAAAAACACCATAAAGGAGAAATGCTATGGAAGAAATGAATTCATTTGAAACCGTGCAGGAATTGCTGGAATCCAGGCAGTACACCACATTACGTCAGTATCTGACAGAACTCAACATTGCAGATATTGCAGACTGCATGGATGAGCTTACAGACGAGGATGAGCTGAAGGTATTCCGGATATTGCCCAAAGACCTGGCAGCAGATGTGTTTTCCTATCTTGAGGTGGAGAATCAGCAGATGATCATTACCTCTTTGACGGATAGGGAAGCGGCCAACATCATCAACAATCTGATGGCGGATGATGCGGTGGATCTGCTTGAGGAAATGCCGGCCAATGTAGTGAAAAAGCTTCTGACCAATGCCAGCGCAGAGGTGCGCAATGATATCAACCACTTGCTGCGTTATCCGGAGGATTCAGCAGGAAGTCTGATGACGGTGGAATTTGTGGATCTGAAGGAGAACCTGACGGTAAATCAGGCCATCGACCGTATCCGTAAGGTGGGGGTGGACAGAGCAACCATTAATATCTGCTATGTACTGGATGTTCACAGAAAGCTTGTGGGCACAGTGTCTTTGAGGCGTCTGCTTTTAAGCGAGGCAGACCAGCTGATCGGTGTGATCATGCACGAAAATGTTATTGCGATCAATACCCTGATGGATCAGGAGGCGGTTGCCAGGCAATTTAAAAAATATGACTTTACCTCCATGCCGGTTGTGGATAATGAAAACCGGCTGGTGGGTATCATAACCGTCGATGATGTTGTGGATATTTTGGAAGAAGAGGCCACAGAAGATATGGAAAAGATGGCTGCGATCATGCCGAGTGACAAGCCATATATGAGAACTTCCGTGTGGGAGAATTATAAGAAACGTATCCCTTGGCTGCTTCTTTTGATGGTATCATCGGCTTTTACCGGTGCCATCATCACTTCATTTGAAGAAGCTTTAAGCGTAAATGCGGCACTGATCGCCTTTATTCCCATGCTCATGGGGACCGGAGGAAATGCAGGCGGTCAGGCCAGTGTAACGGTAATCCGTGGATTGTCCATGGGAGAGATTGAATACCGGGATGTGACAAAAGTCATGTGGAAGGAGATTCGGGTAGCCTTATTGTGCGGCCTATGCCTGGCAACAGCCAATTTTGTCAAACTGATGCTCTTTGACCGCTGTGGCCTGGCTGTGGCGGCAGTGGTAAGTGTGACTCTGATCGTGGTAGTCCTGATGGCCATGTTCATCGGTTGTATATTGCCGGTGCTTGCCAAGCGGATAGGACTGGACCCGGCAGTTATGGCCAGTCCGTTTATTACGACTATCGTGGATGCGCTGTCGCTGCTGATCTATTTCCGGGTAAGTGGCATTATATTAGGAATATCGATGTGAGGAAGTAATGGTTATTGGCGAGGGGGAGAGTTTGTAAAAGCTGAAAAGTAAAATGTATTTTTTTAAATACTTGTCCAAAAATCCAGGGAAAGCTATTTTCTTAATCGGCAGAATCTGATACAATAAAATCAGTGTATTTTGCAAAAACTATGTATTATAAATGGAGGATACCGATGAGATATTTTTTTGAATCCAGTATTGAAAAGAAAGAAAAGGGATATATGATTCAGATTCCCTTCAATGTATGGGAGGTCTGTAAGCAGAGAGATGTGATCCAGGGAGAAGTGATACTGGACAATGCCGTTATAAAATGTGAATTATTGCCGCTGGAGAAAGGAAATTACGAGATGCATATCTATGATGATGATGCGGTCAATGTGGATCTGAGCAAGACCCACAAGATCCTGCTTCATATTCCCAAGACGCTGATCGTGATGAATCAGAACAGCCCATACAGCTTTGAGAACCCGATCCGTGCAATTGACAGCATGGAAGTGATCATCCAGCCGGAGGATGGTCTCTGCGGACAGACCTGCGTAGCCATGCTGGCAGGAGTGACCATAGCCGATGTGATCACCGTTATGGACTGCAGAGAGTGGCAGGCAACCATGGGACGCGTGATCTCAGCGTTGAATTATTATGGTATCGACCATTCAGATGTCATTATTTATACTGAGGGAAGGGACTGTGTGCTTCCCAAGTGCTGTATCATGATGGAGAAAATGGGACGTTACTGCCATTATCTGGTGCATTATGACGGCAAGTTCTATGACTCCAATCTGGGTGTGTTTGAGGATTATGATATGAGCAAGCTGCTGGGATATCTGGAGATTAAGTGCTAGGAAAGCGGACGGCTGTTGCATGGATGTAGATTCCGTGCAGTAGCCGCTTTTTTTAAAAAAATAAAACAAAAATAAACGAATTATTAAATCTGCTTTTCTTACAATAAGTGAGAAAAAACAAGGAAACAAGAGAAAATACGAGAAAAAGACAGATAAAACAATTTAAACATCTGTGAATAAATTTGCAAAGAGAGACATATGAAATTAATATATGTTCTAGTAGTTAGCACTCGAACAAAGCGAGTGCTAACAAAAAAATAAGTGCAGCACAGAGTCAGAGCACATACATGTTGCACACGAAATGCTTTGCCAGAAAGAAGCAGCATTTATAACAATATGGAAATATAGGAGGTTGACTATGAAATTAGTACCATTAGGTGACAGAGTTGTATTGAAACAGTTGGTTGCAGAGGAAACCACCAAATCCGGTATCGTGCTTCCGGGACAGAACAAAGAGAAGCCACAGCAGGCAGAAGTGATTGCAGTAGGCCCAGGCGGATTGGTTGACGGCAAGGAGATCAAGATGGAAGTAAAGGTGGGCGATCAGGTAATCTATTCCAAATATGCAGGTACAGAAGTGAAGCTGGAAGAGGAAGAGTATATCGTGGTTAAGCAGAGTGATATTCTGGCAATTCTCTGCTAATTGTAATATCTGTTTGCGAAACTTGTTGGAACAATTGCAACCGAGCAATTTTTAGCTGGCTTTCCAAATTTTCGCAATCGAAGTAAAACAAAAAGGAGTGTAAACATCATGGCAAAGGAAATTAAATACGGCGCAGAAGCGCGTAAAGCATTGGAATCCGGTGTAAATCAGCTTGCTGACACCGTAAGAGTAACATTAGGACCTAAGGGAAGAAATGTAGTATTGGATAAATCCTTCGGTGCGCCCCTGATCACCAACGATGGTGTGACTATCGCAAAAGAAATTGAGCTGGAAGATGCATTTGAGAACATGGGAGCACAGCTTGTTAAGGAAGTAGCTACCAAAACCAATGACGTGGCTGGTGACGGTACTACTACCGCTACGGTTCTGGCTCAGGCAATGATCAACGAAGGTATGAAGAACCTGGCAGCAGGTGCCAATCCCATCGTTTTGAGAAAGGGTATGAAGAAAGCAACTGACTGTGCAGTGGAAGCAATCGCTAAAATGAGCTCCAAGGTAAACGGCAAGGAGCATATTGCAAGAGTTGCTGCTATCTCTGCAGGAGATGAGGAAGTAGGACAGCTGGTAGCTGATGCTATGGAAAAAGTTTCCGGAGACGGCGTTATTACCATTGAAGAGTCCAAGACTATGATGTACGAGCTGGACGTAGTAGAAGGTATGCAGTTTGACAGAGGTTATATTTCCGCATACATGGCTACAGATGTTGATAAGATGGAAGCAGTACTGGATAATCCATATATCCTGATCACAGACAAGAAGATCTCCAACATCCAGGAAATCCTTCCTGTATTGGAGCAGATCGTACAAAGCGGTGCAAAACTACTGATCATTGCAGAGGATGTAGAAGGCGAAGCACTTACTACCCTGATCGTGAATAAGCTGCGCGGTACCTTCAGCGTGGTAGCTGTTAAGGCTCCAGGCTACGGCGAGAGAAGAAAAGCTATGCTGGAAGATATCGCAACCCTGACGGGCGGTGTGGTTATCAGCTCTGAGCTGGGTTACGAATTGAAGGATGCTACTCTGGATATGCTTGGCCGTGCGAAATCCGTTAAGGTGCAGAAGGAGAACACGGTCATCGTTGACGGTGAAGGCGACAAGATGGCTATCCAGGCGAGAATCGCACAGATTAAGAAGCAGGTGGAAGAGACCACTTCTGATTTTGATAGAGAAAAATTACAGGAAAGACTGGCGAAGCTGGCAGGCGGTGTAGCAGTGATCCGCGTAGGTGCTGCTACCGAAACTGAAATGAAGGAAGCAAAGCTTCGTATGGAGGATGCACTGGCAGCTACCAAGGCTGCTGTGGAAGAAGGTATTATCGCAGGTGGCGGTTCTGCATACGTTCATGCATCCAAGGAAGTGGAAAAATTGGCAGCAATCTTGGAAGGCGATGAAAAGACCGGTGCCAAGATCGTACTCAAGGCTCTGGAGGCTCCTCTGTACCACATTGTAGCAAATGCAGGTCTGGAAGGCAGCGTGATCATCAACAAGGTAAAAGAATCAGAAGTTGGTGTAGGCTTTGATGCATACAAGGAAGAGTATGTAGATATGGTAAGCGCAGGTATCCTGGATCCTGCTAAGGTAACTAGAAGTGCTTTGCAGAATGCAACAAGTGTTGCAAGCACACTTTTAACCACAGAGTCTGTTGTGGCTAACATCAAAGAAGATGCTCCGGCAATGCCAGCAGGTGCCGGCATGGGCGGAATGATGTAAGATTTGTGAGAAAACAGACAGTAAGAAAAATAGGAAGTGTTCCGAAAGGTATGGCGTGAAAACCATACCTTTTTTATTGAGAAAATTTATTGAGAAAAGGCAGGTGCAATTAGAGGTGTTTGAACTGTCGATGAATTTTTAAGAAATCTTAATGAATTAAAGCATTTTTGCAATTTAAAATATGAAAGGATGTGGTATAATATTTTAGTATAGATCAAATTGGAGTGAACAATTATGAATACATTTCAATATATTGTGGAAAGTATCGATGGGGATTATGCCTACCTGAGAAGGATGGATATTGAATCCGACGAATTGAAGTTGGTGGCGAGAGCATTATTGCCCGCAGAAATCATGGAAGGCAGCAAGCTTCTCTATGAGTGGATGCAGTACGGTATCATGGAGTAGGATATGAAACATAAATGGTTGGAATATGTACCGGAGAAGCTGAAGCTGGCAGAAAACTGGGCATTGTTTTTCAAGAGGATAGTATATATCCTCTGCTTTGCGTGGTTGTGTTATCTGGATCATATTATCGGCAGTGCAACCGGTTCCATACAATACGGTCTGAAAAATTATACCGGTGTTGTGATGGCCATCATCATTCTGACGGCATATCAGCTAAAGGATTTTATAAAGATTCCTTATCTGGTCTGGATCATCGTTTTCTTTGCGGGAAAACACTTTGCGGTAAATTGGGCAGTGTCTGATTTCGACAATTTGATGGAATTTAAGTCCTATATGTGGAATGTGGGAGTATACGGAATCGTGATCATCCGTATGCTTTATGGTTTTATCTTGGAAAAGAAGAAACCCCGGATGAACTGGTCGTTATTTGCTTTCTGGCTGGTAATGATGGTGGAAATGATTGTGATCAGACCCGACATTGCCTGGAGCAGGATGTTCCTGCTGTTTTTCGGGTTGTTTTATCTGACGGATTTCAGTAAAAAAGACCAGGACAATTTGTTTGCAGGCATGGTGGAGGGTATTATTCTGGGATTTGTGCTGATACAGGGGTATGGGCTGATGCACAGACCCTATGATGAGCTGCGCTATAAGGGGATGTTTTCGAATACAAATATAAATGCCCTTTTCTATGCGTTCTGTTACTGTGCCGTGCTGTGCAAATGGTATCAGATGAAATTAAAGCGCAGACCGATAATTCTGCGAGCGCCGGTGATTGTATTGGCAGGTATCATAGTGGGGATGACTGTGCTGACTATGGGCAGAACGGCACTGATTACTATGGTACTGGTGACGATGTTGTTTTTGCTGTTCCAGGTGTTGTTCCGCAGGAAATGGTATATGAAGATAGTGGAATTTTTTGTGGATTCGGTTGCTTTGCTGCTGGCGTTTGTGCTTTGCTTTGTACCTGTATACAATATGGTCAGGTATATACCGGCTTATGTGGATGATCCCGTATACTTTGAGTCCGATGTGCAGGTAAGGGATGCAGGACTTAAAATAGAGCAGGGGGATCCCATTGATTCGGAGAAATATATTTCATTTGAGACTGTAATCGAAGAAGCATTTCAACGAATCCTGTGGTTTGATGATTCGGAGATAAAGGATTTGATCAATCCGGAGTTACTGGATTGGCTGACCGGGTTTACCCTGGTGGCAGAGGCAGCCAAGAAAGAGGATGATAGCTGGACCGTGAAGGGCGATGTGTATGTGGAGCCGGGAACGGATGCGGAGCATCCTATATTAAGTCCGGAGGAGTATAACGGGGATCCCGTGAAGCTTAGAATGGGGATTTACAAATATTATTTCAAGCATTTAAATCCGTTGGGTCGGAGAAGCGGCTTGAGTAAAGTCTGGATTACAAACGACTACAGTGCACCTCATGCCCATAATCTATTGCTGCATATATCGGCTGAATTTGGCTGGATTATTGGATTGATGTTTATTGCGGTAATTGTGCTTTTGTATTACACGATGTTCCGGGGGATGAAAGAACGTAAGAGTGGTGAAGGATATTTTCAACTATTTGCAATGGGTGGATTTGCTTTAATACTGGTAGCGTTTGGTATGTTGGAAATCAACTGGATATACGGAGAGATACCGTTTACGATGTTCTTTGTAGTGCAGTATTTGATGTATCATCAGAACGGGAAACATGATGAGTCAAGGAAACGGTTAGATGTTGAAAAAAATGTGAAAAAGCAGGTTGAAGAGCGAGTGCAGATGTGGTAAACTATGCAATCGTGAATAAGATATGAAATGAAGAAAGGTTGGAAAAAACCGCCAACGAGAGGAAACCTTTGACATGAAAAATACAAGTATGAAATATATCCCAACAAGCCAGGTGCTTGCCATATTTGTGATGGATGTGACAGCCATTATCGTTGCGTCCTTTGCAGCGCTGTTTGTGCGGTTTGAGTTTTCGTTTTCCAATATTCCTACTGAATATATAGACAGATATGTGCGTATCCTTCCACTTACATTGGTGGTAACGTTCTTTTTCTTTCTTATATGGAAGTTATATAGAAGTGTATGGCGGTATGCCAGTGCTACGGAATTAATTAATATTGCGTGTGCAGTCACTTGTGCCGGTGTTTCGCAGGTGCTTTTGTGTTTTATTTTACAGAATAATATGCCTAGAAGTTATTATGTACTCTATGTATTCTTTTTATTTTTTCTGACCTGCGGAGTTCGTTTCAGTTATCGGATTTCAAGGGTAATTGATTCAAAGCGCAGTAGTATCTTTAATAAGAACAGGCAGAACAATGTGATGATCATCGGTGCCGGCGCGGCAGCCAATATGATACTTAAGGAAATTGAAAGCAGTCAATATGTTAATCTGCATCCAAAGTGTATCATTGATGACCAGCCTGGCTGTCATGGCAAACTGCTGCGAGGTATTCCTATCGTAGGCGGCAGGGATATGATATTGGATGCGGTAGCTGAGTATGGTATCGATGAAATTATTTTTGCTATCCCTTCCGCAAATAGAGCGGTAAGGAAAGAGATATTGGATATCTGTAAGGAAACAGGCTGTAAATTGCGAACGATTCCGGGTACTTATCAGTTTATCAACGGGGAAGTATCCGTATCGAAACTGAAAGAAGTAGAAATCGAGGATCTGCTGGGCAGAGAACCGGTAAAGACTAACATTGATGAAATCATGGACTATGTCAGTGACAAGGTGGTCATGGTAACCGGTGGGGGTGGTTCCATCGGCAGTGAGCTGTGCAGGCAGATTGCGAGCCATAACCCGAAGCAGCTGCTGATCGTAGATATCTATGAAAACAATGCGTATGAGATACAACAGGAGCTTACAAGAAAATATCCCAGATTGAATCTGGTGGTATTGATTGCATCTGTAAGAAATACCCATCGTATGAACCAGATATTTGAAACATACAAACCGGAAGTGGTTTATCATGCGGCAGCCCATAAGCATGTGCCGTTAATGGAGGTAAGTCCTAATGAGGCTGTGAAGAACAATGTGCTGGGTACATGGAAGGTAGTAGAGGCTGCATCTCGTTACAAAGTAAAACGCTTTGTTATGATTTCAACGGATAAGGCGGTCAACCCTACGAATATCATGGGGGCTACGAAACGTATCTGTGAGATGATTATACAGACCTATAATAACCGGTCTGAAACAGAGTTTGTAGCAGTGCGTTTCGGTAATGTATTGGGCAGTAACGGCAGTGTGATTCCGCTGTTTAAGAAGCAGATCGCAGAGGGAGGGCCTGTCACAGTAACAGACCCTAATATTATAAGATATTTTATGACGATTCCGGAGGCTGTCTCTTTGGTGCTGCAGGCGGGTGCCTATGCAAAGGGCGGAGAAATCTTCGTACTGGATATGGGCGCCCCTGTGAGGATCGTGGATCTGGCAGAGAACCTGATCAAGTTGTCCGGTTACAAAGTGGGCGAGGAAATCGAAATCAAGTTCACTGGTTTAAGACCCGGTGAGAAGATGTATGAGGAACGACTGATGGAAGAGGAAGGCATGCAGAGGACTGCCAACAAGATGATCAGCATCGGTAAGCCCATACAGATAGATGAAGAGAAATTCTTAAAGCAGTTGGAAAACTTACGAGATTATGTGGTACAGGAGCCGGATGATATCAGAGAGCATGTGAAAACAATAGTGCCCACATATATTCCGAAGGATTGATAAGCAGAGGGGTTTTTATCATGGAATTTAAAGCATTTGATCATAAAGTGTGGCTGTCGTCTCCAACAATGCATGGTCCGGAATTGGAGTATGTAAAGGAAGCATACGAAACAAACTGGATGTCTACCGTTGGAAAGAATATCAATGAAGTGGAACGACTTACTTGTGAAAAAGTAGGCTGCAAATATGCCGTGGGATTATCCTCTGGTACGGCAGCATTACACATGGCCGTAAAGCTGGCAGGTGTAAAACCGGGTGACAAGGTATTCTGTTCCGATGTAACATTTGCGGCAACGGTAAATCCTGTAGTATATGAAGGTGGTGTACCTGTCTTTATTGATACAGAGTATGATACCTGGAATATGGATCCGGTTGCATTAGAAAAAGCGTTTGAATTGTATCCGGAAGTAAAGGTAGTGGTGCTGGTGCATTTGTATGGTGTACCGGCGAAGATAGATAAAATCAAAGAAATTTGTAATAAGCATGGTGCTCTCATCATTGAGGACGCTGCGGAGTCTCTGGGTGCTGTTTACAAAGGTGTGCAGACGGGGACGTTCGGTACTTATCGTGCAATTTCTTTTAACGGGAACAAGATCATTACCGGTTCTTCAGGCGGTATGCTCCTTACAGAGGATAAGGATGCTGCCGAGAAAGTAAGAAAGTGGTCAACTCAGGCGCGTGAGAATGCTCCCTGGTATCAGCATCAAGAGGTGGGGTATAATTACCGTATGAGTAATGTAATCGCCGGTGTGGTACGTGGGCAGTACGAATATCTGAATGAGCATATAGCACAGAAGAAGGCCATTTATGAGCGATACCGGGAAGGATTTAAGGATTTGCCGGTAGAGATGAATCCATTTGAGGAGGAGTATGCAGAACCCAACTATTGGCTGAGCTGTATTCTGATTAAGCCGGAAGCTATGTGCAGGCAGGTTCGCGGGGAACAGGAAGTATTCTACATCAGTGAGCCGGGCAAGAGCTGCCCGACGGAAATTCTTGATACACTTGCAAAATATAATGCCGAGGG
>JAZNXM010000003.1:0-7301 GCA_045593865.1 Acetatifactor sp. | reverse complement strand
CGGAAATTGCGGAGTTTCGGGAGTATCTGAGAACGAATGGTTATCATATAATAAATGAAGATATGGTATTCGAGGATGGGAAATATTATTCCATGATGAAGGTGGTTCCGGAAGAATTTTCGGAAGGAAGTACAGGAAATTTCACAGAACGGCAGATTTTCGACTCATTTGGTCAATATCTTTTGGAGCACAAGCATCCGATTTTGAAGCAATATCTGGAGCACTCCCGGAATGTCATGGAAGCACTTGGGAAGAAATTGAAAGAACAACAGGGTGAAAGGGCTTTGAAAAGACTGTCGGAAGTGGAAGCTAAGTTGAAGTTGCTTGGCAGGGCGTTCGAATATTTTGAACACTGATACAAAAGCGGTTGGTGGTTTGCGTGGGAAAGGAGAATGGTATGCTGATTACTGTAGAAATTGCCGGAAAGAAGAAGCAATATGAAAAGGGAATTACATTCGAGCAGATTGCCAATGAATATCAGGAAGACTATGACGGTCTGATTGGCCTGGTGGCGGTAAACGGTAAGATCAAGGAACTTTTCAAGCGTCTGAAAAAGGATTGTGAAATTCGCTTTTTTACGCTGAAGGACGATATCGGAAATAAGACCTACATACGAACGGCAACCATGCTCTTTTTGAAGGCTCTAAATGATGTTTTCGGAGAAGAAGTAGCCAGAAAATGCAGTGTAGAGTTTACGGTGGGCAATGGCTATTACGTAAATCTCAAAGGAATGATTCCCATTACGGAAGAGAACGCAGGGAAGACAATAAATCGTATGCAGGAACTACGGGAGCAGCAGGTTCCCTTCATGAAAAAATCCTATCATATGGATGAGGCCATGGAGCTGTTTCGCGAAAAAGAGATGACGGATAAGCGGAAGCTGTTCAAATACAGAAGAGGCTCTTTTGTGAACATATATGAAATTGACGGTTACTTTGATTATTATTACGGCTATATGCTGCCAAATGCCGGGTATGTGAAGTGGTTTGATGTGATTCCATATGAAGAAGGCTTTATGCTGCTTCTGCCGGGGAAAAAGAATCCCACTGTGGTAGAACCTTTTGTGGAGAGGAAGAAACTGTTCAAGACCCTGCAGACCTCCGAGAAATGGGGCACCGCAGTAGGTCTGGAGACAGTGGGTGACTTAAATGACCGTATTTGTAATGCATCATTGAGAGAGCTGATACTGGTGCAGGAGGCAGAGCAGGAGCGCAAGATCGGTGAGATTGCTAAGGATATTCTGAATAAAGACGGTGTCAAATTTATCATGATTGCAGGACCATCTTCCTCAGGAAAGACCAGCTTTTCTCACAGGCTGTCCATTCAGCTGCGAACTCTGGGGAAGAATCCCCATCCTATCGCATTAGACAATTATTTTGTCAACCGGGAGCTGACACCAAAGGATGAAAACGGTGACTACAACTTTGAATGTCTGGAAGCCATTGACATCAAACAGTTCAATGAGGATATGGGGCGCTTGCTGGCAGGGGAGCGTGTAGAGCTGCCGGAATTTAACTTTATTACTGGCAAGCGGGAGTATAAAGGCAATTTTAAACAGTTAAAAAAGGATGATTTGCTGGTAATCGAGGGCATTCATGGTCTGAATCCAAAGACATCCTACTCTTTGCCGGAAGAAAGCAAGTATAAGGTCTACATCAGTGCATTGACCAGTGTGAACATCGACAGACACAACCGTATCCCCACAACCGACGGCAGACTCCTGCGCAGAATGGTTCGTGACGCCAGAACAAGGGGCGCGGATGCAAGGCGTACTATTGAAATGTGGCCTTCTGTCAGAAGAGGAGAAGAGGAGAACATCTTCCCTTATCAGGAAGAGGCGGATGCAATGTTTAACTCTGCATTGATTTATGAACTGGCGGTAATAAAACAGTTTGCGGAGCCGCTGCTGTTTAATATCAGCAAAGACCAGCCGGAATATTATGAAGCGAAGCGATTGCTGAAATTTCTGGAATATTTTCTGGGAGTGAGCAGTGAAGAACTTCCCGGTAATTCCATTTGCAGAGAGTTTGTGGGCGGAAGCTGTTTTAAAGTGTAAATCATAAATAGGTGTGCCTCTTAAGTCCCCAAATGGCTTTTGGGGCACATGGTTTTTAATGCATTTGGTCTGGTGTGTGTATATAAAAGTATTGAAAACAAAAACAATTTATGCTAGAATACAAAATTATGTAAGCAGAACAAATGATCGCGGCTGCGGCAACGCAGGTGAGGAAAGTCCGGGCTTCACAGGGCAGGATGCCGGATAACGTCCGGTGGAGGTGACTTCAAGGCTAGTGCAACAGAAATAAACCGCCAAAGAATTGGCATGCCGATTCTTTGGTAAGGGTGGAAAGGCAGTGTAAGAGACTACCGTCCGTCTGGTAACAGACGGAGCCATGTAAACCCCATCCGAAGCAAGACCAAGTAGAAAGCGACAGGTTTGCCCGACCTGCTTTCAGGTAGGTCGCTTGAAACGTTTGGTAACAAACGTTCTAGATAGATGATCATTCAACGACAGAACCCGGCTTATCGTTCTGCTTACATTTTTAAAAGGGTATCCTATGTTAAGGATATTTACGACGAAGCGTATGACTACTTATGAATATATCTTGGTGAAGCCTTAATCAAAACAATGACAGCAGGTTATTTGTAATCGATTTTGTAATAAAGAAAGAAGGGTAACAAAATGACAAAAATTGATGTGTTTTCCGGCTTTTTAGGAGCTGGAAAGACCACTTTAATCAAGAAATTATTGAAGGAAGCTTTACAGGATTCCAAAGTGGTACTGATCGAGAATGAATTTGGTGAAATTGGGATTGATGGTGGGTTCTTGAAGGAAGCCGGTATTGAAATCAAGGAAATGAATTCCGGCTGTATCTGCTGTTCTCTGGTAGGCGATTTCGGAGCTTCTTTGAAGGAAGTATTGGCTACGTATACGCCGGAGAGGATTCTAATTGAGCCATCAGGGGTTGGTAAGCTTTCCGATGTTGTAAAGGCAGTTGAGGATGTGGCTGCGGACGTGGATGTGCAGATCAACAGTACTGTCGTAGTTGTTGATGCTACAAAGTGCAAGATGTATATCAAAAACTTTGGTGAGTTCTTTGTAAATCAGATTGAGCATGCAGGTACTATCATCCTGAGCAGAACCGGTAAGATTTCTCAGGAGAAGTTGAATACCTGTATCGAAATGATTCGTGAATATAATAAAGAAGCGACTATCATTACCACTGCGTGGGATCAGTTGGATGGCAAGGATATTCTGGAGACAATCGAGGGTGAGGACAAGCTGGAGGATATGATGGAGGCGCTGCTGGAACATGCTCACACCCATGAACATCATCATGACCACGATGAGAACTGCACCTGTGGCTGCCATGACCAGCATCATCACGAGCATGAGCACGATCACGAGCATTCTGCTCATCATGACCATGATGAGAACTGTACCTGCGGCTGCCACGACCAAGAGCATGAGCATTGCCATGACCATGATGAGAACTGCACCTGCGGCTGCCATGACCACCACCATCACGATCACGACCATCATGGGCATCATCATGCAGATGAAGTATTTGCAAGTTGGGGTGTCGAAACTCCCAAGGTATTCAGCAAGGAAGAGGTTGAGAACATCCTTACGGCTCTTGACAGCGGCGATTACGGCATGATTTTACGTTCCAAGGGTATGGTGCCTGCTGAAGACGGAACCTGGATTTATTTTGATTACGTTCCGGAAGAGCATGATATCAGAACCGGCAAAGCACAAGTAACCGGTAAGCTGTGTGTAATCGGTTCCAAAATGAAGCAAGACAAGCTGGCAGACCTTTTTGGAGTATAATGGATCAACGCAGTTTCGCAAGCGGCTTGCGAAAGGCACAGAAAGAGGTAGGTTATGAAACCCGTTTACATGATAAATGGTTTTTTGGAGAGTGGTAAAACAGAATTTATCACTTATACATTGGCGCAGCCTTACTTCTGTATCAAGGGAAAGACATTGATCATTGCCTGTGAAGACGGTGAAATGGAGTATGAGGCGGCATTACTTAAGAAGACCAACTCCGTAGTGGAATGGATTGAAGAGGAAGAGGATTTCAATACGGATTATCTTCTGGAGCTGGAAAAGAAGTACAGTCCGGAGCGTATCATCATTGAGTATAACGGCATGTGGAATTTCAAAAATGTGAAGCTTCCGTGGCACTGGAAGATGGAACAGCAGATTACCTGCATCGATGGTTCTACCTTTCCGATGTACTACAACAATATGCGTTCCCTGCTGGCTGAAATGGTAAGAAAGAGTGAAATGATCATTTTCAACCGTTGCGATGGTATCGAGGATCTGGCTTCCTATCGCAGAAATATTAAGGCCGTGAACCAGACCGCCGACGTTATCTTTGAGGATGCCAACGGTGAGATTGACGAAATATTTGAAGAGGATCTGCCTTACGATTTAGAACAGGAGATTATCGAGCTGGATAATCATGGTTACGGTATCTGGTATCTGGATTCACTGGATCATCTGGAACGATATGTGGGCAAGACCATTCGTTTTAAAGGTATGGTACTGATTCCTGATGATTTCCCTAAGGGATATTTCGTGCCGGGACGTATGGCAATGACCTGCTGTGCGGATGATATGGCATTTCTGGGATTTGCGTGTGAATATGCAGGGGCAGGAAGTCTGAAGGAAAAAGATTGGGTAGAGGTAACTGCCACTATCCGCAAGGAATACTGGAAGGATTATCAGGGGGAAGGTCCCATCCTCCATGCAAGCAGCGTCGTGAAAACGAAAGCACCTAAGGAAGAATGGATCAGTTTTGTGTAAATAAAGTATTGCCCCAATATCATTTTGTGTAGATTTGCTTAAAGCATATATTAGAAAGGTATGATAAGAGATGGCTCTGGAATCACAGAAAGAAGAGCAGCAGCTGAAAAACAGAATCAAGGATCTGGCTGATAAATCTTTCAAGCAGAGCATCTATACCTTTTCGGGCTTTCTGGGCTTGAGCGAACAGGATGTTTTCTGGAGAGCGGAGGCTGACCTGCGATATGTTTCCGGCAAGCTCTGGGGAGGTATGGAGACCGCAGAAAGAAAAGTCCTGCGATTCGGTTCGCCGCAAGAACTGGGTTACGAGGAGGAGTACCCAATCGTCTGTGTACAGATCAAACCCATGGCACCTAAATTTGCAGAAGTCTTATCTCACAGAGATTTTCTGGGAGCCTTGATGAATCTGGGGATTGAAAGAAGTACGTTGGGTGATATCCGAACCGCAGATAAGGAAGCATATCTTTTCTGCCTGGATAATATTGCAGAGTATATTTGTACGAATCTGGTCAAGGTAAGACATACCCCAGTTAAATGCAGCATAGTTACGGAATTGACTCAACTGCCTCAGGACACACCGGAGAGCAGAGAGGTATTGCTGCCTTCCCTGCGTCTGGATGCCTGTCTGGCTAAAGTATACAATCAGTCGAGAAATGAGATACTGGATCAGTTCAGAGCCGGGAAAGTCTATGTAAATGGCAGACTCTGTGAGAACAACTCCCGAACATTAAAGGAAGGCGATGTGATCAATCTGCGTGGGTTCGGCAAATTCATTTATGCCGGTGTAAAGTATGAGACCAAAAAAGGTAAAATCAGCGCAGACGTAAAAATATATCGATGAAGATAGAACAGATAAAATGGCGTATATGATTTCAAATCATATACGCCATTATCTATGTGGTTTCCTTATTTCTCCATCATCTTATGAGCAACCGGCCATGCCTCATCCGGATAGAACTGATGTCCGCCATTACCTTTTATCAGATTGCAGCGTTCTTCCTTGCCCAGCTTTTTGTAAATATTCTGGATAAGCTCATAGCTTTTTTCAACACCTGCAACAGGGAAGATAAAATCTTCAATACCACATACCAGATTGAGTCTTCTGGGAGCAATCAGACCGCCTAAGTCGCCCATGTCAAAGTATTTGCGGATGCCCGGAATAAAATTGCAGGGGCAGTGATACACAGCCATGATGGAATCCTCATATGTACAAACTGCACAGGAAGGCATGGATAAGTAGATTCTTTCATCCACACAGGAAGCATAGAAGGTAGCAGTACCGCCGCCGGAATTACCCATGCAAATAATTCGGTCAGGGTCTACATACTGAGTCAAGTGTTTTTCCATGACATCAATCAGTCTTTGAATATCCCACACACGTTCTCCGATAGCGGTGCGGCCAAGCAGCAGGGTTCCCATGGCTTCGTTATTAGAAAGACAGGCCGGTGAGCCTTTTTCGTTCTGACCGGCAGAACCCATGTATCTTTGTTCCAATGCAATGGCGCAGAAGCCTTCTTTTACGGCTCTGACAGCGAAATCGCGGCCGCCGGCAATGGTCTTGGGATCGCTCTCAAATTTGGGGACACCTACGGAAATATGTTTGCCGGAAGAATGTCCCTGAAGACAAATAACGGTAGGAAGGGGCTTCTTTATTCCGGCAGGAATCAGCATATCGCAGGCTACATAATAGCCTTCTTCACTCTGGTAGTTGAACTCCAGATGTGTGTATTCCGGACACTGCTTTTCGGAAGTTATTTCAAATTTATCTTCGCAGCGTTCAAAAGGCAGTCCCAGCAGTTCATTCAGTTTGCTGCGTGCTTCCTTTTGCCATGCTTCAAAATCCTGGCTATAATCATAGCGCAGGGCAGGGGTAGTGTTGCTTGCTTTAAAGCGCATGTATTCGTGTGAATTAAATGTTTTCATGGTATCTCCTTTTCATAGGTTTATTGATTTTGATTAATTGGTCAAATTGCATTTTAGACCAAATAAAAACCAGTTTATATAATCACGAAAAAGTATATAATAAAATATTGCGTCAGACTATGAATATTTTGACATGTTTTTATAAAAATACGAAAAAACCGACTTTGCCGTGTGGGGGGGATGCACTGCCTGTTTTCATAGATAAAGCTGGCAGATATCATTCTCTGCTGTCCCAATATTCACACTCGGTTCCAATCACGGAGGAGTCGAACTTATCACCGTCTTCCCGCTTATAGTGCTTTGTAGCCTTGAATACATAATCAGCACCCAGGTAAAGCAGTGGAATATTGGCAAATACAATCAGAATATTGCCAAGGTCGGAAATCGCCCACAGGTTGCCCAGATCCAGTCCTGCAATAGAGCAGAGGATACCAAAGGCAGCAATGAACAGACCCAGAATACGCACGCCGTTGAGGAAAGATTTTTTTCGGCTGATTCGGACAGCCGCAATTTCGGAAAAGCTGATCATACCAATCAGACAGGTATAGGCAAACAGACAGAA
>JAZNXM010000002.1:0-2793 GCA_045593865.1 Acetatifactor sp. | reverse complement strand
CATGCGTGGTGTCCGTGCTGTTGACCGCATTGTAGAATTGTGTGAAAGAGACCTGGCTTTTATCTGGCTTGCCAAGGGCCAGCAGCCTAAAAGAGATGCTTTTTACGATTTCAAAGGGGAAAAGCTGACTCCTGAGATTCTAGATGACCTGCACTACCAGTTTCTTCGCCGGCTGGAAAAGGAAGGACTGATCACGCTGAAAGAACTGTTCATTGATGGAACCAAGATAGAAGCCAATGCCAATCGTTATACCTTTGTATGGCGTGGCACCATCAATTATCACCTGGCAGGACTGCTTGATACCATAGATGCCCTTTATAAAAAATACAATACATTTCTGGCTGAAAACGGTTATGATACCAAGTATGAACTGGGAGATGCCCGGATGTTCATCATTGAAGGGATGGATAAGGTACGGGAAGTCATCGAAAAGAACCGTTCCCGCAAGCTTACGAAGCAAAAAAAGCTGTCCAACAACACCCTGATAGAGATTGATTCCTGTTCCCCGCTGGAACTCCTGAAACTGCAAACCAATCTTACAAAGATTGCCAATGGAGAGGGGATCACCTTTGTAACCGGAAAAGGAAAACGCAAACCGGAAATTCAACAGCTTTACGAAGAACTGGAGGAATGTGGGGAGCGTCTGATGCAGTACAAGGAATGCTTCGAGATCATGGGCAAGGACCGTAACAGCTACTCCAAGACGGATGTGGAAGCGACTTTTATGCGTATGAAAGAAGATCACATGCTGAATGGTCAGCTAAAACCTGCATATAATGTCCAGATTGCCGTGGAGAATTACTTTATCATCCACAGCTATATCAGCAGCGACAGAACGGACTATAATACCCTGATCCCCGTACTGGAAAAGCACAAAACTGCTTTTGGCAGCTATCCGGAAGCAGCTACAGCTGACAGTGGCTACTGCAGTGAAAAAAATCTGCTTTTCCTGAAAGAAAACCGTATTAAGAGTTACATCAAGCTTCAGGATCATGAAAAGAGAAAAAACCGTGCATATGCGGAGGATATCGGCAAGTACTATAACATGAAGCGTGAGACTTTCGAAGATGAGGTCTATTATGTGTGCCAGGATGGTCGGGAGCTTCGCAACATCCGCACAGAAACAAAGAAGCAGGACGGATACGACCAGACCTTTGAAGTTTACGGATGTGCAGATTGTAACGAATGCCCGCACAAGGCAAAATGCCTGTATAAATACAATGAGGAGACAGATGCAGATAAGAACAAGGTCATGAAGATCAATGAGCGGTGGGAGGATCTAAAAGAGGAAACCCATGCAAATATCTTAAGTGAAAAAGGGATCCTGAACCGCCAGATCCGTTCCATCCAGACAGAAGGCCATTTTGGCGACATCAAAGAAAATGAGGACTTCCGCAGGTTCAACTATCGTTCTTCAGAGAAAGTATATAAGGAATTCCTGCTGTATGCCATAGGCAGGAATCTGAATAAATACCACCGTTTTCTGCATGGTGAGATCCAGAAGTTTGAAGGAAAAAAGGTGCAGACAGCCGCTTAAGAAAAAAGGTGCCAATCCGTCACCAAAGGTTTATTTAGTGCACCCCAAAATAAGGAATCCATTTAAAGTTTATTGAAACAAAAAACATCCCACAAAAATGCAATGCATGAAAAACATTGATTTTTGTGGGAGTTCTTTCTTTGGAAGCTGAAATGGTTAAAAATTCACATTAACCGACAGCTCCAATTCTTTTTTTTAAACATTAACTAAATAACATTGCCTGTAACGAGCGGTATTTTTTCATACAGCTGCTACCCCGCCAGCAATCCCGCTCCCATCAGGGCGCACACCAGCAGGAAAATGGTTACAATGGAACAGATACTTGTCCACACTACCAGCTGGGTTGCAAGCTGCTCGTCATTTTTCATGGATCCTGCCATGACCGCACTGGATACCGCTACCGGAGAACCAAATAATGCCACCAGCGCCGGATACTCATTGACACCGCATGATAAAAGACCGGTATATGTGCTCAGAAGTATTGCACCTCCGATTCCCAGAATTGGTGCCAGCACAATGCGCCATACAGTACCTACTGCAATTTCCTTTTTCAATCCTTTCACTGCGGAGAACTCAAACTGTCCCCCCAATACGATCAAGGCCAACGGCGAAGCAATGACTTTCAGATTATTGATTGCAGTATATAAAAATTTCGTCTGCTTATTTAGTGCAAATACCACCTCTCCCAACATTTCCACCTGAAATGCCCGGATTCCGAGACACACAAGTCCCAGTGCAACGCCTATAATCAACGGGTTTTTCGCAATATTGATTAATACACCTTTGATGCCGTTTTTTCCTGATTTATCCACAAATATGGACAGCGAGATCACAGCCAGCATATTAAACAACGGAATAGAAAAGGCTGAAATCACAGCAGCAACGCCTACTGCCTCACTTCCTCCCAGAGCCTCTGCCAGCGGAAGACCGATAATGGCAAAATTACTGCGAAATGTACACTGCAGAATCACCCCTCTTCTCTCCGGTACATTTGTCGTCAGTACTGCGGTAACCAGCCCCAAGGCAAAAATGAGTAATGCCACCAATAATGCATATGTTACAATATCCCAACGAATCACAGAAAAGCTTTCAATATTATAGACATTAATAAATAACATACACGGCAGCAGTATCTTAAACACCAGCTTATTGCCCGTTTTCACAAAATTTTCTGATATAAAATTTTTCTTCTTCAGAATATATCCAAGTAATATCAATAATATAATCGGCAGGACCGCGTTTACTGCAGTCATTAG
>JAZNXM010000001.1:0-1561 GCA_045593865.1 Acetatifactor sp. | reverse complement strand
GCATGTCCGCATTCATGGGCTGCTACACCTATGGCTGCCACGGAAGTGGACCCGTAGGTGGAATCCGAAAGATTCAGAACTTTTGTGGTTGGATTATAGTTATCCGTCAGGTTACCTGAGATATGCTGGATGCTCACATCATAGATTCCGGCCCCCTGAAGAATGGTCTGGGCTGCCTGGGCAGCTGTGATCCCGTTCTTACTTTTTACCTTGGCATACTTACTGTAAGTACTCTTAACCATGCCTGAAGCAGCCAGGGAGATAATCAGGCCGATAATTACGAGAAGATAGGTCCAGCTGTAACCGTAGCCATAACCATATCCCATTCCGTATAATAAAACCATATTGTCCCTCCATACATACTGTCTTGAGAAGAATGTTCTTCTTCTCACACTCCCAGCATATCTCCCGGCTGCACCTTTACACCCAGCAGAAAATCGTGGGTACTCATTCTCTTTTTTCCTTCCAGCTGAAGTTCGTTGATACACAGAAGCCCTTTTCCTGTAGCAACCTTAATCGTGTTTTTGGTCACTTCCACAACCGTACCAGGTTCCGAACTTCTTGCCGCAGCTTCACTTTCTACAGGATCCTTCACACCTTCCATACACTCTGCAGTGCCATCCGCTGCATTTGCACAATCTGCCAGACACTTTCCTGCCTTACACGCTTCCACGGAAACAGCCCAGATTTTCAGCTGCTTGCCTTTATAGGCAGTGTATGCACTGGGCCAGGGATTCAATCCCCTTATCAGACGCTCAATAGCACATGCTTCCATTGTAAAGTCCACTCTTCCCATCTCTTTGCTGATCAAAGAAGCATGACTGCTCAGAGAATCATCCTGTTTCTCCGGAACGAGTTCACCGTCTTCCAGAAGAGTCAGTGCCTCCACAATGGCCTCACCCCCAAGCACCATCAGCTTATCGTGTAAGGTCTCATAGGTGTCTGTATCTTCAATGGCAATTGTTTTTTTATAAAGCATATCGCCGGTATCGATTCCCGCATCCATCTGCATGATCGTTATACCGGTTTCCTGCTCACCATTGATGATCACATGCTGAATGGGAGAAGCTCCGCGATACTTGGGCAGCAGGGACGCATGGATATTCAGACTGCCGTATCTGGGCATGTCCAGAATTTCCTGAGAAAGGATCTGACCGAAGGCAGCTACCACATACACATCTGCCTCATACTGCTTCAATTCCTGGATTGCTTCCTGGGTTTTGATCCTGCGAGGCTGCATTATAGGTATATTATATGCAAGTGCGCACTCTTTTACCGGCGTAAACATTAATTTATTGCTTCGCCCCTTTGCTTTGTCCGGCTGCGTCACAACCGCAGTGATTTCATGACCAGCTGCAATCAAGGCTTTTAATGCACCTGCCGCAAAGTCAGGCGTTCCCATAAATACGATTTTCATTTATTCCTCTTTCCTGCAGTTTTACAAGCTTCGCTTGTGAAACTGCATTAATGCGTCCTTTGAAAGTTTCTTTCAAACTTATTCCTCATCCTCTTCTGCTATGAGCTCACTGTTATCCACCAGATCACCTTCCACCTTTTCCAC